>NZ_JBIAQI010000004.1:20103-385130 GCF_042888905.1 Streptosporangium sp. NPDC002721
TTGGGTGGGGGGGGGGGGGGGGCCGCGGGGGGGGCGGGGGGGGGGGCGCCCCGGGGCCCCCCCCCCCCCCCCCGGGCGGCGGGGGGGGGGGGGCCGGCGGGGGGGGGGGGGCCCCCCGGCCCGGGCCCCTGGCCGGCGGACGGCCGGCGGACGGCTAGCGGACGGTGACGCGGTCGCCTGCCGGAGCGGGCACCGGCGAGTTGGCGACCAGGTAGGTCGCGAGCGCCCCGGTGTCGTCGGGACCGCTCGTGTACGTGGTCGTCCCCTCCCAGCGCGGCCAGCCGTCGAAACCGGCGATGAGGCTCCAGGCGCCCGCGACCCTGATCTCCTGCGTGGCGGTCACCGGGACCCCGTCGAGCCTCATCGACAGGACCTTCCCGCCGCCGAGGGTGTAACGCAGCCCGGCCGACGGGGTGAGCACCCAGCCCGCCGGGTTGGGGGTGGCCAGCAGCTTCTTGAGCTGGCCACCGGTCATCGTCTGCACGTTGACGGCCAGCCCGGCGGGTTGCGCGCTCCACAGCCGCTCGAAGTCGACCGGTCCGGCGGGCAGGTCCGCCTTGACGTCGTACCTGTTGACGAGCGCGACCTGCGCGCCGGACCGGGCCCGCACCGACGCGAGCTGCGCGTCGGCCGCCAGCTCGGCCAGCGGGCCGCCGCTCGCCGTGCGGACGATGTCCTCGGCGGCGACGCCGAACGTCTCGTCGGACGGCGGAGTGTTGCACTTGAAGTAGTGGAGGACGTCGGACCGCAGGCCGTCGGGCTGGTTGATCTCGATCTGGACCGCGTAGTCAGGCGAGTCCGGCGTCCATTCCCACGTGACGGTCTCCAGCACGGCCCGGTGGACGTCGCCGCGTTTGGCGGGCACGGCGAGCGTCTTCCACTCCTGGGCGCCGACGAGGCGGTACTCGATCGTCTGCTCGCCCGCGGGCAGTCCCTCGAAGTAGCCGTGGACGTCGAAGGTGACCGGGCACTTCGAGGCGGTGGTGCGCTCGAAGGCGATGTCCAGCTTGCCCACCAGGTTCGTGGCGGTGGCCGAGGCGGCCTGCGCCCCCGTGGCGAGGACGCCGAGAGCCAGGGCCAGGACGGCCAGCAGCCCCCGGAGGCGACGTCCTGCCGAAGTCGTTGAACCCACAGGTGTTCCTTTCTCGTGATCTCCACAGCGAACAGGCGAAACGTTCCGCGAGCTTGATCGTTCTTGCCTTCGCGGAGGGGTGGCCCGGTCATGGACATGCGGCCGAGAGCCCTCGCGCGAAGGAGGTGCCGGTGCGGATGCCGAGGCCGACGGGGGAACGAGCGCACATTCCCGATCGGGTACGGAGCGGACAGAGCCGAGGATGTGATCAACTACTGATTCGAACACTATATCGAGATCATTCTCGCGCACCAGCCCCGAACCGCGATTTCCCGAACGCCACCGAGCATCGGCCGGGAGATCGTCACTCATGCTCCCGGTCGCCTCACCACGCCGGGTCTGATCGCGGCGGATGCGCGCGTGCGGGTCGACGGCGCGTCAGGCGGACGCGTATGGATCGGTGGCGCGTCAGGTGGCCGGGGCGGCGGACGCGTGCGGGTCGACGGCGTGTTAGCTGGCCGGGGCGGCGGATGCGTGCGGGGCGTGGCTCGCCGTGTCAGCCGGTGCGGTCGAGGCGGGCGCCGTCGTCGTACGACTCGCGGGCGTCGAGCAACTCGTCCCAGTGCTCCCGCGTCCAGTCGCAGGCGATCGCCATCGGCCCGAGCATGCTGCGGCCGAGTGGGGTCAGCTCGTACTCGACACGCGAGGACGCGCCGGGGTGGACGGTGCGCCTGACCAGCCCGTCCCGTTCGAGGGAACGCAGTGACCCGGTGAGGACCTTGGGAGTGACGCGGCTCAGCGGCACGCGCAGCTCGGAGAACCGGCGCGGCCCGTGTTCGAGGCAGCGGATGACGAGCGCCGCCCACTTGTCGCCGAAGCGGATCGGATTGAGCGAGGACGGGCACAGCTCGTCGAACATGTCGGCGGGCAGGGGTTCCCTCATGGCCTCACGATAGCCGGTATCCCGGAGGTAACCACGGCCCCCGATAGCGTCCGCGAAGCGGCCGGACGGACGGGATCCGGCCCCGGTGAGAGGTGGTTCGCCATGAACATCGTGGTCTTCGGCGCGGGCGGCAGAGCAGGTGGGCGGGTCGTCGCCGAGGCGCACCGGCGCGGGCACCGGGTCACCGCCGTGGTGCGCGACCCCGCGGGCCACGGCGACCTGGCCGACGCGCGGGTGGTGGCGGGCGACGTCACGGACGGGACGGGCGTCGCGCGTGCGGCCGCGGGGCACGACGCGGCCGTCAGCGCCGCCGCGGACCTGTCGGTGCCGCCCCACGAGTTCTTCACCGCGTCGGCCCGTGCCCTGACCACCGGGCTGGCGGAGGCGGGCGTACGCCGGCTGGCGGTGGTCGGCCTCGCGTCGATCATGCCCGGGGCGTCGGGTGCTCCCCTGATGGACGAGCCCGGTTATCCCGGCGAGTACCGCGACTTCTACCTCGGCCACGCGGCGGGACTCGCCGTGCTCCGGGAGTGTGACCTCGACTGGACGTACGTCGCGCCGGCCGGTGACTTCGACCATGCCGGCACGCGCACCGGCCGGTACCGGATCGCCGATCACGCGGACCCGGCCGACAGGATCACGTACGCGGACTTCGCGGTGGCGCTGCTCGACGAGATCGAGGCCCCTCGCCACCACCGCGTCGCCTTCAGCGTCCGGAAGGCGTGATGGCCGAGATCCACGACAGCCCGGACCCCTGGATCGCCGAGCACATCCGTCGTTTCCGGGAGACGGGCGGCCGGCCACGGCCGGGTGTGAACGACCTGCTGCTCACGACCCGGGGCCGGAGAACCGGCGAGCTGCGCCGCACCGCGCTGGTCTACGGGCTCGACGGCGACCGCCACGTCCTGGTGGCTTCCAACCGTGGCGCGGACCGCCATCCGGCCTGGTACCTGAACCTGCTCGCCGACCCGTGTGTCACCGTGCAGGCCGGTACGGAGACCTTCGCCGCCCGAGCGCGTCCCGCCACGGCCGCGGAGCGCCCGCCCCTGTGGCGCCTGATGGTGTCGGCGAGGCCGGAGTACGCGGCCTACCAGGAGCGGACCACCCGTGAGATCCCCGTGGTCCTCCTGGAACGCCGGTGACGACCGGGTTTCCGGGAGGCTCCGGGTAGCGGTCGCGTTCTCCGGGGAGGGCGTGCCGGGGCGGCGGAAAGCCGCCCGGCGGTGGGCGCCAAGGCCGGAACCGCGCACGTCGTCATCCCTCGCGCCAGGCCCCGTCTCGCGGGAACCACGGTCCGGGACGGGCTGATCCGCCGGGCTCCCCGGTCTCGCCGGTTTCGCCGGACAGCACGTGGCCGGCCGCCGCCACGAGCAGCCGCGCCCTGTCGGTGCCGGTGGGCCCCACTCGGGTCCTGCCGGCGTCTTCGGCCCGGGTCTCCCGGTCGATGCGGCTCACGACCGCGTCGCCGAACTCCTCCGGGGTCCGCAGGCCGCCCAGGACCTCTGCGCGGACCTCCTCGTCGGGAAAGTCGTCCCTGGCGATGACGGGCAGTCCCGTGAGAGCGGCCTCCCACACCGTGATTCCCTGCGTTTCCGTGACGGAGGCGGTGGCGAAGACGTCGACCCGGCGGTAGAGGTCCGACAGGGTCCGGCGCTCCACGGGGCCCAGCACGAGAAGGTTCGCTCCCAGGCGCGCCTGTGCCGTACGCAGCCGGAGCCGCGTTCTCGGGTCCTCGCACGGGCCCACGAGGATGAGAGTCGCCCGCGGCCGGCGCTCCACGACGTGCCCGAAGGACTCCAGGAGGAAGTCGATTCCCTTCTCCCGGCTCAGGCGGCCGACATAGACGACGCGGCTTCCCCTCGGGGTGGCTTCGACGGACTCGACCAGGCCCTCCGGCGGCGTCCCTCCCCGCAGGTCCGACTCCTCGACGCCGGTGGGCAACACGAAGACCGGCCGCCCGGTTTCCAGGCCCCTCAGGTAGGAGGCGGTCTTGGCGGACGGGGCGACCAGCAGGTCGGCGGCGTCGGCCACGTACGCGAGGATCTCCCGGATGACCCCGGACCCGCCGGCGCCGGCCGCCCTCCTCGTCAGGTCGCGGCGCGACGGGACACCTCCCCTCAGGACGACGTACGCGGGGAGTATGAACAGCCACGCCAGCCGGTACTTGCCGAGGTAGGACTCGAAGTCCGTGTGCCAGGAGAGCGCGACGGGCGGTCGCGCCCGGCGCAGCGCGCGCAGGGACGCCACCCCGAGGGAGCCGATGGTCTGGACGGAGACGAGATCCGGTTCGAAGGCACGGACGATCCGGGTGATGCTCCTCGTGGAGGCGATGGAGGCCGGGTATCCGTCCAGCGGCGTCCTGAGCGACGGCACGCGCCACCGCCGGGTGCCCGTCGCGTCCACCTCGTATCCCGAGCGCCGTCCCGGAAAGACCACTCCCACGTCATGGCCGGCGGAGACGAGGCCGTGAATCAGCGAGTCGACGGAGACCGCCACCCCGTCCATCCTCGGCGAGAATGAATCCGTAACGATGAGAACGCGCATTCCAGGCTCCAGTTAACGTGAAGCGTCCGCGTGTCACCCCGTCCAGGACGGTGGTCGTCGATTCTACAATGCGTGTTTCTGCAATGCGTGTTCGAAACTCCTGGGGTACGAACAGCCGGCGGGGGCGCGACGCGTCCACGGGCGGCATGGCGGGGCGGGCGGGACTAGAGTCCACGACCCGCGAATCATGAGCACGCGCCCCCGGTTCGACTCCTCAGGGCCGGGGGTGCGCGCGTTTCACGGGGTCACGCGTAGAGGAAGTAGTAGCGGTAGCGGCTCTCCCACACGCAGGAGTAGTCGTCCCACCAGCCTTGGGCGATGCCTTGGTTTCCGATTCGCTGGCACTCCGAGTAGTCCCTGAAGACGCCGGCCAGCCTCGCGGAGTCGGCTTGCGCCGGGGTGGCGCCGATCGTCAGTGACACTCCGAGGACCATGACGGCCGAGACGAGAACAGAGCGTACTTTTCGCATTCGTCCTCCTATGACGGTGGAGATCATGACGGTGGACATTATCACTCGCCACGCGTCAGGAGAATTGTCATGTCCGAATCAGTCGGGTGAAGGAGCCGAAACTCCCGGTGGCGTTGCCGTCCGGAAGTGCGTGTTTCACTGTGTTACCCGTCGGTAAAACCGATGTCGCTTCTCTGGTCACCTCTTCCCGGAGGGGTCCGGCCGCCGCCCAATTCCAGACGTGGCGGCCTTGAAAGGCCTCCCAGGCGCGTATCCGACCGCCTGTGCATGCCATGGATCATCTGTAGGGCCTTCGTATCACATGATCTCCAAAGTACGATTTATACCTCTTTTTCGGCTCGATTGAAACGAGATGGAGAAAACTTTGACCATCGTCACTTACCTGTCATATCGTCGCCCCGCCCATATCGATGTAAGTCGCGACACTCGAGCAGTACGTTGTTCTCGCAGGCTCCACGATCGCCGTGCCGATCGAGGCTGCCCCGGCACGGGAGGAGACACGGACGGTCACCGGGGAAGCGGCGATCATCCGACCCGACCGGAGTTGCACCATGCAAGCTCGAATCCGCACGGCCATGATTGTCGGCATGGCGATGACCGTGCTGGCCGCCGTCGGCGTGACAACGGCCTTCGCGCCGCCTGCTCACGCCAACCAGGTGATCACCGACATCGCGTACGCGCCCGCACAACCGGCCGGTAGCAGGGGACACCTGCTGGACATCTACCAGCCGTCGACCGGCATCACCCCCCGGCCGCTGCTGATCTGGCACAGCGGCTCGGCGTGGACGAGCGACGACGGCAAGACCGGCGCGGACGCGGTCGCGGCCATCTTCAACCCGCTGGGCTTCGCCGTGGCCGGCGTCAGCGTCCGGTCCAGCGCCCAGGCGATCTTCCCGGCCCAGGTGCACGACATCAAGGCCGCCATCCGCTGGCTGCGCGCGAACGCCGCCACCTACAACCTCGACCCCAACCGCTTCGCGATCATGGGTGACTCCTCGGGCGGCTGGCTGACGGAGATGGCCACCCTGTCCGGAGGCGTGGCGGCGATGGAGGGCACCGTCGGTACGACCGGCGTCTCCAGCGCCGTGCAGGTGGGGATCGCCTTCTACAGCCCGACCGACTTCCTGCAGATGAACGCGCAGAACCTGCCGACCGGCGGGCTCGACCACAACTCCCCGGCCTCCCCGGAGTCGCTGCTGGTCGGCTGCCCGATCCAGACCTGCCCGGCGACGGTGGCCCAGGCCAACCCGATGACCTACGTCGACGCCAACGACCCGCCGCTGATGTTCCTGCACGGCCAGGCCGACTTCCTGGTGCCGCACGGCCAGAGCGTCCTGCTCTACAACAGGATCAAGGCCCAGTGCGGCAACGCCACGTTCGTCTCGGTGCCGGCCGCGGACCACATGATGGTCCAGGTCATGGACCCCGCCCAGTACGGCCTGCAGACCGTCCGCACCACCGCCAACTGCGGCGAGACCGTCGGCACCGGCACGTTGAACCCCACCTGGGCCAACTTCGCGACCTTCCTGCGCAGCGGGCTCAAGATGGGCAACTCCTGCGAGGTCACCTACGCCACCGGCACCTGGAACGGCGCCTTCAACGGCAGCGCGACCATCAAGAACACCGGCACGACCCCCATCGACGACTGGACCCTCACCTGGGCCTGGTCGGGCAACCAGCAGATCACGAGCGCCTGGAACGCCGCGGTGACCCAGGTCGGCAACCAGGTGACCGCCCGGGACGCCGGCCACAACTCCTACATCGGCCCCGGCTCCAGCCAGAGCCTCGGCTTCTCGGCGACCGCCACCGGGACGAACGCCATTCCGGCCCAGTTCAAGCTCAACAACATCGTCTGCACGAGAGTGCCCGCCTGAGAGGACGCGCCGGGCCGAGCCGAATGGCGACGGCCCGGCGCCGTTCTCCCGCCGCCCGGATCCCGAGCCGAATGGCGACGGCCCGGTACCGTCTCCCGCCGTCCGGATTCCGAAAGTTTCATTCGGAGAACTGTGACCTGGAGCGGAAAGGCGCATTTCCAGAACCCGACACGTTCCGTTTGATCCTGGTCACGGATTGTCGCCGACCGGATTGACCGCGTTCATATTGCTTTCCCCGACGGGCCGCCCCTATTCTTGCCCCGGACGGCTCGTCGGCCCATTTTCAGTTGTTTTCATTGACCGGCCGGGACCACTCGATATCCCGGGTCACGAAACAAACCCGAAACAAATCGGATAAGCGGCCTTCCGCTGCCTGAAGGCCGTTGTCCCGAATCGTCGATGAGTTAGGGGACGTGTGCGTACATCCAATATGTTCGTCAGGAGTCTGGGCGTTCACGTGCCTGACAGCGTGAGCGTCGAGCAGGCGGTTCGCGAGGGCTGGTACCCGCGGGAGGAGGCCGAGAGGTTCCGGCAGATCGGCGCCGCGGTGGCCGGCGACATGCCCGCGCCGGAGATGGCGCGGCTCGCGGTCCTGGACGCGTACGACCGCTGGGGCCGGTCCTCCCCGCGCGACCTCGACCTCCTGCTCTACCCGTCGGTCTGGCACCAGGGCCCGAACGGCTGGCAGCCCCAGCACTACCTGCAGATGCACCTCCTCGGCGGGAAGGTTCCGGCGTTCGAGATCCGCAGCGGCTGCGTGGGGATGATCAGCTCCCTCGAACTGGCGGCGAGCTACCTGCAGGCCGACGCGAACCGCGAGACGGCCATGGTCGTCTCCTCGGACAACCACGGCACCCCGCTGGTGGACCGCTGGCGGATGACCCCCGGCGCGCTGATCGGCGACGCCGCGGCCGCGCTCCTCCTCGGCAAGGGGTACGGCATGGCCGAGCTCCTGTCGGTGAACGCGACGGTGATCCCGGAGGCCGACGCGGTCAACGACGGCGCCTACCCCCTCTTCCCCCCGGACGCCACCGTCGGCGTCGGGCTGAGCTTCGGGGACCGGCACGAGGAGTTCCGCCAGCGGCTGCTCAAGGCGCAGGGCACCGGGATCCACCTGACGATCCAGAAGACGATGATGCAGCAGGTCGAGCAGACCCTGGACGAGGCCGGGATCGAGCTCTCCGACATCACGAAGGTGGCGTTGCCGCACGGCCGCCGCGAGGACCTCGACGGGCAGATGTCCTGGCTGGGCATCGACGAGGACCAGACGACCTGGGACTACGGCAGGCGCGTGGGCCACTGCGGCGCGGTGGACCAGTTCATCGCCTTCGAGCACCTGCTCGCGACCGGCGGGCTCGTGGCCGGCGACCACCTGCTCATGGTCGGGTTCGGCTCGGGGACGTCCGTCGCCGCGGCGGTGTTCAGGATCCTCTCCACCTCTCCCGTCACGGAAACGCAAGGGGCACGCGCATGACCGAGCTCACGCACACGCGCACGGCCGGGCTCTCGCGAAGGCTGGTCGACTTCATCCAGGACAACCTCGTCCAGGACGGCGACGACATCAAGGTCGACGAGACGACCCCGCTCCTGGTGTCGGGTCTCCTCGACTCCCTGCGGACGGCGCGGCTGCTGAACTTCCTCCGCAAGGACGTCGGCGTCCCGGTCCCCGCCGCGAAACTCGACCCCGAGAACTTCCGGGACGTCGTGACCATCGTGGCGATGGTCGAAGAACTCGAATCCGTCTAGCCGGGGCGAGGAGGGCAGAGTCATGCGGTTGGCGAACACGTACATCAGCGGAGTGGGAGCGTTCCTCCCCCGGACCGTCGTCAGCGTCGAGAAGGCCGTCGCCAAGGGCTGGTACCCACCCGAGGAGGCCGAGCTGCACAACCTGGCCGGGGCGGTGGTGGCCGGTGACGTACCGGCTCCGGAGATGGCCCTGCACGCGGCGCGCAGCGCGGTCAAGCGCAGCGGGCGGGCGCCGGCCGACCTGGACCTCCTCCTGTACGCCTCGACGTGGCACCAGGGACCGGACGGCTGGCCCCCGCACTCCTACCTGCAGCGTCACCTCGTCGGCGGGGACGTCCTCGCCACCGAGATCCGGCAGGGCTGCAACGGGATGTTCATCGGCCTGGAACTCGCGGCCGGCCACCTGGACGCCGCCCCCGGCAGGCAGGCCGCCCTGCTGGTCGCCGCCGACAACTACGGCACCCCGCTGATGGACCGGTGGCGGATGGGCCCCGGCTACGTCGGCGGGGACGCCGCGAGCGCGCTCGTGCTCACCCGCGACACGGGCTTCGCGCGACTGACGTCGGTCTGCACGACGACGGTGACCGAGGCCGAGGAGCTGCACCGGGGCAGCGAGCCCCTGTTCCCGCCGGGCGTCACGCTCGGGCGCAAGATGAGCTTCGCGGCGAGGAACGAGCAGTTCCGGCAGCAGGTCGTGTCCAAGGGCGAGGCCACCGCGGCGCTGTTCAAGATCCAGCGGGCGCTGATGGAGGTCGTCGAGCGCGCGCTGACCGAGAGCGGGATCGAGGCGGGCGACCTCGCCCGGGTGGCGTTCATGAACTACTCGGAGGAGATCGTCGAGCAGCGGTGCATGGCCATGCTCGACCTGCCCATGTCCCGCTCGACCTGGGATTACGGCCGCACCATCGGCCACTGCGGGGCCAGCGACCAGGTCCTTTCCCTCGACCACCTGCTCCTGACCGGGCGGCTGGGCCCCGGCGACCACATGCTGATGCTCGGCACCGGGCCGGGAGTGACCGTCTCCAGCGCCGTGATCAAGGTCATCGACAAGCCTCAGTGGACCTGAACCGAACAGCGGACCTGAACCGAACAGTGGGCCCGAACCGAACAGCGGGCCCGAACCGAACGGCGGGCCCGAACCGAAGGGAAACGAACGCAGATGGTCGACAGCCCGCGCGGAGTCCGGGTGGAACCGGTGGCGGTGATCGGGATCGGATGCCGCCTGCCCGGCGACGCCGGCTCACCGGACGAGTTCTGGGACCTGCTGCGCGCAGGCCGGAACACGACCCGGCCGCTGCCCGCCGAACGCTGGCGCCGGTACGAGAACCGCAGCCCCGAGTACGCCGCCGCGCTGCGTGACGCCGTACGCCACGGCAGCTTCCTGGGCGACATCGAGGGCTTCGACGCGGAGTTCTTCGGCCTGTCGCCCCGCGAGGCCGAGCTGATGGACCCGCAGCAGCGGATCCTGATGGAGACCGCGTGGGAGGCCCTGGAGCACGCCGGCCTGCCGCCGCACGAGCTGGCCGGCACCGACGCCGGGGTGTTCATGGGCGTCTGCACCGCCGACTACGGGGGCCGCCTCCTGGAGGACCTGCCCCAGATCGAGGCGTGGACCGGGATCGGCGCCGCGACCTGCGCCGTCGCCAACCGCATCTCCTACTCCCTGGACCTGCGCGGGCCCAGCATGGCGATCGACACCGCCTGCTCGGCGTCGCTGGTCGCGCTGCACCTGGCCGCGCAGAGCCTGCGGCTCGGCGAGAACGACGTCGCCCTCGCCGGCGGCGTCAACCTGCTCGTCACCCCCGGCCAGACCCTCACGCTCGGCACGGCCGGGGCCCTCGCCCCCGACGGGCGCTCCAAGTCGTTCGACGCGTCGGCCGACGGCTACGGGCGCGGCGAGGGCTGCGGCGTGGTCGTGCTCAAGCGGCTGTCGGACGCGCGGCGCGACGGCGACCGGATCCTCGCGCTCGTCATCGGCAGCGCCGTGAACCAGGACGGGCACACCAACGGCATCATGGCGCCGTGCGGGGAGGCCCAGGCGCACGTGATGGCCCGGGCCTGCCGGCAGGCGGGCGTCGAGCCGTCCACCGTCGACTACATCGAGGCGCACGGCACCGGCACCCGGCTCGGCGACCCCCTCGAGGCGGGGGCGCTCTCCTCGGTGTACGGCACGGGACGGCCCCCCGGCGACCCGTGCCTCATCGGCTCGGTCAAGTCCAACATCGGTCACCTCGAAGGCGCCGCCGGCATCGCCGGCGTCATCAAGGCGGTACTCGCCCTCCACCGCGGCGAGATCCCCCCGAGCGTGCTGACCAGCCTGAACCCGGCCATCGAGTGGGAGACCTCGGGCCTTCGCGTGGTGACCGGGCAGTCGGCCTGGCCCGAGCGCGACCACCCCCGCCGGGCGGGCGTCTCCAGCTTCGGGTACGGCGGCACGGTCGCGCACATCGTGCTGGAGCAGGCGCCTCCTCCGGCCGAGGAGGCGCCCCGGGACGAGGTGACGGGGGAGCGGCTGTTCCCGCTGTCGGCCTCCTCGGAGCAGGCCCTTCGGCAGTACGCGGGCAGGCTCGCCGACCACCTCGGCAGGGGGCTCGACCCGGCGTCGGCGGGACACACGCTGGCGCTGCGGCGCACCCACCTGGCCCGCCGCGCCGTCGTGGTCGGGGCGGACGGGGACGAGCTGGCGGCCGGCCTGCGCAGGCTCGCGGACGACGTGCCGGGCGAGGCCGTCATCACCGGTGACGTGCTGCCCGACCTCGGCCCCGGACCGGTCTGGGTCTTCTCCGGGCAGGGCTGCCAGTGGCGCGGGATGGGGCGGGAGCTGCTCGCCGTGCCGGAGTTCGCGTCCCTGGTGGACGAGGTGGAGCCGATCTTCGTCGAGGAGATCGGCTTCTCGCCCCGGCAGGTCCTGGCCGACGGCGACCTCGACACCATCGACCGCGTGCAGACCATGATCTTCGTGATGCAGCTGGGCCTGGCCAGGCTCTGGAACGCGTACGGGGTCGTCCCGAAGGCCGTCATCGGCCACTCCGTCGGCGAGCTCGCGGCGGCGGTGACGGCCGGCGCGATGAGCGTCGCCGACGGCGCCCGCCTGATCTGCCGCCGCTCCCGGCTGCTGCGCCAGGCCGAGGGCAAGGGGGCCATGGTGATGGTCGACCTGTCCTTCGAGGAGGCGGCGGAGCGGCTGGCCGGCCGCGGCGACCTGGTGGCCGCGATCGCGTCGGCACCCGGCTCCACCGTGCTGTCCGGCGACGTCGCCGCGGTCGAGGAGGTGGTGAACGACTGGCCGGGCGAGGGCATCGTGGTGCGGCGGGTGGCGTCGGACGTCGCCTTCCACAGCCCGCACATGGACCCGCTCGCCGTCGAGCTGGCCGCCGCCGTCGCCGACCTCTCGTTCGGGACGCCGCGCATCCCCATGTACACGACCGCGCTGGCCGACCCGCGCTCGACGCCCGTCCTGGACGGCGCGTACTGGGCGGCGAACCTCCGCGACCCCGTGCGGCTGGTCGCGGCGACGACGGCCGCGGCGCAGGACGGCCACCGGGTGTTCCTGGAGATCTCCCCCCACCCGGTGGTCGCGCACTCGGTGACCGAGACGCTCTCGGAGAACGGCTTCGAGGACGTGTTCGTCGGCACGTCGTTGCGCCGGAACCAGCCGGAGCCGCTCACCTTCCTCGTCGCGCTGGGCACCGCGCACTGCCACGGCGTCGAGGTCGACTGGAGCCGGCTGCAGCCGTCCGGGGGCCTGGCCGACCTGCCGCCGTACGCCTGGCAGCACCGCCGCCACTGGCGCGAGTCGTACGCCGAGGACGGCAACCCGGGGCACGACGTGCGCTCCCACACCCTGCTCGGAGCCGGGAGCGGCCTCGCGGGCAGCCGGACCCGGGTGTGGCGGACCAGCGTGGAGGACGCCAACCGGCCCTACCCGGGCAGCCACACCCTCAACGGGATCGAGATCGTGCCCGCCGCCGTGCTGGTGAACACGTTCCTGCACGCGGCCGAGGACGAGGACGTCACGCTCACCGACGTGGAGATGACGCACCCGCTGATGACCGCGGAGCGCAGGCAGGTCCAGGTCGTGCACGAGCCCCCGGCGGTACGGCTCGCGGCCCGCACCCCGGCCGGTCCCGACGAGCCCGAACCCGCCTGGCTGGTGCACGTCACCGCGAACGTGGCCGCTCCCGGCCAGGTGAAACCCGACGTGCTGCCGGACGCGAGCGCCCTGGCCCCGATCGATCCCGGGTTCGTGCACAAGCGGCTCGCCGCCGTCGGGGTGCCCTCGACGGGCTTCGACTGGACGATCGAGACGCTGCTGGGCGCCGACGGCGCGCTGCGGGCCACCGTCCACACCCCCCGCACCGCCCGCACCGGGGAACCGGAGGGCTGGGCGCCGGCGCTGGACGCGGTGATGTCCGTGGCGCCCTGCGTGTTCCCCGGCGACCCGGTGCTGCGCATGGTCGTGCACATCGACGAGGTCGTGCTGACCGGTACGCCACCCGAGACGGTGATCATCGACGCGGCCGTGGACCCGTCCGCCGAGGACACCGTCCGGGCGATCCTGGCCGACGTGGACGGCCGGGTGGTGGGGCACCTGACCGGGCTCCGCTACCCGGTGATCGACGCGCCCGCCCTGGCCGAGGAGGACCTGCGGGGGCCCGCGGAGTCGTTCGCCGGCCTGGCGCCCGAGGACCTGCGCGAGCGCGTCCTGCCCGAGGTCCGCGCGGAGATCGCGGTCGTGATGAGGCTCGCCCCCGAGGACCTGGCGCCCCGGCGTCCCCTCGTCGAGCAGGGGCTGGACTCGGTGATGACCGTGATGGTCCGGCGGCGCCTGGAGAAGCGCTTCGGCCGCCGTCTCCCGGCGACCCTGCTGTGGCAGCAGCCCACCATCTCCGCGATCGCGGACCACCTGGCGGGGCTTCTCGCGACCCCGGCGCCGGACACGGCGGCGGCGGAGGCCGCTCCCGAGCCCGCGCTCGCGATCGGGGGCTGAGGGCGGTTCCGGGGAGCGTGCTCGCGACCGGGGGCTGGGACCGGTTCTTGAGAGTGTCCTCGTGATCGTGGGCTCCCGGCCGGCCGGGGGGCCGGCCGGGAGCCCACGGGGCGTCACGGTTTGATGTCGATTGCCGAGCGTCCGACCTGCGGCGATCACCGTAGGTGACCGGCTCTCGATCAATGATCATTGATTATTACTGATTGTCGATATTGACCGGAAATACATTTCTCTGGCTTGATCATGGAGTTTTATTCCTTTTATTTATTAATGAGCGGAGCTTCACGTGCGTCTTTTGTCTGCGGAACATCGCAGATCCTCCGCATCACGGCCGGCCGCACTCGGCGGCGTCCTGGCCATGACCGCCGGTCTCCTCATCGCCCTGACGCCCACGGCCTCGGCCGAGGACTCCATGACCGACCTCGGAGCCTTCGCCCACGGCGCTGACCTGGTCGTCGGAGGCGACAAGGTCGCCGTCTCCATCGACGACCGCGTCGTCATCGCCGACACCACCGGTGAGCTCGAAGGCGCTGTCACCGGCCTGTCCGGTGCGACCGGCCTGGCCATGACACCCGACGGCACGCGCCTGTACGCGGCGTTGCGAGGCTCGAACGAGGTTGCCGAGATCGACACCGCCGCACGGGAGATCATCCGGCGCTTCGACCTCGCCACCCACCCGTGCCCGTCGACCTTGGCGCTCACCGGCGAGCGGCTGTGGGTCGGCTACGAAGGTTGCGGCGATGGGACCGGCGTCCTCGGCCTCGACCTGTCGGCGGCGGCGCCGGAGCCGTCGCCGTTCGAGGTGCCGCTCAAGACGGGCCCGCTCCTCGCGGCGGCCGGGAACACGCTGGTGGTCGGCGAAGTGAGCAGTCCGGCCGACCTGTTCGTCTACGACGTGAGCGGCGCCGCTCCCGTCCTGCGCGGCGAGATCGACGGGCACGCCCAGGACAACCACCACCTGCAGGACGTCACCGTCACCCCGGACGGCTCACACGTGATCTCCGCGTTCTCCGTGCCGTACTCGTTCGAAGTCTGGGACGCCACCACCTTGACGAGGGTGCGCGGTTACCAGGGAACCGGGTTCGACGGGTGGCCCACGGCCGTCGCCGTCAGCTCGGACGGTGCCCACATCGCGGGCGCTCGTCATAGCGGCCTGGAGATGACGCTCTACGACGCGGCCTCAGGGGCGAAGGTCTACACCGCGGACACCCCTGTGGGTGAGGTGGTCGGCGGGAGTGTCGCCTTCTCCGGCCGGGACGTCTTCAGCCTTCTGAAGACGTCCACGGACCAGCTCCACCTGTGGCGGCTCCACGACGTGACCCTGCCGGAGTCCACGCTGACGCTGACGTCCGCGCCCGGCGGGACGGCGCACCAACCGCTCACCTTGACGGGACGGCTGGCGTTCACCGACGGGGCAACTCCGGGCGCGCAGCCGCTCGTCGTGACCCGCACCCTGCCCGACGGAACCAGTGCGGAACTGCCCGGTGTGACGACCGCGGCGGACGGGGACTTCACCATCACGGACACGCCACCGGCCGGAGGGCAGACCACCTACACCGTGCGCTGGAAGGGTGACGGGGGACACCGGTGGAGCAACGCCTCGGTCACCACCGCGATCAGGTACGGAACCGCGCTGACGCTGACAGGGCCGACGAGCGAGGTCGTCGGCGAGACGCTGGTGTTCAACGGCGCGTTGCGGGCCCAGGGCACCACTCTGCCGCGCAACGCCTGGGTCACCGTTCGGCGTACCCTCAATGTCGATGGCGGCGACACCGTCACGTGGTCGACGTGGATCGAACGCAACGGGTCGTACACATTCACCGACACGCCGGACGTGGGTGAGTACACCTACACCGTGCGGTGGGACGGCGACACCCGGACCGGACCGGCGCAGGCCGACAAGGTCGTCACGGTTCACGAGCCGAACAGGTGACCGGCGGCGCTGCCCGGCCGTGCCGCCGGACAGCGCCGGCGTCGTCTTCCCCGACCCGGGAGATGTGGTCGAGCGTGGCGAGCGGGTTGAAGCTCTGTACTCGCACCGAATTGATCAACTTTCCGGTGACTCACCAAGGCTGGGCACTTTGACCGCTCCACCCTCCCGGGAGACGGCCATGCGTCGTTACCGTTTCGGCGGGATCGCCGCCTTGATCGCGCTCGGGTACCTCGTCTCGGTCGCCGTGCTGGGCGTCCTCGCGCTCACCGCCGGCCGGGGCGACCTCCTCTGGAAGGTCGTCACCCGTGACCCCGGCATGGGCTGGTTCCTCGGCCCCGGCGAGGACACGCTCCCCCTCCCGTGGGGGCTGGTGCCCGTCCTGGTCCTCATCGGGGCGATCCAGGCGTGGGCGCTGTGGCAGGTGCTGCGCGGGCGCGCCCGCGGCGAGCCGGCACGACGGGGTGGGAAGGTCGGCCTGCTGCGGCTCGCCCTGTACGTCGGCGTCGGCCACGGCCTGGTCAGCATCGTCAGCGTCCCGCTGGTTCTCGCGCTGGAGATCTACTGGTTCTGGTCGGTGACGGGGATCGTCTCCGGCCTCGTGCAGCTGGCCGTCGTCTGGCTGTTCTTCCTGGTGCTCCGGGACGTCGTCTCCCGCGGGCTGCGGCTGTTCTCGGTCGTCACCGGGACCGTCGCCTGCGTGAGCGGCGTCGGCCAGAACGTCGCGGACGCCTTCGAGCCGGGCTTCGCCACGCAGATCCTCGCCCTCGCCGGAGGGTACGGCTACGTCTGGTCGGCGTGGGCCGTGTCGATCCTGGTCGCCCAGGCCAGGGATCCCCGCTGGAGCGCGGCGACCGTCCGGATAGGCGTCGTCGCGCAGGTGCTGTCCGTCCTGCAGCCCAGCGGGATGATCACCTTCAGCGGTGCCGGGTTCTCCTACGTCCTCACGGCCTACACACTCTTCGGCGCCGTCAGCGTCTTCGGGCTGGTGTGGGAGGCCAGGACCGCCCACGAGCTGGCGAACCCCCTTTCGCGGCCGGTCCCGAGGCGGGCCCCGGCGCGGTCGGCGGCCGGGTGGTGGCCACCGGCCGCCGTGGCGGTCGTGCTTCCGCTGATCCCCGCCGCCGTCAACCTCGCGTACGGCAGGTACCTCTGGATCGGACCCAGGGGCGCGATCGAGCGGTTCGCCCGCGAGGACGGAGGCAGCGGGCAGGCCATGGCATGGTTCGTCCTGGACGTCTTCGTCGGCGTCGGCGGCCCCGCGCTGCTGATCCTGGCCGCCGTCCTGCGCCGGACCCGCCGCGTCCTGCGGTTCACGAGGACGGCGCTGACCGTCGCCGCGGCCGTGGGTCTCGTCAGCGCGCTCACGGCGACACAGGTGTCGGGGGACTTCGGCGACTTCCCCCACGAGGGCGTGCAGCTCTACCCGGAGGGGCTGTTCACACCGGACAAGGACGGGGAGATCTTCTTCGGTATCTCACCGCTGTGGTACGGCGTGGCCCTGCTCGGCTCGGCCGTGATCCTGCTGTTCCTGTACCCGCTCGCGCCCGCCCGGCGTGCCCGCCACCGCGTGCTGCTCGCCGGGCTCGCCACGCTGGTCGCGCTCGGGTTCGTGCCCGTGGCCGATCAAGCCCCCAGCCTGGTCACCGCGGCCGAGGACTGCGACCCGTACGACACGCGGACGGGTGAGTCCGAGAAACCCGAGCTCAGCCGGGACCAGCGACTCGTGTGCTCCGTCCGGCGAGGAGATGTGATCAAGTTCGCCGCCACCACGCCCGACGTCGTGGTCCTCGCCCGCGCCCGCTGGCTGTGCGGCGTCTACACCCGCAACGACCCCCGGGAGGTCGCCCGCCTCCGGGCGACGGAGGGGCTGGAGCGCGACGCCCTCACCTACCCGCTCGCGGAGATCTGCCCCGGCGCCGGCGTCGTGGCGAAGGCCGCCACCGCCGAACAGGACCGGGAGGAGCGGGAGTGGGAGGACGACGCGCGGCGGATGTGCGACTCGCGCCCGCGCCACCGCCCGCTCATCGAACCGGCCAGGGTGACCCGCATGAAGGAACCCCAGTGGACGGACTACGGGATCGTGGAGGCGTACGAGCCGACCGAGGACGGCGCGGACCCGTTCCAGGACGGCCTGCTCGAACGGGTCCAGGAGAACGGCCTGGTGGCCGCCCTCCCCGGCCACCTGATGATCGACACGCACTCCGACTACGACCTCTGCGTCACGCTGGAGACCTACGCCCGCCGCCCGCCGGTGGAGACCAGGGGCTGGGACCACGTCGTCGAGGTCGGCTACGAGAGTCCCACCGGCCAGATCGTGCTCAGGGACGATCTGGGCGGCGCCGAGTTCCCCGACCTGTCACTGAACGGCCGTGCGGGGCACTACCGGATCCGCGTGCACTACGACTGGTTCGAGTGGAAGGGGCCGCACGGGAACGGCCAACGTCTGCTGATCATGGCGTTTCCCGGGAAAGGGGACAGGTCGGTCACGTACCGCAAGCCGTCCAGGCGGTGAATTCCAACGGCCCCGGAGTCGATTTTCGGAGTGGTCTTAACCCGCTCTGACCAGTGCTTTCGCTCTCGCGAGACCGAAGTGGGGAAATGTCGGCTGAAGGTTGAAAAATGATGTCTTGACGCTACCAATGGCTCTCCTTAGCATTCTCCCACCGATATCGGGAGAGGGGCGATCGGTAACGGCTCCCGATATGGCGTTCGAACCGGGGATTCAGATCGGGCGCCCTATCGGCGTGCGTCTCGACGGCGACGTGACGGATCGCGATGGCCGGTAGCGGTCGGAGGTGAATGACCTGAAGGTCCGCTTCTCGGGCTCCCGATCGGGGCGGTGGCCCATCACGGTCGGCCAGAAGAACGTGCTGGAGTGGATCAGCCCGGACCTGCCGGGACCGGCCGACATCCTGTCGACGATGGTGCGCGTGCCCCGGGGAGGCACCATGGAGGCGGTCGGCGCGGCCCTGGGCGCGCTGATCGGCCGCCAGGAGGCGCTGCGGACCCTCATCCGGGACGGCGAGCAGGTCGTGCGCGCCTCGGGAACGCTCGTCGCCGAGGTGGTCGAGGCCACCGGCACCGGCCGGGAATGGTTCCCGCCCGGCCGGGCCTTCGATCCCGCCGCCGACCTTCCGGTCAGGGCGCGCGTGGTGACCCGGTCGGGATCCCCGTTCCTGGTCGTCCTGCACGTGTCGCACGTGGCGGCGGACCTGTCGGCGATGACCGTCCTGCGCGCCGAGCTCGCCGCCCTGCTGGCGGGCCGGCCGCTCCCTCCCGCCACGCACCATCCCGCCGACCAGGCCACCTACGAGCTCACCCCGGCCGGGCGGCGCCGGCTGGAGGGCTCGCTCAGGTACTGGGCCCGCCAGGTGGCCGAGGAGCCACTGTGCGCGCTCGGCCTGCCCTTCCGTTTCCCCGGCGCCCGCGGCCACCATCACGTCCTGCTGGGCTCCCGGC
Source organism: Streptosporangium sp. NPDC002721 (assembly GCF_042888905.1). Classification (NCBI taxonomy): domain Bacteria; kingdom Bacillati; phylum Actinomycetota; class Actinomycetes; order Streptosporangiales; family Streptosporangiaceae; genus Streptosporangium; species Streptosporangium sp. NPDC002721. The sequence goes on from NZ_JBIAQI010000004.1 coordinate 39,135, forward strand.
CCGCCGCGGAGGCGCTGGCCCGCGTCGTGGCGGACACGGGCGCGCGGCCGCCGGCGGTCGTGATGGCCGCGTTCGCGGCGCTGCTGACGGGCTGGACCGGAGTCCCGGGGTGCCGGCTGAACTGCCTGTGCAACAACCGCTTCTCCCCGGAGCTGCGCGACTACGTCGGCACGGTGGCCCAGGAGACGACCATCCCCTTCACCGCGTCGCCCTCGTTCCTGGAAGCGGTCTCCCGGACGGACGCCGCGGCCATGGCGGCCTACAAGTACGGCCGGTACGACCCGGCCCGGGTGTTCGAGGCGCAGAGCGAGGCGGAACGGGCCCGCGGCACGCGCTGCCACCGGGACGTGGTCGTCAACAACACGAGCGGCCACTCGCACGTGATCCTGCCGGAGGCCGGTGTGGAACCCGGCCTGGGCGACCGGGTGTTCGGCGCTCCCGTGGAGTTCGACATCTACCGGCTGGACGGCAAGCTCGGCTGCGGGCTCGGCCTCGACGCCCGCCTGGCCAGCGCCGAGGAGACCGCCGGCATCCTCGGCGGGGTCGAGCGGCTCATCGTCGCCGCCGCCGGCGGTGACGTCGATCCGGCGGGCTTCGGCGTCCCTCCGGCGGAACGGGGGCCGGGCTGGGTACGTGCCCGCTCGTGCTGGGTCGACCTCGCGGGCGTCCAGACCGCGGTGGACCTCGCCCTCGGCTCCGGCGTCGCACGGGTCGAGGCCGTCGGCGACGAGCTCGTCGCCCGGGTCGGGCACGACACCGACCTCTCGGCCGCGGCCGAGGCGGTGGTCGACGCGGTCCTGCGCGGGGAAGGCCACGGAATGGTCGCACCCGGCGGCTACGTGCGGGTCGCCGGCCGAGAACGACCGGCGCGGGCTCCCGGCGGAGGCGCCGGGTGTGGCGACGGTGTGGAGGTATGCGACAGGTAGCGTGCAGACCGTCGTACGGATGAGATATCGCCCTTAGCGTCGCGAGATATGCAGACAGTGGACGTACTGGTCGTGGGGGCGGGCCTGGCCGGACTGCGCACGGCCCGCCTGCTCGCGCTACGGGAACTGAACGTGATGGTGGTCGACCGTCGCAGGTCGCTGTCGGCGGGCATCCGCACGACAGGGATCTTCGTGCGCCGCACCCTCGACGACTTCGACGTCCCGGACCACCTGCTCGGGCCGGGTGTCCGGGACGTGCTGCTGTACCCGCCCTCGCGGCGGGCGCCGATCCGGCTCACCAGCGACCGGGACGAGTACCGGGTGGCCGACATGGCGGCCGTCTACGAGCACGCGCGCCGCGCGGCGGAGTCGGCCGGGGCACGGGTCCTGCTGGGCGTACGGTACGTCGACGCGTCGACGGGGGTCGTGCGGTTCGCGGGCGCGGGGCCGGTGAGGGCCCGGTTCGTCGTCGGCGCGGACGGCGCCCGCTCCCGGGTGGCCCGCCATCTCGGCCTCGACGTCAACCGGCGCTTCCTCGTCGGTGCCGAGATCCTCCACCCCGTCGCGCCGGGTACGGCCACCCCGGCGTTCCACTGCGTGCTGGACCCCCGGATCGCCCCGGGCTACTTGGGCTGGGTCATCGACGACGGCCGGCACGCGCATGTCGGCGTCGCGGGATACCCGGACGCGATGCGCGCCGGCGTCCGCCACCTGCTGGACGCCTTCGCCGCGGACGCGCCCGGCGGCACGCGGCCGTCCGGGCCGGTCGAGCGCCGGGGCGGTCCGATCCCGGTCGGCGGCGTGCTGCGCCGGCTGGCCTGCCCCGCCGGTCTGCTCGTCGGGGACGCGGCGGGCGCGGTCTCGCCGCTGACGGCCGGTGGGCTGGACCCCTGCCTGCGCATGTCCGAACTGGCCGCGGCGGTCACCGCCGAATACCTGCGCACCGGTGACCGGCGCGCGCTGGGCCGGTACGACGGGAACGCGCTGCGGGCCCGGTTCCGGGGCCGGCTGCTGCTGCGCCGGGCGTTCGCCGGGATCCGGTCCCCCGCCGCGGCGGAGGCGGCGGTGACCCTGCTGCGCGGTCGCCCCGGTCGTGCCCTGGCGGCACGGATCCTGTTCGGCGACGGCTCGTTCCCCGAGCAGCCGGCCGACGTGCGTCTTCACCGCGACCTTCACCGTGGCCTTCACTAGCCCGGGATCCCACCCGATCATCTCGGTCGGGCGGGATCTCTTCGTCTTCCCGGCCGGCGCGGCCGCCGGTGAGCTTCTTCGGGGACGAGGTCAGTACCGGTTCGTCTTGGCGTCCAGGGCGAGGCCCGCGTCGATGGCCTTGGCGGGGACCTTGAGGCCCATCTGGTCCTTGGTGATCCGTCCGAGCGTGGGCAGGCTCTTGCGGTCGGGCCAGGTCTCGGGCTCCCACAGCGACGAGCGCAGGAACGCCTTCGCGCAGTGCATGTACAGCTCCTCGACCTCGACGAGGACCGCGAGCCGTGGCCGCTTGCCCTGGACCGTCAGGTCGTCGAAGAACGGAGCGTCCGACACGAGTGTCGCGCGCCCGTTCACCCGTAGCGTCTCGTTCATCCCCGGCACGATGAAGAGCAGCCCGACGTGGGGGTTGTGCAGCACGTTGCGGAGGCTGTCGAGCCGGTGGTTGCCGGGCCGGTCGGCGAGCACCAGCCGGTGGTCGTCGAGGACCAGCACCGACCCGGCGGGGTCTCCCCGGGGGGAGACGTCGCAGGTGCCCTCGGAGTTCGAGGTCGCCAGCAGCACGAAGGGCGAGTGCGCGATGATCGTGCGCGCGTGCTCGTCGATCCGGGCGATGTCCTTGTCCCAGAGGGTCCGCGGCGGCTCCTTCGCGATCTCTCGGAGCTCGGCCTCGGTCGTCACCGTACGGATCTCAGAAGGGTTCACCGTCCGAATATATGTAAGGCGAGCCTAACCCGCGAGACCCGCCGCCGGCCTCGGTCGGGGTGCCGGGGTACGGTCACGCGGACTCCTCGGTACGGTCGCGGGCGGCCCGGCGGCCGAGCCAGAGCTTGCGCGCCGCGGGCGCCAGGGCCACGAGGAGGAACAGCGCGAGCAGCGTGCCGGAGATCGGGCGAGAGAAGAAGCCCGCCGGGTTGCCGTCGAAGAGCAGGAGCGAGCGGCGGAGCGAGGTCTCCAGCAGCGATCCCAGCACGAACGCGAGCACGAGCGGGCCGGGGTCGAAGCCGAGCTTCTTCATCAGGTAGCCGACGACGCCGAAGAAGATCACCAGGCCGATGTCGAAGACGCTGTTGTTGACCGTGTAGGCCCCGATGAGCGTGATGAGCGCGGTGATCGGCGCGAGGATCGCCGGGCGGATCCGCAGGATGCGCACGAACAATCCGACGAGCGGGATGCTCATGATCAGCAGCAGGACGTTCCCGACGTACATCGAGTTGACGACGCCCCAGAACAGCTCCGGGTTCTCGGTGACGAGCTGGGGCCCGGGGGTGACGCCCTGGATCAGCAGGGCGCCGAAGATGACCGCCATGGTGGCGTTGGCGGGGATGCCCAGGGAGAGCAGCGGGATGAACGACGAGGTGGCGGCGGCGTTGTTCGCGGTCTCGGGCGCGGCCACGCCCTCGACCGCGCCGTGGCCGAAGCGCTCGGGGGTGCGGGAGCGCCGCTTCTCCAGGGCGTAGGCGGCGAGCGAGGCGAGCACCGCCCCGCCGCCGGGCAGGATACCGAGGACGAAGCCGAGCACGCCTCCCCGGCCGATCGCGCCGGAGGACCGGCGCAGGTCGGCGCGGCTCGGCCACACGTTGGCGACAGTGGCCGGTGCCTTGACCGCGCGGTGGCGCTCCTCGAGGTTGTAGAGGATCTCCCCGAGGCCGAAGAGGCCCATCGCGATCGGCACGAAGTCCAGCCCGTCGGCGAGCGACAGGCTGTCGAACGTGAACCGCTCGGCGCTGATGAAGTCGTCCCGCCCGACGGTCGCCAGCAACAGGCCGACGGCGGCGGCGATGAGGGCCTTGAGCATCCCGCCGTTGGAGACGGTCGCCACGAGCAGGATGCCGAGCAGTGCCAGCGCCGTGTACTCCGGCGGGCCGAAGTCCAGCGCGAACCCGGCGACGACCGGCGCGACCAGGCTCAGCGCGACGACGGAGACCGTACCCCCGACGAACGAGCCGATCGCGGCGATGCCCAGCGCCGTGCCCGCCCTGCCCTGGCGGGCGAGCGCGTGGCCGTCGAAGACGGTGACGACCGAGGACGCCTCGCCCGGCAGGCGGAGCAGCACGGAGGTGATGGTGCCGCCGTACTGCGCGCCGTAGAAGATGCCGGCCAGCATGATGATCGCGGTGACGGGCTCCAGGCCCAGGGTGATCGGGAGCAGGATGGCGATGGTCGCGGCCGGTCCCAGGCCGGGCAGGACGCCGATCAGCATGCCGATGACCACGCCGACGAGGCAGTACAACAGGTTCGCCGGTTCGAGGACGACGGCGAAGCCGTCGAGCACCGGGGACACGTCCAACGGGTCTCCTGCGGTTGGGACAGACGGGGGATGGTTGCTTGGAAACGGCCCGCGGTCAGAACAGGTGGGGGATGGTGACCTGGAGCGCGCCGACGAACAACAGGTAGAACACGACCGTGACGGCGAGGCTCGTGACGACGGAGGTCCGCCAGCTCTCGCGTCCGAGGAAGCGCAGCCAGAAGAGGGCGAGCAGCGCCGTCGGGATCTCGAAGCCGATGACGCCGATGACCGCGACGAAGAGGACCATGCCGCCGACGGCCGCGAGCACGAGGAGCGCGGTGCGGGTGAACCGTTCCGCGTCGGTGGCCCGCCGCCCGCGGACGGCGAGGACGACACCGAGCACGACGAGCGTCGCGCTCACGACGGCGGGCCAGGTGCCGGGCCCGGGGGCGGCCGGACTCCCCACCCCCAGGCCCAGCGACCCCGCGAACGCCGCCCCACCGAGGCACGTGACGACGGCGGCCGTGACGAGGTTGGCCGGCGGACCGGCCGCCGGTGGCCTGGTCTCGTCGGGCGGCTCGCCGGCGGCGGCGTGGTCCTCGGTGGGCGTGCTCACGACGCGCCGCTCAGATCGATCTTGTACTGCTCGACGAGCCCGCGGTACGTCCGCAGGGACCCGGTCCACTGCCCCAGCAGGGTGGCCCCGTCGACCTCGTTCGGGGTGAGCAGCCGCTGGGCGTTGAAGTCCTTGTACGCCTGCGCCGCGAAGGACTTCTGGAACGCCGCCCGCAGCCGGTCGACGACGTCCTTGGGCGTGCCCTTGGGGGCCACGACGGCGCGCGACTGCTGCACCGGGACGTTGTAGCCGGCCTCGACCGCCGTCGGGGTGTCCGGCATGTACGAGGGCCGCTTCTCCGCGAAGGTGACGAGGGGGACGACCTTTCCGGCCTTGATCTGCGGCTGGGCCTCGCCGAGCTGCACCGAGGCGACGTCGACCTGGCCGCCCATCACGGCGGTCAGCGCGGGCGCGCCGCCGTTGAAGGGAACCGCGGTGGCCTCGATCTCGGTCTGGGAGAACAGCAGCTCCTGGCTGAGCTGGCTGCCCGTGCCCACGCCGGTGGTGGCGTACTTGATCTCACGCTTGGCGTCGACGACGTCCTTGACCGTCGTGAACTTCGACTGGGGACTGGCCACGAGGACGTAGTCGTCCTGGGACAGGCCGGTGACGACCTCGTAGTCGTTGATGTCGACGACCTCGCCGGCCTCGACGGCCAGCGGGGTGATGTACGCCAGGGAGCCCACGAAGAGCATGATCGTGTAACCGTCGGGCTTCGCGCCCGCCAGCTCCTTGGCGGCGACGGCACCGTTGGCGCCGGGCTTGTTCAGCACGGTGATCGGCTGCTTGAGGTCGGCGCTCGCCGGGTCGGCGACCGCGCGGGCGATGAGGTCGGTGCTACCGCCGGCGTCCTGTCCGACGAGCAGGCTGATCGCTCGCTGCGGGTAGGAGGCGGCGGCCTCGGACCCCTGCTCCCCGAGGTTGCCGCCGCAGCCGGCCAGCGAGAGGGCAGCGGCGAGCGTGGCGACCGCCGCCACGCGGCGCGGTGTCCGGTGCCTGCTTTGCATGGGAGTCTCCTCGAACCGGGGGGATGTATGTGAGACGGGTCACAGTCCGCGATTCCGCGCAGCCTATGACCGCCCTTCATGCCTGTCCAACTCTCTTAATGCATGGAGTGATACCTTTCGTGCATGGCGTACACCTTAGAGCAGCTCCGCGGTCTGGTCGCGGTCGCGGAGGAGTTGCACTTCGGCCGGGCGGCCATGCGCCTGCGGATGACCCAGCCGCCGCTGAGCCGGCAGATCCAGAAGCTCGAGGCGTCCGTCGGCGTGCAACTGCTCGAACGGGACAACCGGCGGGTGGCGCTCACCCCGGCCGGTGAGGCCTTCCTCGGCGAGGCCCGGCGCATCCTGGCGATCGCCGAGGCGGCGCCCGACCTGGCGCAGCGGGTCCACTCCGGCTCCCGCGGGCTGATCCGCCTCGGGTTCACCGCCGCGTCCACCTTCGGGATGCTCGGCGGCCTGCTCGACCAGCTGGAACGGAAGCTGCCGGAGGTCCGCGTCGAGCTGTCGGAGATGGTGACCCGCGAGCAGGTCGCGGCCCTGGCCGGCGGGGATCTCGACCTCGGCCTCGCCCGCCCGCCGTTCGACTCCGAGCTGTTCGACTCCCGGCTGCTGCACCGCGAGGCGCTGCTGCTCGCGGTCCCGGCGGGACACGCGCTGACCGGCCTCGACCGGCCCGTGGTGGCGGGCGACCTCGCCGGTGAGCCGTTGATCTTCCACTCGCAGCAGAAGGCCCGATACTTCTACGACCTCGTGGTCAGCATGGTGCCGCTGACGCAGGAGCGGGTGATCCACAGCGTGAGCCAGGTGCTCACCATGCTCTGGCTGGTGTCGGCCGGTCGTGGCGTCGCCTTCGTCCCTGCCTCCGCCGCCCTCCTTCACATCCCGGACGTGGCGTACGTGCCGATCGCCACGCATGTCCCCGAACCGGTGGAGCTCCATCTGCTGTGGTCGCGGCACTCGCACAACCCGGCGCTCGGCCGGGTGCTGGCCGTCCTCGACACCGAGGTGCCCGCCTGAGGATTTTCGCCGTCGATGCTCCTGGGGTATTACGCGATACGGAAACACTCTTGGACAAGCATCGTCCTCGCTTCCTACCTTGGCCAGGTGACGCCGACTCCCCCCGCTGAACTCGCCGACCGCCTGACCACCGGCCTCCTCTCGTTCCCGGTCACGCACTTCGACGACCGGCTCGACTTCGACGAGCCCCGGTACCGCGAGCACCTCGCGTGGCAGGCCGGTTTCGGGGTCGCCGGGCTGTTCGCCGGTGGCGGCACCGGCGAGGGCTTCTCGCTCACCTCGGCGGAGATCGACGCCGTGGTCCGCGCCGCGGTCGGCGAGGTCGGCTCCCTGGTGCCGGTCGTCGCCCCCGCCACCGGGGGCACGTCCCAGGCGATCGCCCAGGCCGCCGCCGCGCAGCGCGCCGGGGCCGCCGGCCTGCTCCTCATGCCCCCGTACCTCACCGAGGCCAGCCAGGCCGGGCTGATCGCGCACGTCGGCGCCGTCTGCCGGGCGACCGACCTCGGCGTCATCGTGTACAGCCGGGCCAACGCCGTGCTGGAGGACGTCACCGTCGCCGAGCTCGCCGACCGCAACCCCAACCTCATCGGGCTGAAGGACGGGGTCGGAGACATCGAGCGGATGACGCGCACCTACGCCAGGGTCGGCGACCGGCTCATCTACATCGGCGGCCTGCCGACCGCCGAGACCTTCGCGCTGCCGCTGCTCCAGCTCGGGGTCAGCACCTACTCCTCGGCCCTGTACAACTTCGTGCCCGAGTTCGCGCTGCGGTTCTTCGACGCCGTCCGCGCCCAGGACAGGACCGCCGTCTACGGGATGCTCAACGACTTCGTCATCCCCTACCTCGACATCCGCGACCGTTCCCGGGGCTACGCGGTCTCCATCATCAAGGCCGGTCTCACGGCGGTGGGACGCGACGGCGGGCGGGTGCGGCCGCCGCTGACCGATCTGGCGGACGACGAGCGGGCCGACCTCGCCGCCCTGATCGAGAAGGTTGGACAAGGCACATGAGCGCGCGAACCCCCACGGTCGCCCGGGTCGAGGCGATCCCCGTCGCCGGGCACGACAGCATGTTGCTCAACCTCAGCGGCGCCCACGGCCCGTTCTTCACCCGCACGATCACGATCGTCACCGACAGCGCCGGGAACGTCGGCGTCGGCGAGGTCCCCGGCGGCGAGGCGATCCGCCGCGTCGTCGAGGCCGCGGGGGAGACGCTCGTCGGCCGTCCGGTCGCCGGGTACGCGAGCCTGCTGCGCGAGATCGGGGCCAGGTACGCCGGGCTCGACGCGGGGGGACGGGGCCGGCAGACCTTCGACCAGCGGACCACCGTCCACGCCGTCACCGGGCTCGAGTGCGCGCTGCTGGACCTGCTCGGGCAGCACCTCGGCGTACCCGTCGCGGAACTCCTGGGCGAGGGCCGTCAGCGCGACAGGGTGCCCGTGCTGGGGTACCTGTTCTACGTCGGCGACCGTACGCGGACGGATCTGCCGTACGTCGCCGAGAAGGACCCGGCCGACGACTGGGAGCGCCTGCGCCGCGAGACGGCGCTCACCCCGGACGCGATCGTCGGCCTCGCCGAGGCGGCCCGGGCGCGGTACGGCTTCGCGGACTTCAAGCTCAAGGGCGGGGTGCTCGCCGCGGAGGAGGAGATCGCCGCCGTACGGGCGCTCGCGGCGCGGTTCCCGGACGCGCGTATCACCGTCGACCCCAACGGGGGCTGGCTCCTCGCCGACGCCGTCGAGCTGTGCCGGGACCTCGGCGGCGTGCTCGCCTACGTCGAGGACCCCGTCGGCGCGGAGGGCGACATGTCCGGGCGCGAGACCATGGCCGAGTTCAGGCGCGCGACCGGCCTGCGTACCGCCACCAACATGATCGCCACCGACTGGCGGCAGCTCGCCCACGCGGTGCGCGCCGACGCCGTCGACATCCCCCTCGCCGACCCGCACTTCTGGACCATGCGCGGCTCGGTCCGCGTCGCGCAGATCTGCCACGACTTCGGGCTCACCTGGGGCTCGCACTCCAACAACCACTTCGACGTCTCGCTGGCGATGTTCACCCACGTCGGCGCCGCGGCGCCCGGACGGATCACCGCCCTCGACACCCACTGGATCTGGCAGGACGGGCAGCACCTCACCCGCGACCCGCTCCGCGTCCGCGACGGCCACATCGCCGTGCCGACCGCTCCGGGCCTCGGCGTAGAGCTCGACCGGGACGCGGTGGCGGCGGCCCACGAGCTCTATCTCGAACACGGCCTCGGCGCCCGTGACGACAGCACGGCCATGCAGTATCTGCTCCCCGGATGGCGGTTCGACCCCAAACGCCCCTGCCTGGTGCGCTGACCGAAGCGAGGAAGGACCGGACATGAGTGAAGTACAGGGCGACCGGATCGCCGAGATCACGCTTTCCTCCGTGACGCTGCCGCTCAAGGCCGCGATCAGCGACGCGAAGGTCCTCACCGGACGGCAGCGCCCGATGACCGAGGTGGCGTTCCTGTTCGCGGAGATCCGCACCGAGAACGGCCTCGACGGCGTTGGATTCAGCTACAGCAAGAGGGCGGGCGGCCCGGCCCAGTTCGCGCACGCCCGCCAGGTCGCCCCCGACCTCCTCGGCGAGGATCCCAGCGACATCGGGCGGCTGTGGACCAAGCTCGTGTGGGCCGGCGCGTCGGTGGGCCGCAGCGGCGCCTCCACGCAGGCCGTCGCCGCCATCGACGTGGCGCTGTGGGACCTCAAGGCCAGGCGCGCCGGCCTGCCCCTGGCCAAGTTGCTCGGCGCGCACCGCGACTCCGTCCGCTGCTACGACACCTCGGGCGGGTTCCTGCACGAGCCGATCGAACGGATACTGGAGAACGCCACCGCCTCGCGCGCGGCCGGGATCGGCGGCATCAAGATCAAGGTCGGCCACCCGTCCCCCTCGGTGGACCTCGGCCGGGTCCGCGCCGTCCGCGAGCACCTCGGCGACGACTTCCCGCTCATGGTCGACGCCAACCAGCAGTGGGACCGCCCCACCGCCCAGCGGGTCGGCCGGGCGCTGGAGGAGTTCGGCCTCGCCTGGATCGAGGAGCCCCTCGACGCCTACGACGCCGAGGGCCACGCCGCGCTGGCCCGCTCGCTGGACACCGCGATCGCGTCCGGCGAGATGCTCACCAGCGTCGCCGAGCACTACGAGCTGATCCGCCACGGCGCGGTCGACATCCTGCAGCCGGACGCCCCGCGCATCGGGGGCATCACGCAGTTCCTCCGCCTGGCGACCCTCGCCGAACACCGCAACCTGACGCTCGCCCCGCACTTCGCCATGGAGATCCACGTCCACCTGGCCGCCGCGTACCCGCACGAACCCTGGGTGGAGCACTTCGACTGGCTGCACCCGCTGTTCGACGAGCGGCTGGAGATCGACGATGGCCGCATCCACCTGTCGGCACGGCCCGGCCTCGGCGTGACCCTCAGCGACCAGGCCCGCGCCTGGACCGTCGACCGGGCCGTCATCCGGGGAGCCGGACCCGGGCGATCCTGAACGGTCCTGGTCGCGGGACCCCGTCGCGGGACCCCGTCGCGGGACCCCGTCGCGGGACCCCGTCGCGGGACCCCGTCGCGGGGCCATGTCGCGGCCCCTCGCGTGAGACGCCCGGCGGCGGGGGCGTCGCGAGCGGTCAGTACTAGGGTTGGGGAATGCCGCTTATGTCCCGCCGCGTCCTGTCGTGACCCGGGAGACCCGCACGCTGCCCGTCCTCGCCGCGGGGGCGGTCGAGATGCCGTTCGTGATCCTGGGCTGGAGCGAGACCATCGCCCGCGACACCACCTGGAGCGAGCACTCCCACCCCTTCCACGAGCTGCTCTGGAACGAGCGGGGCACGTCCACGGCCGTGGTGGGGGAGCGGGTCTGGACGGTGACCCCCTCCCTGGGCCTGTGGATGCCCGCGGGCACGCTGCACTCCGGCTCGGCGATCGTCGGCACCCGCTGCCGCGCCAGCTTCTTCGGCTTCGGCACCATGACCTCGATCTCCCCCACGCCCGTCGGCGTCGAGATCACTCCGCTGCTCCGGCTGCTGCTGGAGCGGCTCGCCGACACGGAGCTGCCCCCCGGCTCGCGGACGGTGACCGAGGCGATGGTGCTCGACGTGCTCACCCCCTCCTCGCGCGAGCTGCTCCTGCAGGTGCCCACCTCCGACCTGCTGCGCCCGATCGTCGAGGCGGTGCGGAAGGATCCCGGCGACTCGCGGACGCTGGCGGGCTGGGCGTCCCACCTCGGCGTGAGCGCCCGTACGATCACCCGTGCCTTCAACGCGGAGACGGGCACCAGCTTCGCGCGCTGGGTCGCCGCGGTGCGCGCCCAGCACGCGGTCGCGCTGCTCGCCCGGGGGTGGGAGGTCGACGTCGTGGCCGAGGAGGTCGGCTACCGCTCGGCGAGCGCGTTCGGCGCGGCCTTCCGGCGGACGACCGGGCTGACCCCGGGAGCGTTCCGGGCGCGGTGACCACGGCCGTTCCGCGGGTCCTCCTCCGGCCCTCGTGTCCCGATCCCGATAACGGGTGTCTCAAAAGCTTGATTGCGACAACTCGGTCATTCCTTCTAAGGTAAAAGAAAAGGTAAGGCTTACCTAACTAGATCAAAATCTGCCGCACTTGCGGTGCACCGCCCCACGGACGCGCATCGCGATCCGGACGTGCGAGGGCCGGCACCGGCGAAATTCTGAAAGTGGAGTACGGATGAAGCGTCCACGTAGCCTTCGCATCCTCACCGTGACGGCTGTCCTGCTGGGCCTCGCGGGCTGCGGCGGCCCGTCGGAGACCAGGACCGAGAGCGCGAGCGCGAGCGGCGGCCCGAGCACGAGCGCCGACGCGAGCGCGAGCGCCTTCCCCATGACGATCGAGCACGCGCTGGGCACGATCACCATCCCGGCGAAGCCGGAGCGGGTCGCCACGGTCAACTGGGCCAACCACGAGGCGCCGCTGGCCCTCGGCGTCGTCCCGGTCGGCATGGCCGCCGCGAACTTCGGCGACGACGACACCGACGGGCTCCTGCCCTGGGTGAAGAAGCGCCTGGAGGAGCTCCAGGCCAAGACGCCCGTGCTGTTCGACGAGACCGACGGCATCGACTTCGAGGCCGTCGCCGACACGAAGCCGGACGTGATCCTGGCCGCCTACTCCGGCCTGACCAAGCAGGACTACGACACCCTGAGCGACATCGCCCCCGTGGTGGCCTACCCGAAGGCCGCGTGGGCGACCCCGTGGCGCGAGATCATCCAGCTGAACAGCAAGGCCATCGGGCTCGCCGCCGAGGGTGACAGGCTGATCGCCGACATCGAGGGCGACATCGACGAGGTCGTCGCGAAGTACCCGCAGCTCAAGGGGAAGTCGACGATGTTCATGACGCACGTCGACCCCAACGACGTGAGCGAGGTCGGCTTCTACACGACGCACGACACCCGCACGCTGTTCTTCGAGGACCTCGGGCTCACGATCCCGGGCAGCATCGCCAAGGCCTCCGAGGGCACGGACAAGTTCGCCCTGACGCGGAGCGCGGAGCAGGTCGACCTGTTCGACGACGTCGACATCATCACCGGGTACGGGGACGACAAGGGCGAGCTGCTCGACAAGCTCCGCAAGGACCCGCTGCTGTCGAAGATCCCCGCGGTCAAGCGCGGCTCGGTGTACCTCCTGCCCGGCAGCACGCCCCTGGGCACCGCCGCGAACCCGACCCCCCTGTCGATCTCGTGGGTGCTGGAGGACTACGTCAAGGCGCTCGCCGGCGCCGCGGACAAGGTCAAGTGACGTCGGTCGACACCGCCCGCCCGCCGGACGCCGTCCTCGTACGGCGTCCGGCGCGCGTCCGGGTCCTGTGGCTGCTCGTCGCGGTCCTGGTCATGGTCGCGCTCACGGTGGTCTCCGTCGCGCTCGGCTCGCGTGACGTCGCCTGGTCCGACGTCTGGGCGGCCCTCGGCGGCGCGGACGACTCCCTCGAACAGGCGGCGGTCGCCAAGCGGATACCGCGTACCCTGCTCGCGATGCTCATCGGCGCCGCGCTCGGCCTCGCCGGGGGCGTCATGCAGGGCGTGACCCGCAACCCGCTGGCCGACCCGGGCATCCTGGGCGTCAACATGGGCGCGTCGCTCTCCGTCGTCACCGCCGTCGCGTTCTTCGGGCTCACGTCGCCGACCGGGTACATCTGGGCCGCGATGGCGGGGGCCGCCGTCTCGGCCGGATTCGTCTACGCCGTCGGGTCCCTCGGGCGCGGCGGGGCCACGCCCCTCAAGCTCGCGCTCGCCGGCGTCGCCACGTCGGCGGCCTTCGCGTCCCTGGTCAGCGCCGTCATCCTGCCCCGCAACGACATCGCCGGGAGCTTCCGGCTCTGGCAGATCGGCGGGGTGGGCGGCGCGTCGTACGAGCGCATCGGGCAGGTCCTGCCGTTCCTCGTCGTCGGCTTCGCCGTGTGCCTGCTGTCCGCGCGGGCGCTGAACTCGCTCGCCCTGGGCGACGAGCTCGCGGCCGGGCTCGGGGAGCGCGTGGCCGTCATCCGGGCCACGGCCGCCCTGGGCGCCGTCGTGCTGTGCGGGGCCTCGACGGCCGTCGCCGGGCCGATCGGCTTCGTCGGGCTCGTCGTCCCGCACGCGTGCCGCCTGCTCGTCGGCGTGGACCACCGCTGGCTGCTGCCGTTCTCCACCCTGGCCGGCGCGTCGCTGCTCACGGCGGCCGACGTCATCGGCCGCGTGGTGGCGCGCCCCGAGGACATCGAGGTGGGCATCGTGACGGCACTGATCGGCGCCCCGTTCTTCATCCACATCGTCCGCAGCCAGAAGGTACGTGACCTGTGAACGAGCCGGCCAACGGACGCGGCGGCGTCATACTCGCGGTCCCTGCGAAGGAGGGGCCGTGACCGCCCCCGCCGTCGCCCGGCCGGACGTCGTCCGGGCCGTCGCCCGAGGCCGTCGCCGGCGCGACTCCCGCCGCCGCGCCGTCATCCTGACGCTGGCGGTGCTCGTCGTCGCCGGGTTCGTCGTGACCCTGATGGCCGGGCAGACGTTCTACCCGCTCCGCGACGTGGTCCGCGTCGTCCTCGGCGAGCACGTCCCGGGGGCGTCCTTCACGGTCGGGCGGCTCCGGCTGCCCAGGGCCGTCCTCGCCGTGATCGCGGGATTCAGCTTCGGCCTGTCCGGGGTCACCTTCCAGACGATGCTCCGCAACCCGCTGGCCAGCCCCGACATCATCGGCATCAGCTGGGCGGCGAGCGCCGCGGCGGCTATCGCGATCGTGTCGCTGTCGCTCGGCGGGCTCCAGGTGTCGGCCCTCGCCGTCGTCTCCACCCTCGCCGTCGCCCTGCTGGTGTACACCCTGGCCTTCCGGGACGGTGTCGTCGGCACGCGGCTCATCCTGATCGGCATCGGGATCGCCGCGATCCTGGAGAGCATCACCTCCTACGTCCTGTCCCGGGCCGCCGAATGGGACCTCCAGGAGGCCCTGCGCTGGCTGACCGGCAGCCTCAACGGCACGACGTGGGAACAGGTCGTGCCGGTCCTCGTCGCGCTGGCCGTCTTCACCCCCGTCCTGCTGTCGCAGGCGCGCGACCTGTCGGCGATGCGGTTCGGCGACGACACCGCCGCCGCCCTCGGGGTCCGCGTCGAGCGCACCCGCATCACGGTGATCGTCGCCGCCGTCGGCCTGATCGCCTTCGCCACGTCGGCGGCCGGGCCGATCGCGTTCGTGGCGTTCCTGTCCGGGCCCATCGCGGCCCGGCTCGTCGGCACGGACGGCTCCATGCTCGTGCCCGCCGGGCTCGTCGGGGCCCTGCTGGTCCTCGTCGCCGACTTCACCGGCCAGTTCGCGTTCGACCTGCGCTACCCGGTCGGCGTCGTCACCGGTGTCCTCGGCGCGCCGTACCTCGTCTATCTGATCGTCCGCACCCATCGGGCCGGAGGCTCGCTGTGACCACGTCCCACTCCCTCGCGGCCGAGGGCCTCACGCTCGGCTACGGCGACCGCGTCGTCGTCGAGTCCCTCGACCTGATCGTGCCGTCCGGCGGGGTCACGGTCATCGTCGGCGCGAACGCCTGCGGGAAGTCGACGCTCCTGCGCTCCCTGTCACGGCTGCTCAGGCCCCGTGGGGGCCGTGTCGTCCTGGACGGCAGGGAGGTGCACCGCATGCCCGCCAAGGAACTGGCCCGCACGCTCGGGCTGCTGCCCCAGTCGCCGGTCGCGCCGGAGGGCATCACCGTGCTCGACCTCGTCGGCCGTGGCCGCCACCCCCACCAGGGGATCTTCTCCCGGTGGAACGACGGGGACGACGCCGCGGTGGCGGCCGCCCTGGAGGCCACCCGGACGACGGAGCTCGCCGACCGCGCCGTGGACGAGCTGTCCGGAGGCCAGCGCCAGCGCGTCTGGATCGCGATGGCACTGGCCCAGCAGACCGACCTGCTCCTCCTGGACGAGCCCACCACCTTCCTTGACGCCAGCCACCAGATCGAGGTCCTCGACCTGCTGACCGACCTGAACCGCACCCGCGGGACCACCGTCGTGATGGTCCTGCACGACCTCAACCTCGCGGCCCGCTACGCCGACCACCTCATCGCGCTCGTCGGCGGACGCGTCCACGTCTCCGGCCACCCGGCCGAGGTCCTCACCGAGGACAGCGTCCGCGTCGTCTTCGGCCTCGACAGCCGCATCATCGAGGACCCCGTCTCCGGCCGACCCCTGATGCTCCCCATCGGCCGCCACCACGTCCGGCCGCTGCCCGCGCCGTCCCCGGGTCACACGCGGGAGGCGGCTCCCTGACCGGCCTGCCGGGGGCGGCGGGCGAGGTACACCAGGGCGGGGGGCAGGTTGCGCCACACCGTCCGGCTGAGCACGACCTCCTCGAAGGTCGTACGAAGATCACGAAGGTGTTCTCGCGCGGGCGGTGCCCATCGCGTCCAGCGGTAGGCGAACTGGGTGAACACCCCGTCCCGGGCCAGCGAGCCGGCCACCAGCGGCAGCAGCCGCGCGCCCGCCACCGGCCGGAACGCGACCCAGGGCAGGCCGCTGACCACGACGTCGGCGGACAGGCCGCGCTCGGCCATCAACCCGGGCAGCTCCGCCGCGTGGGCGTGCACGACCTCCACCCCGGGGAAGCGGCGGTCGAGGAGCCCGGCCAGGCGCGGGTTGAGCTCGACGGCCAGATGGTGACCCCTGCCGCCCAGGCGATCCTGGATGACCCGGGTGAAGGCGCCGGTCCCCGGTCCCAGCTCGACGACCGTCGGCTCCCCGCGTTCGGGGATCGGCACGACCATCCGCTCGGCGAGCCGTCGCGAGCTCGGAGCGACCGTGGCGGTCAGCAGCGGGGACCGGAGGAACTCGCGAAGCAGGGAGGTGTCGCCGGAGACGCCGGCGGCGGGGCTGGTCGGTGTCACCGTGCGTGCTCCAGGGTCGTGGTCTCGTGTTCCGCACACTCATGCTTCCGACAGGGAGGCCACCGCCGTCACCCGGCCGGGGTGAACACCGGGAGACATCTCCCCGGCCCTCACCCCGGCTCTCACCCTGGCCGGAGGGATCGCCGTCACGAGGAGCCGACGACCTCGGGGGCCGGGCGGGTGGTCCACCCCTTCACGGCATCAGGTCGGGTTTGTTGGTGATGACGCCGTCCACCCGGTAGGAGGTCACGCGCCGCATCATCGCGGGATCGTCCACGGTCCAGGTGAAGACCTCCATGCGGTGGCGGTGGACGCGCCTGACGTACTCGGGGGTGAGCCTGTCGTAGGGCGGGTTGATCTGGTCGGCGAACCTCGCGAGTCCCGGGAGGTCGGAGATCGCGGGTGTGCCGATCAGCCCGATCGGGACCTCCGGCATGACCCGGTGGAACCTGCGCATCGAGTTCCAGTCGAACGACTGCACGACGAGCCGTCCGGGCCCCAGCCACGAGGGATGACGCCGCAGCTCGTCGGCGACACGGGTCTCGATGCCCCGGTAGAGCCCCGGCGCCTTGATCTCCAGCAGCAGGCCGAGCCGGCTCGCGCCCATCGCGCGCAGGGCCTCTCCGAGCGTGGGCACCGGCTCGCCCGCGTACTTCGCGCCGAACCACGAGCCCGCGTCCAGCCTGCGGATCTGCGCGAGGGTGAGGTCGCCGACCCTCCAGGGCGCCCGGCCGGGGAACACCCTCTCGGCGTCGGTGGTACGGGCCAGTGTCGTGTCGTGCATCAGGACCAGTTCGTGGTCCCTGGTCTCCTGGACGTCGAGTTCGAACATGTCGGCGCCCTGCGCGTCCGCCAGCTCGAAGGCCGCGATGGTGTTCTCCGGCGCGTACGCCGACGCCCCGCGGTGGGCGACCGTGGTGGGTGCGGGCGGCCGGGCGGCGGCCGGGGGAACGACCGCCGCCAGCACCGCCAGCGTGGTCATGACGGCGAGGCCGAGTCGTCGGAACATGGGTCTCCTCAAGGTCGGAGAACGTCCTACGACCCGAATCTGACCCGCCTTCATGACATCGAGTTGACAGTGGAGTGGTCCTCCGATGCCCGGTAGGTGAGCAATCGCCTCGGCATCGCAGTCCCGCCCGCTCACCGACGCCGGACGGCCCTGAGCTCGGCGAACTCCTCCACCCCGGCGCGGGTGGCGTCAGAAGAAGGACGGCGCGTCCGGCCTGACGCGCCTGTCGAACAGCCGCCAGGCCAGCACCTGCACGACGACGACGAGGACGAGCGCGCCGAGCCCGTAGGCGGTCAGCACCGCGAGGGCCCGCCCGCTCGCCGCGTGGGCCACCAGGCCGGGCGCGGTGACCAGCCCGGCCACGACGGCCGGGGCGCTCACCGCCACGGCGCTGAGCGCGAAGGTCCGGCCGCCCCCGTCGAACGGCCGGGAGCTGATCCGCCACAGCGCCGCCACGGCGCAGAGGAGGGGGAGCGTCGCCAGGACGCGGCCGGGACCGCCGGTGACGACGGCCACCGCCAGGCCGCCGCCCGTCGCGACGGAGGTCAGCACGAGGGCGAGCCGCGTCGCCCCGGCCCCGAGCCGCAGGAGGCCGGGAAGGAGACGGCCGGGCAGGCGACGGGCCAGGAAGACCGCGCCGTGCACCGCGAGCAGTACGGGCAGGGTCACCGCCCACAGCGCCGCGTAGGGGGCGAACAGCGTCCCGGCCGACAGCGGTGGTCCGGGCGGGCCGAGCAGCAGGTTGCCGACGACGAACCCCCACGAGACGGCCAGCAGCCCGCTGCCGCCGACGATCGCCCTCGCCCACAGGCGCCGCCAGGCGCGTCCCGTGCGGCGGAGCCTGAACCACAGCCCCGCGTCCCGGACGACCCATCCGACGAGGCCGGTGACGACGAACGGGTAGAGCCCCGAGATGATCTCTCCTTCCACCAGGGGGAACGCGCCCATCAGCACGCCCGCCACGGCGACCAGCCATACCTCGTTGGCCAGTACGAACGGCGCGACCGCGGCGAGGGAGACATCCGTGTCGTCCCGCGTGCCGTACCTTCCCAGCAGCAGGCCCGCGCCGAGGACGAACCCCTCCAGGACGAAGTAGCCGACCAGGACGAATCCCAGGATCAGTGACCAGACGACGTCCACGGCGTCTCCTCCCTTTCCGGCGACAGGTGGGTGGTGGCGGTGCCGGTCTCCGGCTCCGGGAGGGTCCTGGCGCCGAGTGTGAGCGCGTCCTCCTCCGGGCCGCGCCGGACGAGGTGGGCGATGAGCGAGTAGTCGACGGCGGCCAGGAGAAGCAGGACGGCCGTGAACGCGACCAGCGACCCGGTGATGGCCACCGTGCCGATGTCGCTGAGCGCCTCCTCGGTCCGCAGCAGGCCGTAGACGGCCCAGGGCTGACGGCCGACCTCCCTGACCACCCACCCGCAGACGACGGCGACGAACGGGAGCGGGATCAGGAACACCATCACGTACAGCAGCGGTCGCAGCCGGACGCTCCAGCGCCAGACCATCAGCGGGAGGAGGAGCAGGGCGAACAGCGCCAGTATCTGGCCGATGTAGATCATGACCTGACTGGCCTCGTGGATCCACGTGGGCGGGGTGAGGTCGCCCGGCCCGAACCGGGCGGCGAGCAGGGTCCGCGCCCTGGCGAGTTCCTCGTCGCTACCGCTGGTCAGCGCCGTCTTGGCGGGCTGGAAGCCGCCGATCACCGGGAACTGCGCGATGCCGCTGAACATGACCAGGGGCGTGGTCACGGCCGCCACCACCAGGCCCAGGCGCATCGAGCGGCGGAAGAAGTCGACGTCCCGCGTACGCCGGAGGAAGTGGTAGGCGCTGACGCCCGCCACGAAGAACGCCCCGACGCTCAGCGCCGCCGGCAGCAGATGCGCCAGGGTCACCGTCAGGGCGGGATTGCCCACCAGCGCGCCGAAGTCGGTCAGGCGGATGCCCGCCCCGTGCCGCTCGTACCCGACGGGGTGCTGCATGAAGGAGTTCGACACCATGATGAAGAACGCCGAGGCGTAGGCCGTCAGCGTGACGACGGCGAAGACGGCGAGGTGCGCGATCCGGGGCAGCCGGTGCCAGCCGAAGATCCACAGCCCGAGGAAGGTGGACTCCAGGAAGAACGCCACTAGGGTCTCCAGCGCGATGGACGCGCCGAAGACGTCCCCCGTCAGCTTCGCCAGACCGCTCCAGTTGAGCCCGAACTGGAACTCCATCACGATCCCCGTGACGATGCCGAGCGCGTAGTTGACGAGGTAGATCTGCCCCCAGAACCGGGTCATCCGCTCGTACACCGGCGCACCGCCGAACACCCACCTGGCATGCATGTAGAGGATCAGGGGCGTGAGACCGAGGGTCAGCGCGACGAAGAGGAAGTGCAGGCTCGTCGTCAGCGCGAACTCAAGCCTGGCGAGGTTGAGGGGCTCCATGCTCTCGCACGCTAGAGGCGTGCCCACCTACCGGTCGTCACCCTGAAGGAGCGCGGGAAAGCGCCGCCGGGTGTACGCGGCCCGCTCACCGTGCGCGGGGAAGCGCTGTCGGGTGTACGGCCCGCTCACCGGGCGGGGAAGCACTACCGACCGTGCGCGGCCCGCTCGCCGTGCGCCGGGAAGCGCCCTCCGGGGCCGCACGGTCCTCATCGTGCGTGGGGAAGCGCCCTCCGGGGCCGCGCGGTCCTCATCGTGCGCCGGGGCAGCGCCTCCGGGGAAGCGCGGCTTTCACCGCGTGCCGGGGACGACCAACCCCGTCTCGTAGGCGATCACCACGAGCTGCGCGCGGTCCCGGGCCCCCAGCTTGAACAGCGCGCGGCCCACGTGGGTCTTCACCGTCGCCGGGCTGATGAAGACGCGGCGGGAGATCTCCTCGTTGGACAGCCCGCCGCCGACGAGTGCCACGATCTCCCTCTCGCGTTCTGTCAATACGCCCAGAGGCGTGTCGTCGAGCCGGTGGGTACGCCCGGTGGCGACGAACCCCTCGATGAGGCGGCGCGTGACGCCGGGGGAGAGCAGCCCCTCTCCCCTGGCCACCACGTGGACGGCCCTGCGCAGCTCGTCGGGGTCGGTGTCCTTGAGGAGGAAACCGCTGGCCCCGGCCCGCAACGCGTCGAAGACGTACTCGTCGGCCTCGAAGGTGGTGAGCACGACGACCCGCACGTCCCGCAGCGAGGCGTCGCCCGCGATGATCCGGGTCGCCTCGATGCCGTCCAGGACCGGCATGCGGATGTCCATCAGCACGACGTCGGGCCGCTCCGCGCGTGCCAGCTCGACGGCCCCGGCCCCGTCGGCCGCCTCCCCGACGACGACGATGGCGGGGTCGCGTTCGAGCAGCGCGCGGAACCCGGCGCGTACCAGCGTCTGGTCGTCCACCAGGACGACGCGCGTACTCACCGGTACCCCTCCTTCGCGGGCAGCCAGGCGTGGACGCGGAACCCCCCGCCGGTGGCGGGGCCCGCGCTGAGGTGGCCGCCGAGCGCGGCGACGCGCTCGCGCATCCCGGTCAGGCCGTGACCGGGCGATCCGCCCCCGGCCTCTCCCGGTCCTCCGCCCCCGGCCTCTCCCGGTCCTCCGCCGTCGTCGACGACCTCGACGGAGACGCCCGACGGCTCGTAGGAGACGCTGATCTCGACCGCGCCCGCCCCCGAGTGCCGGATCACGTTCGTCACCGACTCCTGGATGATGCGGTAGGCACTCGCGTCGACCGCCACGGGAAGATCGTACGGCTCCCCTCGGGTGCTCCAGCCTACGCGGAGCCCCGCCCGTTCCGCCATCGTGGTCAGGTCCCGCACGCTCGACAGGCGGGGTACGGGGGAGCGGGGCTCCCCGTCCGGATCGAGGTGGCGCAGCAGGCCGATCGTCGACCGCAGCTCCCTCATGGCCTCGACGCTCGCCTCGCGGATCACCGCCACCGCCTGCCTGCTCCGCTCGGGCCTCTCCTCGAACAGCTCGTGGGCGACCTGGGCGTGCACCTGGATCACCGTGACGGTGTGGGCGATCACGTCGTGGAGCTCCCGGGCGATCCGCAGCCGCTCGGCCTCGACGCGGCGCTCGGCCTCGGCCTCCCTGGCCTCCTGGGCGATCCGCAGCCGCTCGCGTACCTCCTCCGCGAGCGCCTGCCTGCTCCGCGCCGCCTCGCCGAGGAAGAGCACGGCCGCCAGCAGCGCCGCCTGGAGCGCCGCCTTCTCGACGAGGAGGCTGAGCACCGGGTCCTGGGCGACGATCGCGCGGTAGCCGAGGCTGTAGAGACTGAGCGCGCCCACGATCACCGCCGCCCGGCCGAAGTGCCCGCGCTCCGCGGCCGTGTACGTGGCCACGCCCAGCACGATCGCGACGGACAGGCTCGGGTAGGCGAGGGAGTGGTACACCAGCACCAGCGCGCAACTGGCCACCAGCACCGGCATCGGCCGGGTACGGCGGGCGAGCAGGACCAGGCCCATCCCCGCGCCGATGGCGTAGGCCGGAGCGTCCGGCGGCCTGGCGCCCGGCTCGGCGGACACCGCGATCATCGTCGTCGCGGCGACGGCGACGAGGACGGCGAGCGCCCCGTCGAGCAGGCTGGGCGGGACACCTCGCAGGAGCGCCCGGAGGGCTCGTACCGACATAGCGCGACCATAGGACGGCGAAGCCCCTCCCGCGTCATCCCCGGGGGGCGCTTTCCGGCTCGCACCGTCAGACGGACACACGACCGGATGTCTCCTCGGACAGGCGCCCCACGAAGGCGGACGGGCTCAGGCGCCGTCACCCTTCCCGGCGCCGTCGCGGTAAGCGCTCGGGCTCACGCCCAGCGCGACGGCGCCGTCGCCCTTCCCGGCGCCGTCGCGGTAGGCGCTCGGGCTCACGCCCAGGACGCGCTTGAAGGCCGAGCTGAAGCCGAACGCGTCGGAGTAGCCCACCCTGCGTGCCACCGTGGCGACCGTCGCGGCGGGTTCGGCCAGCATGTCGGCGGCGAGCGCCATCCGCCACTCCGTCAGGTACGTCATCGGCGGCTCGCCCACGAGCTCGGTGAACCGCCTGGCCAGGGTGGTGCGCGAGACGCTCGCGGCGGCCGCGAGGGAGGCGAGCGTCCACGGCCCGGACGGGTCGTCGTGGATGGCGCGCAGGGCCGGTCCGGCCACGTCGTCGCCCAGGGCGGCGTACCAGCCGGGACTGACCGCCTCCGGCCGGTCGAACCAGTCGCGCAGCGTGCACACCAGCAGCCAGTCGAGCAGCCGGTCGAGCACGATCTGGTGCCCCGGACGGCCGGAGAGGAGCTGCGCCTCGAGGTAGGCGCCCATGGTGCTGCAGTCGTGGTCGTCCGGCACGACGAGCACGGGGGGCAGCACCCGGACCAGGCGGCGGGCGACCTCGCCGTTCACCCGGTAGGACCCGGCCAGCAGGATGGTCCGGCCGGTCAGGTCCCCGGTGGCGGCGCCGTCACGGGGGACGTCCGGCGCCGGACGCGGTGTGTCGGTGTCGGCGAACACGAAGGGCTCCGGCCCCCGTACGATCGCCGCCTCGCCCATCCGCACCCGGCGGGCCTCGTCCCCCTGGACGATCCACCCCTCGCCGCGCAGGGGGACGCAGAGCGTCAGGGAGGGACCGTCGGTGAACTTGAGCGCCCACGGCGGCGACAGCACCGACGCGCCGAAGACCGAGCCCTCGCCGCGCACCCCCCGCAACAGGTCGTCGTACGGGTCCATGGCGTCACCATAACGGGGCGATCGGACAGGCGCGGCGTACCGTCCGGGATGCCACGACAACGGGACGATCGGACAGGCGCGGCGTACGCGCGGCCATGGGCGGAGGGCTCCCCGCGCGGTTGGCTCGACGCCATGAGAGAGATCCTGATTCTGGGCGCGACGGGCAAGACCGGCCGCAGGGTGGTGCGGCTGCTGCGCGCGGCGGGGGAGCGGGTGCGGCCCGCGTCCCGTTCCAGCGAGGTGCGTTTCGACTGGTCGGAGCCCGCCACCTGGGAGGACGCGCTGCGGGGCGCCGAGGCGGTGTACCTGGTGGCGCCCGACGACCCCGCCCCGGTCCACGACTTCGTCAAGCGGGCCACGGACACCAGGCGTTTCGTGGTGCTGTCCGGCCGGGGCCTGGACCTGGTCGGCGAGGACTTCGGGCAGGGCATGGCCGCCGCGGAGCGGGCCGTGCGCGACTCGGGGGCGGAGTGGACGATCCTGCGGGCGAACAACTTCGACCAGAACTTCGACGAGGACCTGTGGCACGCGCCGCTGCGCGCGGGGCGGCTGGCGCTGCCGATCGGCGACGTGCCCGAACCGTTCGTCGACGTCGAGGACGTCGCCGAGGTCGCCGCGGCCGTGCTGACGGGGGACGGGCACGCGGGGCGGACGTACGAGCTGTCGGGGCCGCGCGGGGTGACCTTCGGCGCGGCCGTCGAGATCATCGCACGGGCCGCGGGCCGGTCGATCGAGTACGCCGAGCTGACCCCGGAGGCCTACCGGGCCGAGCTGCTCGCCCAGGGATACCCGGTGGCCGCGGCCGACGCGCTGGACGCCCTGTTCGCCCTGCACCGCGCCGGTCACACGGCCGAGCCCGCCGACGGGGTCCAGCGGGTGCTCGGCCGCCCTCCCGTCTCGTTCGAGGCCTACGCGACCCGGATCGCCGCCACCGGCGCGTGGTCCTGACACCCGGCCGTCCGCCGGTTCCGCCCCCGGGGGAACCGGCGGACGCGGGCCCGTCTCAGGGGGCGCTGTGGTGCGGGGAGGGGCGCAGGGCGTTCAGCAGGGCGTCCGGGGTGTCGGTGAAGAAACGGATCGTGGTGGCCTCGGCGCGGACGCCGAGGGGGCGGACCACGGTGACCGGCTCGGTCAGCTCGACGACCACGTTGGTCTGGGAGGACACCACCACGCCGAGTCGCGAGCCCGTCACGGTGATCATGCCGCTCTCGTTGTAGTTGCGCGACAGCCGCACCGAGGAGATCAGCTCGCGGGGGACGCGCAGGTCGAAGTAGACCCCGGAGCGGACGCGCAACTCCTCGGACGTCACGACGTGGGGCCGGGTGGCGCTCGCCGCGGCGAGCATCAGCACGTACAGGATCCCGTAGAGGTCGGCCACCAGCACCGCGACGCGCAGCCCGTGCGGCACGTCGATCGCCCTCAGCAGCAGCTCGATCCCCACCGTCTCCACGACCATCACGAACAGGAACACCAGCAGGATCGACGACTGCTCCCGCGCGTACGGCGCGGCGGTGGCGCCGGGCGGCACGCCGTGGCGGCGGCGCGCGATCCACATCCCGATGCTCGCCAGGCCCCTCAGCTCGAATCCCACGAGCCTGCGCACCTGCACGGGCACCAGGAGGCGGAAGGTCGCCCCGAGCGCCGCCCGCCGGTCGGCGCCGCCCCTGCGCTCGGCCCTGAACAGCCGGTACGCGGTCACCGCCTCCAGGACGAGCACCGACGCGACGACCAGCTCCGCCGCGACGATCACCGGGCCGGGCAACGGCACCCCCGACACCAGCAGGACCACGAGCAGCATCTCCATGGGGATGACGGCGAACAGCGCGGCACGGGCGGCCCAGAGCATCAGGTTCTCTCCTTCAGTGTCTTCATGACCAGCTGGAACACCTCGGCCTGGGCGGGGGAGACCTCGGCGTACATCGTCTCCAGCCACCGCCCGCCGTCCGCGTCCTCCGCGGGGCCGTGGCCGGGGTCCGGATCCAGGTTCGCGACCATCACCGCGGCCATCTCCTCGGGGATGTGGGCGACGAGGTCGGCGGCGAGCGCGGCGACGCGGGGATCTCCGGGGTCCGCGTCCGCGAGCTCGTCCAGTCGCCGGTACAGGTCGTGTCCCCGCGCGAGCGCGTCGGGCTCGGTGAGCGGGCGCATCAGGCCGAGCACCTGCTCCCGGCCCGACGGGCCGGCCACGGTGTCCAGCAGTGCCAGCAGCTCGCGGTCGATCTCGGCGAACCTCGACCCCGTGGTGTGCAGGTCGCGCAGCACCGCCGCCATGTCGGGGGAGACCATCGAGTCGGGATGCGGGTCCGCCTCCGCCAGCAGCGCGGCGAGCCGGTCCCGCCTGGCCCCGATCGCCTCCTGCTGCCCGGCCAGGTCCGCGTCCAGTTCCAGGAGGACCTCGCGCAGCTCCTTGCCCCGGTCGTCGGCGAGCACGTCGCGGATCTCGTCCAGCGACAGCCCGAGTTCGGCCAGCCGCCGCACCCGGGCCAGCATGACCGCGTCGCGCAGCCCGTACTCCCGGTAGCCGTTGGCCAGGCGCACGGGCTCGGGAAGAAGGTCCAGGTGGTGATAGTGGCGCACGGTCCGGGTGGACACCCCGACCAGCGCGGCGAGCTCGCCGATCCGCATGCCCTCATTAGAAACGTTGACGCTACGACAAGGTCAAACCCCGCCCACCGTCGATCTTCAGACCACCACGGGCCCGCCGGCTTCCCATCTGATCAGCACCGGTCGATGGCCGACTTGCGTACCGGTGCGGGGGTCGATCCTGAAGGCGCCGAACAGCGTGGTCGTCTCCAACGACGCGGCAGCCGACCACAGGGCGTCGCGTCCCGTGCCGCCCGCCACCGCCGCGCAGCGGGTCGCGATGATCGCGGCGGCCACCGCCTGGACGGCTGGATAGTCGGGGAGCACCCCGGCATGTTCCTGGTAGACGGCGAGGAAGTCGGATTCGCCGATACCCGTTTCGGCCGAGGCTCCGGTGCCGGGGAACCACTGTCCGACCCCGTAGACGCCGTGGGGGTCGTCGAGCGCCTGGCCGAACTCGCGGACGCCCGCCGCCACCGCGCACACCACCCGTGGTGGCGTGGGCAGTGATCTGGCCCGTCTGATCGTCTCGACGTCCTCCTCGAAGGCACCGGCGCAGAGGAGAGCCCAGGCGCCTTCGGATGTCTGCGGCAGGTCGTCCCCGGGGCCGATCCGGACCGTGTCGATGCCGAGGGATCGCGCGATCGTCTCGGCACCGGCGGCCACCTGTCGGCCGAAACCGCCCTTGCCGCAGACGATCCGTACGGGGAGCGCCTCGGTTCCGGCCAGACGCCGCAGGAACGGCTCCGCGTACCGGCTGGTAGGCGTCAGGATCGAGACGACATGTCCGGGGTGGGCCGCCTCGACGTCGTCACCTGACCCGCCGTGGTTCCAAATCAGGCGGCCGAGCTCGGCGGCGATGTCGCCGGCTCCGCGCATCAGCTGGGTCGAGTACGGGCCGAGCAGGATGTCGCAGCGATCCGACAGCCCGCGGAGTGATGTCCGCAGGACCGCGGGATCACTCCGGTCGTCCTCGATCACCAGGTTCAGCCCGTTGCTGTTCGAGGCGTGCCAGATCTCCAAACCGAGACGGGCCTGCCTGCCGAAGCGGGCATGCTTGCCGGAGAGTGACAGGCAGGCGCCGATGGTGAGTGTCGTCACCGCACCCTCACCTCGTACCGGAACTCGTGGCTGTCTGCTGCCACGATCGACGGTGTACGCCCCACGGTGCGATCAGATTCCCTCGGCGCCGTGGCCGGCGGCGATCGTGTCGATGTGACGGGCAAGCTCGAAGTCCTTGGCCGTGAGACGCTTCCCGGCGTCGTGAGTGGTGATCGCGAACCGGATCCGCTGCCAGGTGATGTGGATGTCAGGGTGGTGACCGACCTCGCGGGCCTTGGCCGCGACGTACACGGCCAGGTGTACGCACTCGTGATACGTGTGCTTGAAGGTGCGGGCGATGATGTGATCCTCGCGCTCCCATCCCGGCAGCCCGGCCAGATGAACGGTGATCTCCTCTTCGGACAGTGGCTGAGGGGTCATCGGCATCTCCAATGGGTTAGGCGAACTGAGAGATGATCTCAGCCAATTCGCGGCCGTGCCTGGTGCCTGCCCAGGCGGTCGCTCGCTGCGGAACGGCTTTGAGTTCTTGACGCAGCCTCGCCGATCCGGTGCCGTCAATGATCGACGCAGTGACCGACGCGATCTGGACAACTCGTTCCGGTTCGGGAATCGCGGCCAGAGCGGCCACCCGGCGTCCCGGTGCCATCACCGCCCTCCAGCACCTGCGGGCAGAGCTGCACACCCACCGGATCTATCCCGCCATCGCCTACGACGAAGGTCAGCCCCGCCTCGTGATCGGCGCTGACGCGCTGACCGTCTGGGCTGATCGCGAGGGCATGTTCTTCTGCTGGGGAACCGTCCACCTGGAGGAACCCGCCGACCACGCCCCGGCCGACGACCTGCCTCAGGTCGCGCGCCGGATCGCCGAACGGCTCGGCGAGCACTACACCGAGCCGACCACGGCTTCATGAACCGCGCGACGGCACGGCGACCGGTCTCCCACGCCGTCGCGCTCACAAACCCCCCGCAGGCGGTGGTGCGCGACCAGGGGCCGCGGCGGGGCGAGGGGCGACCGCGACGCCTCGGGCGAGGAGTCGCCGGTCGCCACGGTGTTCCCGTCACGTTCTCCCAGAGGGGACAACCGCCCGCGAGAGCGTGCCCCGGCCGGGGTCGGTCAGATGTCGCCGTCCTCGATGGCCTTCTTCAGGCCCGCCTGGGTCGCCTCGTGGGAGGAGACGCCGCCCGCCACCACGAAGTCGATCAGCGCGGTGTCCGCGTCGAAGGTGAGGTACTCGGTGACCTGGGTCTTCCCGGTGGTCAGCTTCTTGAAGACGATCTTCTGGTGCGTGACGACGTTGGGTACCGACCAGGTGTCCGTCTCGTAGTAGAAGCCGTCGAGGTCGATGCGCTGCTGCGCGTGCGTGTTGCTGACGACGGTCGAGCCCTCGTACGGGATCTCCTCGACCGCGGTGAAGTTGACGTTGCGCTTGCCGTACTTGGTCCAGGTCTTGTGGGTGACGACCCGCTTCAGGAACGAGTGCATGCCCAGGTGGTTGTTGACGTTCGAGTACGCCGAGAACACCGTCTTGAGGGGGGCGTCGATCGTGATGGAGATGCTGTCCTTCGCCCGGCTCCGTCCCGACCCCGCGGCGGGCGGGACGTCCTTGTAGAACTTGTAGGTGTCCCAGGCGGTCTGCCACTCGGCGGCGAGCTGGGGGTCACTGTCGGAGGTCTCCGCGCGGGCCGGGCCGGAGAGGGCGGTAAGGACGAGGGCCCCGGCGAGCAGCTGGGCCGAAAGGAGTCGAAGGTGCTTCTTCACGTGTACCCCAAGGGGAGGCAGTAAGTACAAGTGATCTTTTACCGCATAATGTCGTGATCTCTGTACTTTTGCGGCGAAGAGGCGAAAAAATCTTTTTGTGACGTTATGTACGGATGGGTGAAGATCAGGCGCGTTCCTGCCGGGGCAGGACCACCTCCCGCAGGATGAGCAGGATGGCCGCGACCATCGGGATGCCCAGCAGCGCGCCCACCACGCCGAGCAGCGCGCCGCCCAGCAGGGCGCCGACGATCGTGGCGAGCGGCGGCACGTCGACCGAGCTCTTCATCACGGTCGGGGCGATCCAGTAGTTCTCGATCTGCTGGTAGATCGTGAAGAAGACGAGGCAGACGATGCCGACGGTCGGGGAGACAAAGAACCCCACCAGGGAAGCGACGCCCGCGCCGATGAAGGCGCCGACCAGGGGGATGAGGTCGGTGAGCGCCACGATCAGCGAGAGCGCCAGGGCGTACGGGACCTGCATGATGCTCAGGAAGAAGAAGGTCGTCACACCGGCGATGAGCGAGATGATCAGGTTCCCGGCGACGTAGCCGCCGATGCTGTCGATGATCTGGTCACCCAGCAGGGTCGCGCGGGTCCGGCGGGACCGGGGGACGAGGCGGTAGGCCATCCGCTTGAGCGACTTCAGCGAGCCCAGGAAGTAGAGCGTCAGCACCAGCACCGTCAGCGAGTTGAAGACCGCCCCGATGAGGACCGTCCCGATGCCGAGCACGCCGCCGAACATCTGGGTGCCGAAGTCGCCGCTCGTCACGTACGTCTGGAGCTTCTCCAGCAACTGGAAGCGCTGGTCCAGGTCACGGATGAGCGGGTTGTTCTGCAGCTCCTGGACGTACTGCGGGAGCTGGTCGACGAACTGGGCGGACTGCGTGGTCAGCGGGGGCACCACGGCCAGGCCGAAGACGACGAAGACGAGGATGACGCACAGGAAGACGGCGGTGATGGCCGCCACGCGCGGGACGTTGCGCCGCTGGAGCACCTCGACGGCCGGGTTCAGGCCGATGGCCAGGAAGATCGAGACGATGATGAGGATCAGCACCGAGCTCGCGCTCGCGACGGCCTGCACCAGCCACCAGGCGGTGAGCACGCCCAGGGCGGCGGTGAAGCCGAACACGAACGGGTTGTTGCTCATCGAGCGCCCGGGACGGCCGAACGGCAGGCTGTTCGGCACCACCCCTGAGGACGCGCCCCCCGAGGACGCGCCCCCCGAGGACGAGGCACCCGGAGCAGGGGGCTCACCCCCCGAGGACGCGGCCTCCGAGGGCACGGGCGCGGTGGCCGCGCCCGCGGGCACGGTCGCGGGACCGCCGGGACCCGCGGGCAGGGGGTCCGGCAGGACCAGGGGGCCCGCGGAGGTCAGGATCGGCTCGGCCGTCGCCTCGGCGGACGTGGATGGGGCGACCGTCTCCGTGGACGGCGCGCCGGTGGCGGGCGGGGACGCTGCCGCCGCCGTGGCGCGGTCAGCGGAGATGGGCTCGGGCACCAGCAGCCACTGCCCTTTCCGGAGAGAGATAGTCGGCTTCCGCCAACCATACTTTCCCCTGGTCACCGCATGGTTCGCAGCATAAGGAGCTGGAGGGACGTGAGGGGGCGGAGAGGCGTGGTCAGGGCATGCTGACGTACTGCCGGGGGCGCAGGGCGTGGCCGCGCAGGGCGGCCAGGGCGGCGGAGCGGCCCGCGGGGGTGAGCCGGCCGTCGACGCGGAGCCCGAAGGCGTCCAGCCGCCTGCCCAGCTCGGTGAGCGAGGCGTCGACCTCCACGGTCTGCCACTCCGCGCAGTCGATCACGGCGGTGACGTGGTCGCGGTCGGCGGGGGCGCCGTCGGCGAGCAGCATCAGCGCCACCTCCCTGGCCGAGGCGCGGAAGGCGTTCTCGCCCGACGCGGGGGCGAGCAGGGCGGCGGCCGCGGTCTCCCAGAGCAGGTCGGCGTCGCCGAGCAGGCGCTCACCGGCCGGGGTGGTCACCAGGCGCCTGCCGGCCCGGCGCAGCGCGCCCATGTGGTCCTGGGCCACCTCGCGGACGGTCGCCAGCTCCGCGCCGCTCCAGGTGCTCTCGGCGAGCACGGAACGGGCGAGGTTGTGCCGCTGGGTCAGCGGGATGCCCTCGGGACGCAGGCCCACGGTCAGCAGCCAGCGCAGCGCCCCCAGGTGGGCCTCGTCCGGCGCGGGGATGGGCGCGTGCAGCCGTACCTCGAAGGGCTGGGCGAGCTCGCGCCAGGCGGTGCCCCGGCCGAGGACCCAGCGGTTGAGCCGCTCGCCCTGGACCCGGTGCAGCCAGTTGTCGCCGCCCAGCTCGGGGCGGGGCGTGGTGAGCCAGTGGCTGGTGAGCTTCTGCCGCTCCTCGGGGCCGGGGACGAGCTCGCCGGAGACGATGGCCAGCTCCAGCGCGGCCGAGCAGGCGCCGTGCGCGCCCAGCTCCTCGGGGCCCATGATCGAGCTCCACCGCAGCTCCGGGACGTCGGGCGGGAGCACGCCCGTCGCGTCCAGGGCGGTCTGGTACGCGGCCATCCCGGCGTCCTCGCCCAGGCGGGCGTAGGTGCGCAGGATCTGGGTCGTCGTGGCCGACGAGCACAGGGCCGCGTAGCGCTCAAGACCGCCCAGCCGCAGCAACCGGCCCAGCGCGCGGGCGATCGCCGGGCGGTCTCCGGTGACCTTGGAGGGCAGGGTGTACCAGAGGAACTCGCAGACGTTGAGCTCGGTGATCGTCTCCAGTGGCTCGCCGCCGGTCAGCCAGTCGATCGCGCTGCGGGCGTGCTCGGCGGAGGCGGGCTCGGAACGCTCCAGCTCCGACAGGAGTGCGGCCACGTCCGGTGCAGGCATGCTTCGAAGTCTGCCGTATGCGGGCCTGCTCTGACGATGGACGTGACGTAATGGATCCTGCACGGTGCCTACCCTAGGAAATGTCTTCTAAGTGGCTCATATGCGGGCGCTCAGATCCAGCCCTTCTTGAAAAGCATTCGTGAACTCCACTCGGCGTACGGGACGATCTCGGCGGTGAGCACCGGGTGGAGCCACCAGAAGTTGACGAGCGCCAGCAGCGCGAAGGCTCCCACGACGGCGGCGCCGACGGTCCGGCGGACCTGCGGGGCGCTCGCCGGGCCGATGATCAGCCCGGACGCGAGCACGATCGCCAGGATCATGAAGGGGACCATGGGGATCGCGTAGAACAGGAACATGGTCCGGTTGTCGGCGATCGCCCAGTAGAACCAGGGCAGCCAGCCCGCCGCGTAGGCGAGGAGCACGGCGCCGGCGCGCCAGTCGCGGGTGGCGACGTACCAGGCGATCATGGCGATGAGGGCGGCGAGGCCCCCGTACCAGATGACCGGGGTGCCGACCCCGAGGACGGCCTGGGAGCAGCTGTCGGCGCCGCAGGCGCCCTTGGGGCTCTCGTAGAAGAACGCCACCGGGCGCAGCAGCAGCGGCCAGGTCCAGGGGTCGGACTCGTAGTTGTGCGGCGTCGCCAGCCCGGTGTGGAAGCCCAGCACCTGGAAGTGGTAGCTCAGCCACGACCGGAGCGAGTCGAAGACGAAGAACCCGGGGCCCTGCGAGGTCGCCTGCGCCCAGTTGCGGCCCCAGCCGCCCGCGGAGGCGAACCAGCCGGCCCAGGAGGCGACGTAGGTGACCGCGGGCAGCAGGGCCATCGCGCCCAGCGCGCCGGTCAGGTCCTTGCCGAGGACCCCGGCGTACGGTCTGCGCAGGCCGATCGCCCGGCGGGCCCCGGCGTCCCAGGCCAGGGACATCACCATGAAGGCGACGAGGAAGAACACTCCCGACCACTTCACCGCGCAGGCCGCGCCCAGGCACAACCCGGCCGCGATCCGCCACGGCCGCACTCCCAGCCCCGGCCCGTGGTCGCTCAGCGGCGAGGTCTCGTACCAGGTCACCAGCCGCTCCCGCGCCCGGTCACGGTCGACCACGAGGCAGGCGAAGCCGGCCAGCACCCAGAACATCAGGAAGATGTCCAGCAGCGCGGTGCGCGACAGCACGAAGTGGAGCCCGTCCAGCGCGAGCAGGAACCCGGCGAGGCAGCCGAGCATGGTCGAGCGGGTCATCCGGCGGGCCACCCGGGCCAGGATCAGGATGGACAGCACCCCGACCACGGCCCCGGCGAACCTCCAGCCGAAGGGGGTCATGCCGAAGAACTGCTCGCCCAGGCCGATCATCCACTTGCCCAGCGGCGGGTGGACCACGTAGGAGGCGCACTTGTCGATCTCGGCGGGCGCGCACTGCTGCCAGATGCCGGTGCCGCCGTTCATCAGGATCTTGTCGGCGTCCTTGACGACGTTGTGCTCGGCGCCGAAGGTGATCAGCGCCCAGGCGTCCTTGGCGTAGTACGTCTCGTCGAACATGACCGCGCGGGGGTGGCCGAGGTTCGTGAAGCGCAGGATCGCCCCGAACACCGTGACCAGCAGCGGGCCCAGCCAGCCCCACAGGGCGCCGCCGGGCATCGGCGGCACCAGCCGGTCGCGCGCCGAGCCCTTCGCCCCGCCGGGCGGCTGGGGCTCCGGCTGCTTCGGTGCCTGGTTGGTGAAGTCGGTCACGGCCACCCGGACATCGTACGGTCCCCCCACCACCCCCAGCCCAGAGAAAACCCCTTAATAGTGCAATTCGGGAACTTCTCCCCAGGCTGGGGGGCCATCCGAAATGCGGGAGGATGGAACGGTGACGGACAACGGCAGGCTTGTGCTGGCAGGGGCTCCGATCGGGCAGGTGGGCGACGCCTCGCCCCGGCTGCGGCAGGCGCTGGAGAGTGCCGACGTGGTCGCGGCGGAGGACACCCGGAGGCTGCGCCGCCTGGCGGGCGAGCTGGGCGCGGAGATCGGCGGCCGGGTCGTCTCCTACTACGACGCCAACGAGGCCGGGCGGGCCGCCGAGCTCCTCCAGGCGCTCCAGGACGGCAAGACCGTGCTGGTCATCACCGACGCGGGCATGCCGGGCGTCTCCGACCCCGGCTACCGCCTCACCCACCTGGCGGTCGAGGCGGGCATCACGGTCACCTCGCTGCCGGGGCCGTCCGCGGTGACCACGGCGCTGGCCGTCTCGGGGCTGCCCAGCGACCGCTTCTGCTTCGAGGGTTTCCCGCCGCGCAAGTCCGGTGAGCGCTCCCGCAGGCTCTCCGCCCTCGCGGAGGAGGAGCGCACGATGGTCTTCTTCGAGGCGCCGCACCGGCTGCAGGTCGCGCTGGCGGCGATGGCGGAGGCGTTCGGCGCCGACCGCCGGGCCGCGGTCTGCCGCGAGCTCACCAAGACGTACGAGGAGGTGCGGCGCGGCGGTCTCGGGGAGCTGGCCGAGTGGGCGGCCGGGGGCGTCAAGGGGGAGATCACGGTCGTCGTCGCGGGGTACGCCGGACAGGTCCTGCCGCCGGTGATCGGGGACCTGGTCAAGGAGGTGGCGCGCCGGGAGGAGACGGGAGTGCCGAGGAAGCAGGCGATCATGGACGTGGCGAAGGCCGCGGGCATTCCCAAACGCGATCTTTATGACGCTGTCCATCGCGGCTGACTTATCACCATAATTGCCCGAATGGGATTAATACGGGATCGCCTCTTGCCGCCCATGCGGGGAAGCGTGGCCTGGGGTTGGCTGGGACCGCTGCTGGTCGCGGCGTTCGGAGGGGTCCTGCGGTTCGTCGATCTCGGGCGGCCGCACGCGGTCGTGTTCGACGAGACGTACTACGCCAAGGACGCGTACACGCTGATCAACTACGGCGTGGAGCGGGCCTCGCTCGGCACCGTCGAGGACCCGGTCGCCGACCGGATGATCATCTCGGGGAACACCGACTTCCTGGTCAAGTGCGCGCCGCCGGAGGCCGATCCCTGCCCGCTCTACGTGGCCCACCCGCCGCTGGGCAAGTGGATGATCGGCCTGGGCGAGCAGTTCTTCGGCATGACCCCCTTCGGCTGGCGCTTCGCCGGGGCCGTGGTCGGGGTGCTGTCCATCCTGATCCTGGCCCGGGTGGCCCGCCGGATGACCCGCTCGACCATGCTCGGCTGCCTCGCCGGGCTGCTGCTCGCCCTCGACGGCCTGCACCTCGTGCTGTCGCGCACCGCGCTGCTGGACATCTTCCTGATGTTCTGGGTGCTGGCCGGCTTCGCCTGCCTCGTGGTCGACCGTGACCGGGCGCGGGAGCGGCTGGTGACCTGGTACGAGACCTCGCCGCTGAGCGACCACGGGCCGGGGCTGGGGCTCCGGCCGTGGCGGATCGCGGCGGGCCTGTGCCTGGGCGCGGCCTGCGCGGTGAAGTGGTCGGGGGTCTTCTTCCTGGTCGCCTTCGCGGTGATGTCCCTGGTCTGGGACGCCGGGGCCCGCCGGGCGATCGGCCTGCACAGGCCGTACATGGGGGCGCTGAACAGGGACCTGACCGGCGTCGTGCTGGCGATGGGCCTGCTGCCCGCGGTCACCTACGTCGCCTCCTGGGCCGGCTGGTTCGCCTCGCCGCTGGGCTGGGGCCGCAACTGGGTACAGGCGACCTCGCAGGGCCCCGGGTTCTTCGTCTTCGACTCGCTCCGGTCGTGGCTGAGCTACCACTTCCAGGTGCTGGGCTATCACACCGGGCTGGCGACCCCGCACAACTACGAGTCCGACCCGTGGACCTGGCCGCTGCTGCTGCGCCCGGTGGCGTTCCACTACCCGGCGAACAAGACCGGGTGCGGCGTCGACAGCTGCGCCGAGGCGGTGCTCGGGGTCGGCACCCCGGTCATCTGGTACGGGGGCCTCGCCGCCCTCATCGCCATGATCGCCTGGTACGTCGCCACCCGCGACTGGCGCGCCGGGACCGTGCTCGTCGGCTACGCCGCCGGTTGGCTGCCCTGGTTCTACTACGCCCTCGCCGACAACCGGACCATGTACCTGTTCTACGCGATCACGATGCTCCCCTTCATGATCCTCGCGCTCACCCTGGCCGCCGGGCTGATCATCGGACGGGCGGACGCCGCGCCCAACCGCAGGGCGGTGGGGGCGGCGGTCGTCGGGGCCTTCACGCTCCTCGCGCTGATCAACCTCGGCTGGCTCTATCCGGTGCTGGTCGCCGAGCTCATCCCGCACTCCGAGTGGTGGGCGCGGATGCTGTTCCGGAGCTGGGTGTGACGGTCTCGGGTGTGACGGTCTCGGGTGTGACGGTGCCTGGCGTGACGGTGCCGGGTTCCGGGGTGCCGGGACCGGTGGTGTCAGGACCGGTGGCGCCGGGACCGGTCGTGGCGGGGTCGCTCCCGGCCGGGCCGCCCGTGACGCCGGTGGGCACGACGCCGCCGGAGACGAGGTCGCCGGGGACGAGGTCGCCAGAGACGAGGTCGCCGGGCGCGGCGGCGACGGGCGCGGCGGTGACGGGCCTGGGCCCGGAGAACCCGTGGCGCAGCGAGATCGCCGCCGCCAGGCACGCCAGCGGCACCGCGGGCAGCAGGTAGCGGTAGTCGAACTCCGCCGTCGCCGCCGGGGCCAGGATGAGCCCGAACGCGGCCAGCCACGGCAGCAGCACCGGCCCGCCCAGCTTGCGCCAGCGCGTCGCCACCCCGGCCAGCCCGATCAGCAGCAGCGCGCCGAGCACGATGCCCGGCAACCGGACGACCCGCTGGTAGCCCTGCAGGAAACCGGCCCACGGGTCGTTGACGTCGGTGCCGATCACACGGACCTTGCCCTGGATCGGCGCGGTCCGCAGGCCGGGATCGTACTTGCGCGCGTCGGTGTCGGTGCTGCCCCGGTACGACGACCAGGCGGGCAGGACCTTCGTCGTCGGCGGGAACTCGTACTGCAGGTAGGTCTGGGCGTCGGGGAAGCGCGGCCTGCCCCAGTGGAAGGCGCGGAAGAAGTCGCCGGCCACGAAGCCGAGATAGTCGAGCGGCTGGGACAGGATGGCCCGCTGGGCGAACGCGCTCGCGGTCTTGCTCATCTCCGGGGTGAACGTGCTGCCCACCCCGAAGGCGTGGAAGCGCTGGCCGTTCTGCGCCCACCAGAGGTACTTCTGCCCGGAGAAGTGGCGCTCGCTCGGCGGCGCGCTGATGCACAGCAGCGCCAGCTCCAGCTCCTCGCGCGGATCGACCTTCATCTTCGTGCAGTCGGCGAAGAGCGACGTCCGCATGTAGAGGATCGCGCCGTCGCTGTTGGTCATCGCGAAGTTGCCGTGCGCCGAGGCGAACCAGGCCATGTAGCCGACCACCGGGAGCGCGCACGCGGTGATCATCGCCACGATCGTCTTCCAGGCCGTGCGCTTGACCAGCAGGTACATCACGACCAGCAGGAGGATCGGCAGGCCGATCGACCGGGTGAGCGCGGTGAGGGCGAGCAGCAGCCCGATCACCGCGCCGAGCCGCCAGGACATCCGCCGGTGCCAGAGCACCAGCGTGATCACGCCCACGACCAGCAGCATGAACATCGCGTCGGACATGACCAGGTGTTCGAGCTGGATCTGGTACGCGTCGAACAGCACCGGCAGCGCGGCCAGGGTCGCCCCCCAGCCGGGCAGCCGGAACCTGACGCGCAGCAGGGAGTAGACCAGCACCGCGACGCCCAGGCCCATCAGGTGCTGGACGAAGGCCACCAGGCCGAAACTGTGCAGCGGCCTCAGCAGCAGGAGCAGAAAGGAATAACCGTTCGGCCTCAGGGCACTGGGCCGGTCGGGGTTCACCGCCCCCGAGACGTACTCGTAGGAATCGTTGAACCACAGGGCCGGGCCGTACCCGAGCATGGTGACCACACGCAGCAGGAAGGCCAGCGCGAGGGCGGCCACGAACAGGCGGTGCCGGTGGAGGAACGCCCGCAGGCGAGTGACCCGGTCGGGCGGAGGCGCGTCCAGGTAAGGGCGGTCGGCGACGGTCACCATGCATTACAGGATGCCAGCCGTTTCGGGGAGTTGACCCGGGCAGGGGAGTCTAGAGGGCATCATGGTGAGATTGGCTTGTGCAGTGAGTGAAGGGTTGAGACGTGGAACTGACCGTGGTCATGCCTTGCTTGAACGAGGCGGAGACCGTGGAGACCTGCGTACGCAAGGCGCTCGCCTGCATGCGGGAGCACGGGATCGACGGGGAAGTCCTGATCGCCGACAACGGCAGCACGGACGGCTCGCAGCAACTCGCGCGTGAGGCCGGGGCCCGGGTCGTGCACGTCGACGCCAAGGGCTACGGCAACGCCCTGATGGGCGGCATCCGCGCGGCGCGCGGCCGCTACGTGATCATGGGCGACGCGGACGACTCCTACGACTTCACGGCGTTGCTGCCGTTCGTCGAGCAGCTCCGCGACGGCGCCGACCTGGTGATGGGCAACCGGTTCAAGGGCGGCATCGCGCCGGGCGCCATGCCCCCGCTGCACCGCTACCTGGGCAACCCGGTGCTCTCCTTCATCGGCCGCCTGTTCTTCCCCAGCGCGATCGGCGACTTCCACTGCGGCCTGCGCGGCTTCCGCCGTGACTCCATCCTCAGGCTCGGCCTGCAGACCGGCGGCATGGAGTTCGCCAGCGAGATGGTGGTCCGCTCGACCCTGTCCGGGCTGGACGTGCGCGAGGTGCCCACCACGCTGTCGCCCGACGGCCGCTCCCGCCCGCCGCACCTGCGCTCCTGGCGCGACGGCTGGCGCCACCTGCGCTTCCTGATGCTCTACAGCCCGCGCTGGCTGTTCTTTATCCCCGGCCTGGTCCTGATGACCCTCGGCCTGGTCGCGGGCGCCGCCCTCACCTTCGGCCCGGTCTACATCGGCAAGCTCGCCTTCGACGTCGACACCCTGGTCGGCGCCTCGGCCATGGTGGTGATCGGCTTCCAGGCGTCGCTGTTCGCCCTGTTCACCAAGGTGTACGCCGCCGAGGAGGGCTTCCTGCCGGAAGACAGGAGGGTGCGCAAGCTCGTCGACATCGTGAGCCTGGAGAAGGGCCTGATCGTCGGCGGTCTGCTCGCCCTGGGCGGTCTGGGCGGCCTGGTCGCCTCGCTGGTCCACTGGCAGACGCGCAGCTTCGGCCCGCTCATCCCCTCGGAGTCGCTGCGCATCGTCGTGCCCTCGGCCACCGCGCTGATCGTCAGCTTCCAGACGATCTTCGCGTCGCTGTTCATCAGCATCCTCGGCATCCGCCGTACCAAGGAGACGCCCATCGACGTGGCCGCCTCCGCCGCGGAGGAGGCCGCCGAGGCCGT
This sequence comes from Streptosporangium sp. NPDC002721, assembly GCF_042888905.1. Classification (NCBI taxonomy): domain Bacteria; kingdom Bacillati; phylum Actinomycetota; class Actinomycetes; order Streptosporangiales; family Streptosporangiaceae; genus Streptosporangium; species Streptosporangium sp. NPDC002721. The sequence goes on from NZ_JBIAQI010000004.1 coordinate 77,719, forward strand.
CAGCCGCGCCACCGCGGGAGACCCGGCGGCCACCCCCGCCGCCGACGCCACACCGGCGGCCCCGCGCCTGCCGTGAACGCCGCGGCGGCCTCGCGGTCGTCGCTTTGCAGTCGTTGCTTCACGGTCGTCGTTGCGCGGTCGCCGTGCGCGTCGCGGTGGCTTCGCGGTCGTCGTCTCGCGGTCGCCGTGAGTGTCGCGGCGGCCCCGGGGTGGGCTCCGGGAAAGTCGAGGGCCGCGGAGAAGCGTGACCGCACCAAGGCCCGAGGCCGCGTCCCTTAGGCTTGCACCATGTCCCAGCACATCCTGACCGCGGTCGCCTGGCCATATGCCAACGGCCCCCGCCACATCGGGCACGTCTCCGGATTCGGCGTGCCGTCCGACGTCTTCAGCCGCTACCAGCGGATGGCGGGCAACAAGGTCCTCATGGTCAGCGGGACCGACGAGCACGGCACCCCGATCCAGGTCCAGGCCGACAAGGAGGGCCTCACCGCCCGCGAGCTCGCCGACCGCTACAACAGGGTGATCGTCGAGGACCTCCAGGCGCTGGGGCTCTCCTACGACCTGTTCACCCGGACCACCACGGAAAACCACTACGCGGTCACGCAGGAGATCTTCAAGGGACTCCACGCCAACGGCTATATCTTCCCCCAGACCACGATGGGCGCCATCTCGCCCTCCACCGGGCGCACCCTGCCCGACCGCTACATCGAGGGCACCTGCCCGATCTGCGGCTACGAGAGCGCCCGCGGCGACCAGTGCGACAACTGCGGCAACCAGCTCGACCCGATCCAGCTGATCGACCCGGTGAGCAAGGTCAACGGCGAGACCCCGGTCTTCGTGGAGACCGAGCACTTCATGCTCGACCTGCCCGCGTTCGCCGAGGTCCTGTCGTCGTGGCTCACCTCCAAGGAGGGCGACTGGCGGCCCAACGTGCTGAAGTTCGCCCTCAACATGCTGGGCGACATGCACCCCCGCGCGATCAGCCGCGACCTCGACTGGGGCGTGCCGATCCCGCTGGAGGGCTGGGACGACCAGGCCAACAAGCGGCTCTACGTCTGGTTCGACGCGGTCGTCGGCTACCTCAGCGCCTCCATCGAGTGGGCCCGCCGCTCCGGCGACCCCGAGGCCTGGCGTCAGTGGTGGCAGGACCCCGAGGCCCTCGGCTACTACTTCATGGGCAAGGACAACATCGTCTTCCACGCGGAGATCTGGCCGGCGATGCTTCTCGGCTACAACGGCCAGGGCGCCCGTGACGGCGAGCCGGGCTCGCTCGGCGCGCTGAACCTGCCCTCCGAGGTCGTCTCCAGCGAGTTCCTGACCATGGAGGGGCGCAAGTTCTCCTCCTCCCGCTCGGTGGTCATCTACGTGCGCGACTTCCTGGAGCGCTACGACGCCGACGCGCTGCGCTACTACATCGCCGTGGCGGGCCCGGAGAACCAGGACACCGACTTCACCTGGTCGGAGTTCCTCAACCGCAACAACGGCGAGCTGGTGGCGGCCTGGGGCAACCTGGTGAACCGCTCGATCTCGATGGCCGCCAAGAACTTCGGGGTCATCCCCGAGGCGGGCGAGCTCACCGACGCCGACCGCGCCATGCTGGAGCGCAGCCGCGCGGCCTTCCCCAAGGTCGCCGCCGAGTTCGAGCACTGCCGGTTCAAGAACGCGACGAACGAGGCGTTCGAGGTCATCCGCGAGGCCAACCGCTACCTGGCCGAGCAGGAGCCCTGGAAGATCAAGGACGACCCCGCGCGGGTGAAGACCATCCTGCACGTCGCCCTCCAGGTCGTCGACGACGCCAAGACGCTGCTCACCCCGGTTCTGCCCAACTCCTCCAACAAGATCTACGCGATGCTCGGCGGCACCGGCGTCTGGTCGGGCATGCCGGAGATCCAGGAGGTCACCGACGACGACGGCCGGACCTACCCGATCATCACCGGCTCCTACGAGGGCGCCGCGCGCTGGGAGTCGTCCCCGATCCGGGTGGGCTTCCCGCTCGCCCCGCCGACCCCGCTGTTCGTGAAGCTCGACCCGAAGATCGTCGAGGAGGAGCTGGCCCGCCTGGGCGAGTAGGACCGGCTCCGACGGCCCGCACCCGGCAGCGGGCGCGGGCCGCGCCGTTTCGTGGCGGACAGGTCTGGGCCTGCGGGGCTCCACAGGGTTTCCAGGCACGTGCTGCAGGGCTTCTCAGCGGGCGGGCCTGGGCCGCACCGGCTTCCAAGGGTGGGCGGGCGCGGGCCGTACCGGCTTCTCGGTAGGTTGGACGCCGTGAGCACGCCGAAGCTTCCCGACGCACCCAAGCCCCTGCCCGCAGAGGTGTTCGACAGCCACTGCCACCTGGACATCATGGTGGGCAACCGCCAGGCGTCCTCGGGGGACCCGGTCGCCCAGGCCGCGCAGGCGGCCCGGACGAGCGTCGAGGGCATCCTCGACGAGGCCCGCGCCGTCGGCGTGACACGGCTCGTCACGATCGGCTACGACCTGCCGTCCTCGCGCTGGAACGCCGAGACGGCCGCCCTGCACGCGGACGTCTACGCCGGGGTGGCCATCCACCCCAACGAGGCGCACGCCTCGACGCCGGAGACCCTCGCCGAGATCGAGCGGCTGGCCCGCCTGCCGCACGTCAGGGCGGTGGGGGAGACCGGGCTCGACTACTACCGCGACTGGGCGTCGAAGGAAGACCAGCACGCCAGCTTCCGCGCGCACATCGAGATCGCCAAGCGGACCGGCAAGGCCCTGGTGATCCACGACCGCGAGGCCCACGACGACGTGCTGCGCGTGCTGGCCGAGGAGGGCGCCCCCGACGTCGTGGTGTTCCACAGCTTCTCCGGTGACGCCGAGATGGCGAAGCGGTGTGTCACCGCCGGATACTTCATGTCGTTCTCCGGTCCGGTCACCTACAAGAACGCCGCCTACCTCCGGGAGGCCGCGCGGGTCGCGCCGAGGGAGCTGATGCTCGTCGAGACCGACGCGCCCTACCTGCCGCCCACCCCCCACAGGGGCAAGCCCAACGCCCCCTACCTCATACCGCTCACGCTGCGCTGCCTCGCCGAGGTCAAGGAGACCGACCTCGCCGAGCTCGCCGGCGCCGTCAGCGCCAACGGGGAGACCGTCTTCGGCTCCTGGTGACCTTCCGGGCGGCCCTTCGAGCGGCCCCGCCGTTCCCGGTGGCCCTTCGAACGGTCCCGCCGACGGCCAAGCCCCCGGACCCACGCCCGGCACGGCCGGACGCCGTGGGCTCTTCGGAGGGCTCAGCCCACGGCGGCGCCGAAGTCGGCGGAGGCGGCTCCTTCGAGGGCGGGGACCTTCCCGGTGCCCGGTGAGAGCGGGGTGCCCTGGGTGTCGTTGCGGCCCAGCAGGACGGCCGCTCCGGCGCCTCCCCTGTCGGGGGCCCCGACGACCAGCCGGTTGCCGCTGAACCCGACCGACCAGCCGAAGTGGTCGCCCGCCTCGCTCTGGGTGACCAGCGTGCCCGCCTCCGGCCGCCCCATCGTGATCAGTCGTACGCCGCCCTGCCCGCCGGTGCCGTCGAAGGGCACGCCCACGGCGAGCCTGATCTCTCCGGAGCCCTCGCCGGTGAAGGCCAGCGAGAATCCGTAGCCCTCGCCCTCGGCCCCTTCCCGCCCCTGATGAAGTGTGGCGATCGGGTTGATCTCCTGGGCACCGGAGGACTGGAACAGCTGGACGAGGCCGGAGTCCTTCACCTCCCCGCCGTCGCCGAGCGGGGCGCTCACCGCGAGGTAGCCGACGTCCCCCTGCTCGGCGTAGGCCATCGCGTAGCCGAACCGGTCGCCCTCCTCGGACCTGGCCACCTCACGAAGGTCCCACTTCCTGCTTCCGTACTCGTCCTTGGGCTCGCGCACGTCGTAGATCACCGCGATCGACCCCGAGTCGAGCTTGCCCGCGCCGACCTGGCGCCCCGCCCCGTCGTCGTTCTCGTACGGCACCCCGACCGCGAGATCCGGCTCGTCCAGGGCGCCGCCGAGCCTGCCGATCGCCAGGGACCAGCCGAACATGTCGCCGACCTCGCCGTTGCCGGAGACGCCCTCGGTCTCCTGGGAGATCCGACGGCCCTCGCCGAGCGTCTCGCCGCCGAACAGGTAGACCGCGCCGGAGTCGGCCGTGCCCCCGGCGTTCTCGTGCGGGGCCCCGGCCGCGACCAGCGTCCCGCCGGAGGCCAGGGACCAGCCGAAGTGGGCGTCGGCCTCCGGCTCGGGGGAGACCAGGCGGACCGTCCTGCCCCGGGGGCCGCCGTAGACCACGTAGACGGCGCCCGCGTCCGTACGGCCCGACACGTCCGCGTACGGGGCGCCGACGAGCAGGTCCGCGCAGCCGTCGCCGTCGACCTTGGTCAGCCGTACCGACCACCCGAAGGCGTCCCCCGCCTTCGTCTCGGGGACGGTCACGGCCTTCCCGCTGTCTCCCCGGCCGAACAGCACGTGGACGGCACCCGCCCCGGTCAGCCCGCCGGGGTTGGCGAAGGGGTCGCCGACCGCGGAGTCCTCCAGGCCGTCGCCGTCGAAGTCGCTCGCGCCCGCCCCGGTGCAGTCGGTGGGCGGGGCGGCGGAAGCGGCGCCGGTGGTGGCCGCGGGGGAGCCGGCGGGTGCGGTGGGCGCGGTGAGCGCCTCGGCGGCCCCGGTGGAGGAGAGCGCGATCGCGGTCGTCGCCGCGAGCGAGAGCAGCAGCCTCAAGACAACCTCATCTCGATGTTCCTGCCTCCCTGGATCATGACACCGGTCAGCCTGGCGGGTTTGCGGGGCAGGGGCAGGTCGAAGACCAGGACGGCCTCCGCCTTCGTCCCGGGGGGCAGGGCGGGGGGCAGGAACGTCGACACCCTCTCGGGGGAGTGCGCCACGCCGCGGTCGTCGACCAGGGTGATCGCGGTGCTGTCGCCGAGCGGGACCTGCTCCCCGCCGGCGTTGATCATCGTCAACGGGATCGTGCAGAAGCGGCCCTTCGCCGGGGTGGTGTTCCCGTAGGAGGTGAGCCCGCAGGCCGGGGTACGTGGAATGATCAGCTGCGGGTCCTCGATGAAGGAACCTGTCGTGAGCTTGCGGCCCACGTCGGTGGCGCCGGTACCGGCGAGGTCGCCGCGGTCCCCGGCGACGTCGGTGGCGCCCGGCCGCGCCTGTCCCCCGTTGTTCGGGTTCCCGCCGGAGATGTTCACCAGGACGACGACCGTGACGGCCAGTGCCGCGAGCACGGCCAGCCCGGCGAACAGCCAGCGCCGCCGGGGCCCCGAGCCCCCGCTGTCCGGCGCGTCCGGTCCCGGCGGGACCTGGAAGCCGGACGGGGACGACAGGGACGGTGGGAGCGACGGGGGCGACGGGGGCGACGGGGGCAGGGTGGGCACCTGCCCCTGAGCCGGGGCCCGGTCCGGGGCCTGGCCGGACGGCGGGGCGTTGAAGGGGGTCGTGAACGGGCGCGACGGTGAGGTCGCGGGCTCGGCCCGCATGGGGTACGGGAGCGGGTTCGGCGGCGGGGTCCGCTCCGGTGCCGTCAGGGAGCCCGACGGCCCTGACGACCCCGACCGCCCCGGCGACTCCGGCGCCGAGGCAGGTGCCGATGTGGTGGACGGATCCGACACCGAGGGCACCGAGGGCGCTGAGGACGCAGAGGACGCCGAGGACGCCGAAGGTGCCGACGGTGACGAGGTCTCCGGAAGCGCGGACGTGAAGGCCACGCCGGGGAGGGACAGGGCCGGTCCGGAGGACGAGCCCGCCGTACCCCGGACGGGAACCGCGCCGGAGGCCGAACCGGAGGACGAGCCCGGAAGCGTGCCGGAGGCCGACCCGGGGAACGTGCCGGGAAGCGGTCCGGGGATGGGCGTCGGCGCCGTGGCCGGGTCGCTGAACCCCGTCTCCAGGTTCAGCGCGCTGAGGGTCTGGGTGGAGTCGGGCTCCACGTTGGCGGGCGGCTCCCACGACTCGTTCAGCAGGTCGGTGGCGATCAGCGTGGGCGGGTCGGCCCGGACGGGAGCCGGGGCGGCCGGTGCCGCGATCCCGCCGCCGACCAGGGCGATCAGCAGGTCCTGGGCGCTGGGCCGCTGGTAGGGGTCCATCTCGGTCGCGCGGCGGACCAGGTCGTTCAGCGGGGCGGGAAGCGCGCCCAGGTCGGGCGGGGTGGTGAGCAGCCGGGTGGCCATGGTCATCATGTCGCCCCGCCCGTAGGGGTGGCGGCCGTTGCCCGCGTACGCGACCATGCAGCCCCAGGCGAAGACGTCGGCGGCGGGGGTGATCTCCAGGCCGCGTACCTGCTCGGGGGCCCACCAGCCGGGGCTGCCGAGCACCTCGCCCGAGCGGGTGAAGCTGTGCGTGGAGTCGAGGGCCCTGGCGATGCCGAAGTCGATCACGCGGGGCCCCGACATGGACAGGATCACGTTGGCGGGCTTGAGGTCCCGGTGGACCAGCCCCGCGACGTGGATCGCGGCCAGCGCCGCCGCCACCCCCAGGGCCACGCCGTGCAGGGTGCCCTGCTCCAGGGCGCCGTGCTCGATGATCTGGCGAGACAGCGGCGTGCCCGCGATGTACTCGGTGACCATGTACGGCCGGCCGTTGTCGTCGTTGCCGTTGTCCAGCACCTGTGCGGTACAGAACGAGGCCACCCGCCGGGCGTTCTCGACCTCGGTGTGGAACCTCGCCGCGAAGCCCTCCTCGACCGCGAACTCCGCCTTCACCACCTTGAGCGCGACCGGCCGCCCCGTCGGCGCCAGCGCCAGGTATACGGTTCCCATCCCGCCCTCGCCGAGACGTCCGAGCAGGCGGTAGCTCCCGATCTGCTCGGGGTCGGCGGGTCGCAGCCCCTCGACACCGGGCTGGTTCACGTCCTCTTCACCGGGAAGATTCCCTTTCTCACCGTTGGGCCCCCGTACGGCAACGTTATCCACAACGGAACCCCTCGCGCTTCATCGAGCGTCTTTGCATCGTCTTCGGTGCGGGAAACTGGTCGGATGGCATGGGAGAGCAACCTTGGGTGATCGAGACAAACAAGTCGAAGACCACGGCGGACCGGCGGATGCCGGATTCGAGCCGCCGTGCGGAGAACCAGCATGAACCTTCTTGGTCCAGCAGAAATACGTATTTTGGCGAACAAGCTCAACATTCGTCCCACGAAGAAGCTCGGCCAGAACTTCGTGATCGACGCGGGCACGGTCCGCAAGATCGTGCGGGTGGCCGGGCTCGACCCCGACGACGTCGTGATCGAGGTCGGTCCCGGGCTGGGGTCGCTCACGCTCGCGCTGCTCCCCGAGGTCCGCGGTGTGATCGCCGTGGAGATCGACCCCGTCCTCGCCGCCCAGCTCCCGCTGACCGTCGGTGAGCACGCCCCCGAGTTCGCCGAGCGCCTCACCGTCGTGCTCGCCGACGCCATGCGCGTGCTGCCCGCGGACCTGCCCGAGGAGAGGCCGACCGCGCTGGTCGCCAACCTCCCCTACAACGTGTCCGTGCCGGTGGTGCTGCACCTGCTGGAGACGCAGCCGTCGCTGGACAAGGTCCTGATCATGGTGCAGGCCGAGGTCGCCGACCGGCTGGCCGCGGCCCCGGGCTCCAAGGTGTACGGCATCCCCTCGGTCAAGGCAGCCTGGTACGCCGACGTCCGCCGGGCCGGTCCCGTCGGCCGTACGGTCTTCTGGCCGGTTCCCAACGTCGACTCCGGCCTGGTCGCGATGGTCCGGCGGGAGCCGCCCACGACCGTGGCCACCCGCGAGGAGGTCTTCGCGGTGGTGGACGCCGCCTTCGCCCAGCGTCGCAAGACGCTGCGAGCCGCCCTCGCCTCCTGGGCGGGTACGGCCCCCGCGGCCGAGCGGGCACTGCGGGCCGCGGGCGTCGATCCCTCCGAGCGCGGCGAGCAGCTCACCGTCGAGGACTTCGCGCGGATCGCCGAGCACCGTACGACGCGGGGCGCGGCGGAGAGTGGTGTGGCGTGATTCGCAGTTCGGTTTGTGTGCGCGGCGGAGGGATCCCGTTACGATCTGACGTCGTGACAAGTGAGCGAGCCCCGATGAGGGACGCATGAACTCCGTGACCGTCCGCGTGCCCGCGAAGGTCAACCTGCAGCTCGCCGTCGGGCCGCTGCGGGACGACGGCTACCACGACCTCGTCAACGTCTTCCACGCCGTCTCGATCTTCGACGAGGTCACGGCCACCGCGATGACCGGGATGAGCGTCCGGGTGGAGGGCGAGTCCGCCGACCAGGTGCCGGAGGACCACGAGAACCTCGCGATCAAGGCCGCCCTCGCGCTGGCCGGGCACGCGGGCCGCTCGTACGGCGTGAACCTGCTCATCCGCAAGTCGATCCCGGTCGCGGGCGGGATGGCGGGCGGCAGCGCCGACGCCGCCGCGGCCCTGGTCGCCTGCAACGAGCTGTGGGGCCTCGGCCTGCCGCTGGAGGACCTGATGGAGATCGCCGCCGACCTCGGCAGCGACGTCCCGTTCGCGCTGCTCGGCGGTACGGCCGTCGGCACCGGCAGGGGCGAGCGGCTCACCCCGCTGGACATCGCGGGCACCTTCCACTGGGTGTTCGCGCTCGCCGACGGCGGCCTGTCCACGGCCACGGTCTACGCCGAGTGCGACCGCCTGCGCCAGGCGACCGGCGAGCGGGTCGCCTGGCCCCGGGCCGCCGAGCCGCTGCTGGCCGCGCTCCGCGAGGGGGACGCGGAGACCCTCGGCGGCGAGCTCCGCAACGACCTGCAGCCCGCCGCCGTGATGCTGCGCGGCTCCCTGGCCCGCACCCTGGACGCCGGTCGCGAGCACGGGGCCCTCGGCTCGCTGGTCTCCGGCTCCGGGCCCACCTGTGCCTTCCTCGCCCGCTCCGAGTCCCACGCGGGCGAGCTGGCCGCCTCCCTGAAGGACGCCGGGGTGGCGCGCGACGTCATCACCGCGCACGGCCCCGTCCCCGGCCCGGTGATCGTGTAGTCGAGGGGGAGCGTCCCGGTCGGGAGCGGATACGCTTGTGTGGCGATGAATCTGGTCAATCTTGAGTCGGTCTCCCACTCCTACGGTCCCAAGCCCCTGCTCCGCGACGTCTCCCTCGGCATCGAGGTGGGCGACCGCATCGGCGTGGTCGGCCGCAACGGCGGCGGCAAGACCACCCTCATCTCGGTGCTCGCCGGCGATCTCAAGCCGAACGCCGGACGGGTCACCCACAACCGGGGGCTCCAGGTGGGCTCGCTCTCCCAGGGCGACGACCTCGACCCGGCGCGCTCGGTGAGCGAGATCGTCCTCGGTGACAGGTCCGAGCACGAGTGGGCGGGCGACGCGGGCATCCGCGAGATCCTCGCCAGCCTGCTCGGCGACATCGACCTCACGGCGCTCGCCGGGAGCCTGTCGGGCGGTGAGCGGCGCCGTACGGCCCTGGCCAAGCTGCTCATCGACGAGCACGACCTGATCATCCTGGACGAGCCCACCAACCACCTCGACATCGAGGCCATCGACTGGCTCGCCAGGCACCTGGCGGGCCGCAGGACCGCGCTGGTGGTCGTGACCCACGACCGGTGGTTCCTCGACGCGGTCTCCACCAGGACCTGGGAGGTCGTGGACGGCGCGGTCGAGCGCTACGAGGGCGGTTACGCCGCGTACGTGCTGGCCAAGGCCGAGCGCGCCCGGGTCGCGGCCTCCGCCGAGGCCCGCCGCCAGAACCTGATGCGCAAGGAGATCGCCTGGCTGCGCCGGGGCCCGCCCGCGCGCACGTCCAAGCCCAAGTTCCGCATCGACGCCGCCCAGGCGCTGATCGCCGACGAGCCGCCCGCGAGGGAGAGCGTCGAGCTGGTCAAGTTCGCCGCCGCCCGGCTGGGCCGCACGGTCTACGACCTGGAGGACCTCACCCTGCACGCCGGGGGCCCCGGCCAGGGCCCGATGGTCCTCGACCGCACGACCTGGCAGTTCGGCCCCGGTGACCGGATCGGCCTGATCGGCGTGAACGGGTCGGGCAAGTCCTCGCTGCTCCGCCTGCTCGCCGGGACCGTGCACCCCGACTCGGGCAGGCTCGTACGCGGCAAGACGGTCCGCCTGGCGCACCTGTCGCAGGAGCTGGGCGAGCTCGACCCCGAGCGCCGGGTGCTGGAGACCGTCGAGGAGGTCCGCAAGTTCATCCAGGTCGGCAAGAAGGAGTGGACCGCCTCCCAGCTGCTGGAACGCCTCGGCTTCAAGGGCGAGGCGCAGTGGAAGGTCGTCGGCGACCTGTCCGGCGGCGAGCGGCGCCGCCTGCAGCTGCTCCGCCTCCTCATGGACGACCCCAACGTGCTGCTGCTCGACGAGCCGACCAACGACCTCGACATCGAGACGCTCAACGAGCTGGAGGACCTGCTCGACGGCTGGCCGGGCACGCTGATCCTGGTCAGCCACGACCGCTACTTCCTGGAGCGGGTCACCGACAGGACCGTCGCCCTGCTCGGCGACCGCAAGCTGTCGATGCTCCCCGGCGGCGTGGACGAATACCTCGCCCGGCGCGCCTCGGGAGCGGCCCTCTCGGCGCGGGCCGCGTCCGGCCAGGTGTCAGGCACGGCCTCGGCGACCTCGTCCACCGGCGCGAAGGAGACGGCCCCCGGCCTGTCCGCGAAGGACGAGCGCGACCTCCGCAAGGAGCTCTCCCGGATGGAGCGCCAGCTCGACAAGCTGAGCGGCCGGGAGGCGAAGCTGCACGCGTCGATGGCCGACGCCGCCGCCGACTACGAGCGGCTGGCCTCGCTCGACGCGCAGCTGAAGGAGATCCTCGCGGAGAAGGAGTCGATCGAGGGCGAGTGGCTGGAGCTGGCCGACCGCCTGGGTGAGTAGCCCCGAAGCGTGGAAGGCCCACGTTTGGATCTTCCACGGAGGGTACGAAAGATCAACGCACTCCGGTGTCGGTGGCGTCAAAAGGGACGAGTAGCGTGCGCAGCAGGTCCGAAAGGGCCTGCTGTTCGCGTTTTCCCAGGCTCGACAGAAGCTCGCGCTCGCGGCGCAGCAGGTCGGCGAAGGCGTCGTCCACGCGCGCCCGCCCGGCGTCGGTCAGGGAGACCAGGACACCGCGCCGGTCCTCGGGGTCGGGACGCCGCCTGACCAGCCCGGCCGCGGCGAGCCGGTCGATCCGGTTGGTCATCGTCCCCGAGGTCACCAGCGTCGCGCGGAGCAGGGCCCCCGGGCTCATCTCGTACGGCTCCCCGGCCCGGCGCAGCGCGGTGAGCACGTCGAACTCCCAGGTCTCCAGGCCGTGTTCGGCGAAGGAGGCCCGGCGGGCGCGGTCGAGGTGGCGGGCCAGCCGGGAGACCCGGCTGAGCACCTGGAGCGGTTCCACGTCGAGGTCGGGGCGTTCCTGGCGCCAGGCGGCGACCAGCAGGTCGACCTCGTCGCTGCCGACGCCCCCGTCGAGCCCCCTGCCGATGCCCTTGCCGAGGTCCCTGCCGAGTTCCTTGTCGAGCGCACCGGCCGCGACCGTCTCGTCCTTCGCGGCCGACGAAGCGACCGACGAAGCGGCCGACGGGGTGGTGGACGGAGCGGCGGACGGACGCCCGGGGTCGTGGTCCGCGTGGTGCAGGGTCATGGCGCGAGTCTATCTGTCTTGACATCGAGATATCTTGCCGGATATCAATTGTCTTGATGTCAAGAGATATGTGGGATCCCGCGATCTACGGTCACTATGCCGACGAGCGCTCGCGACCGTTTTTCGATCTTGTTTCCAGGATAGCCGTGGAGCGCCCCGGTCACGTGGTCGACGCGGGCTGCGGCACCGGCGAGCTGACCGCCGCGCTCGCCCGGCGGTGGCCCGGCGCCCGCGTCCACGGGTTCGACTCCTCGCCCGCCATGATCGAGAAGGCCCCCGCGGGCGGCTCGCTGAGCTTCTCCGTCGACGACGTCACCCGGTGGCGCCCCGAGCGCCCGGTCGACGTGATCGTGTCCAACGCCGTCCTGCAGTGGGTGCCCGAGCACCGCGAGCTGCTGCCGCGCTGGGTGGAGGCCCTGGCTCCCGGCGGCTGGCTCGCCTTCCAGGTCCCCGGCAACTTCGACGCCCCCAGCCACGCCCTGGTCCGCGAGCTGTGCCGGACGACGTGGCGCGACCGGCTGGGCGATCTCGTCCGCCCCTCCCCGGTCGACGACCCGGCCGCCTACCTGGAGCTCCTCGTCGGCCTGGGCTGCCGGGTGGACGCCTGGGAGACCACCTACCTGCACGTCCTTCCCGGCGACGACGCCGTGCTCACCTGGATCACCGGCACCGCCCTGCGTCCCGTGCTCGACCGCCTGGACCCCGCCGAGGCCACCGCCTTCCTCGCCGACTGCGCCGCCCCGCTCCGCGAGGCCTACCCACGCGGGCCGCACGGCACGGTCTTCCCCTTCCGCAGGATCTTCGCGGTCGCCCGGAGGTGACCGTCCGTGAAGACGTGAGATTTCGTGGGGCCGTGGCATCGGAGGAGGCTGGGCGGGTCTCCCGGAGGTTCGGCGGGGCACTCTCGGCTCGCCTGCCGACAGCTTCCATGCCACCGGCTGGGTCAGCGGTTCCCGGTGCGGGGAAGGCGATCGTGCGGCACGATACGTGCCCGGTTACAGAAAGTTTCAAGGCATCACCCGAGGGTGACGGTTAAGGTGGGCGCGTCTGGTTTACCGGAGAGGCGTCAACAAGTGCCCAACCCGTTCCCCTCGCTCAAACCGCAAGAGCTGCTTCGCGTGCTGTTGGCCCTTGGGTATGAGGAGGTGGCATGTAAAGGATCACACCGGAAGCTTGTCTGTGAAGGGAGGGGGAGGCTGACCTTCGCCTTTCACCGGGGAAGTATCGCCCCCGGGGTGGTGAGAGACATACTGGTCAAGCAGGTAGGTCTGGACGTGGACGAGGCGTTGAAGGTGGTGCGTGGTGAGCAGTGAGATCATTCATCTGATCGTTAGAGCGGGCTCGAACGACCGCGATCTTTACGCCACATCCCCCCAGGCGCCGGGCCTGCTGTACGGACGCCCGACCTTGAGGGAACTTCGTGACGACCTCCGGGAAGTTCTGGAGTTCCACTTCGAGAAGCCGGGTCCCTTCACGGTGCGGGAGCACCATGAACGTCACTACGACGTCGCTGGCGGCGAGCTGGTCATCCGTACGGCCATGGACGAGTGCGCGGACGTCCGGCAGGCCACGTGCGAGGTGCTCGGCCGGGCTGTCGCGGCGAACTCGGAGCAGGCGGAAGGGCTGGTCTCCGCCCCGGCCAACGCCGTCGGAGAAGTGGTCTACATCTGCGCGGTGATGTCCGACACCGTGGGCTGGATCATGAATCAGCTCGACCCGCGGGGTGATGTCGTCAACGTGGCCGTCTCCGTGGCCGATCTCATGGTCGTCACGCTGCCCTTCGCCTACGGTGAGGCGGTCGCCCCCGACGGCATGGTGAGTCTCGGCGCCAAGTCCTACACCCTGGAGACGAAACTCACCGACATCATCCAGGATCTTGAGATCGTCAGGCCGATGGCCGTCAACAAGATCAATATTTGCGCGTAGGTGATCCTCGCACCACAGAAGCGCTCTGGTTCTCGGCGCCCCGTCCTCACAGGCCGGGGCGTTTCGCCTTTCCGGTGCTACGCGACGCGCAGGCGAGGCGTGACAGGCGAAAGCTCGAAGGACACGCTCGCCGTCCGGCCGGTGGGGTCCTGGTCGCGGGGGTGGTTGGGGTTCCCGGACGGATAACAGGGCATCAATAAATACTGCGAAGACATGGTAGATATCTGGGCAAATCTGGGGATGACCTGTGGGAATAGAGATTGAGGACAAGTTCGACGTGCCGGCGGACTACCAGCTGCCGGATCTCACGGGCCTGCCGGGCTCGGCGGAGGTCGTGGGTCCGAAGACCCACCAGCTGGTCGCCCTCTACTTCGACACGCCCGACCTGAGGCTCGCCGCGAGGGGGATCACACTGCGCAGGCGCAGGGGTGGCACCGATCCGGGCTGGCACCTCAAACTTCCCAAGGCCAAGGGCATCCGGCAGGAGATCACCCACCCGCTCACCCGGAGCGCCAAGGTCGTACCCGCCGAGCTGGCGGACCTGGTGCTCGCCCACACCCGGGGCGCCCCGCTCGTGCCCATCGCCGAGCTGGACACCCGCCGCGCCGTCACCACCGTGGTCAACGGCGCCGGGGTGAGGCTGGTCGAGATCGCCGACGACCGGGTCAAGGGCACCGTCTTCGGCGACGAGCCGCACGTCGAGCGCTGGCGCGAGGTCGAGGCGGAGCTGCTGGAGGGCGACGAGAAGCTGCTGGGGAAGGTCGGGAAGCGGCTGGGCAAGGCCGGGGCCGTACCCGCCGACTCGGCCAGCAAGCTCGCCCGCCTGCTCGGCGGCGCCGGAGCGGTCTCGGAGCACCCGCGTGCCGAGACCGCCCCGGGGTCGGCGGGCGAGGTCGTCGTCGACTACCTCACCGCCCAGGCCGGCGCGCTGCTCGCGCAGGACCCCAGGGTCAGGAAGGCCGAGGAGGACGCCGTCCACCAGATGCGCGTCGCCGCCCGGAGGCTCCGCAGCGCGCTGAAGTCGTTCAGGACGGTCGTCGAGGGCACCGAGAACCTCCAGGAGGAGCTCAAGTGGCTCGGCACGGTCCTCGGTGAGGCCCGTGACCTGGAGGTCGTCCGCGAGCGGTTCGCGCACCGGCTCGACAGCCTGGACGACGCGCTGATCGTGGGACCGGTCAGGGCGCGCCTCAGCTCCGACCTGCTGGACGACGAGCACGAGGCCCTCGACCGGATCAGGGACACCCTCGGCGGGGAGCGCTACTTCGCACTGCTCGACGCCCTCGACGACCTGACCGGCACCCCGGTGCTCACCAAGGCCGCGAAGAAGCCCGCCGACACCCTGGACGCCGTCGCCGCCAAGAGCTGGCGCCGGGTCACCCGGGCCTACGACACCGCCCAGGCCATCGAGGACGAGACCGAACGCGAGGTCGCCATGCACGACGTGCGCAAGGCGGCCAAGCGGGCCCGCTACACCGCCGAGGTGCTCGGCATGAAGCAGCTGGCCAAGCGGGCGGAGGCCGTGCAGGAGGTGCTGGGCACCCACATGGACGGGGTCGTCGCGCAGGAGCGGCTGGCGGCCGAGGCCGCGAACGCCCGCCTGGCCGGGGAGGACACGTTCACCTACGGCGTGCTGACCGGGGTGGAGCGGGCCGGGGCCGCACGCGCGTGGGAGGAGTTCCCCCGGGTCTGGGCCGAGACCACGGCCGCCGTCGCGAAACTCCTTTGACCCCTCCCGCGGTCCCGTGGAGGCTCCCGCACGACAGACCCGCGGATCTCGCCGGAGGGGGCGCCCTCCGGGGTCGCGATCGGCGGGACCCGGCGGTGCGCGACCCCGGTCCGGAGAGGGCCGGGGCCGCGAACCCGGTGGAGGTCAGACGTCGTAGGCGTCCGCGGCCACGACGTCGCCGCCCGCGTGGTGCAGGACCATGAACGCGCCCTTGGACAGCCGGGTGCCGCCCGCCCGCTCGTCGAGCCCGGCGATCAGATCGGGCAGGACCTTGCCGTGGCTGCAGAGCGCCACGGGCCGGTTCGAGGCCATCGCCTCCGCGGCCAGGCGCAGGGTGGCCCGGGAGTCGTAGCCGTTCTCCGACAGCACGGGTTCGAGCCGGATCGGCAGACCGGCCCGCCCGGCGTACGGCTCCAAAGTCTGCACGCAGCGCCTGCTGGGGGAGCTGACCAGTTCCGTGAGGCGGAAGGCGCCCAGCACGCCCGCCAGCACCTCCGCCTGGGCGCGCCCGCGCCGGTCGAGCGGCCGCTCGTCGTCGTCGCCCTCCCAGTCCTGCCGGTTGCCCGCCAGGCCGTGCCGTACCAGGACGAGCGGGGTGGTCGCCGGAGAGACCTCGCCGAGCGCGCGGAGCAGCCCGGCGTCCCACTCGTAGCTCAGGCGCCGCTCGGCCTCGCCGACCGGCAGCCAGACCACGTCGTCGACCTCGCGCGTGTCGGTACGGGGACCCTCGGCGACCATCCTGGCCAGCCAGTAGTCGACGCGCTTGGGCCGCCCGCCCTTCAGGTAGTGGCTCGACGGCAGCGACCGGCCGAACTCCGCGGTGACGCCCGTCTCCTCGGCCAGCTCGCGCAGCGCGCCCGCGAGGGGGTGCTCGCCGCGTTTCAGCTTCCCCTTGGGGAAGGACCAGTCGTCGTACTTGGGCCGGTGGACGAGGGCGACCTCCGGCGCGTCCGGGGAGCCGCGCCAGACGACGGCCCCGGCCGCGTGGATCATGTCGTCCCCGCGGGTGTCGTGCTCAGTCATCGATCGTTCTCCACCGGCGGGTGCCGATCAGGTAGGTCTGCAGGTCGTCGCCGGGGTGGCGGGTCCAGGTCCCGTCGGAGTTGAGCCACCAGGTCGCGGTGTCGTCGGACATGGCCCGGTCCAGCAGGTCGCTGAGGTAGTTGCGCTGCTGCTGGCTGGAGACCTTGACCAGCGCCTCCACCCGGCGCTCGATGTTGCGGCGCATCATGTCGCCGCTGCCGATCCAGATCTCCGGGCGCCGGCCGTGGCCGAACTCGTAGATCCGCGAGTGTTCGAGGAACCGGCCCAGCACGCTCCTGACCCTGATGTTCTCCGACATCTCGGGGATGCCGGGACGGAGCGTGCAGACCCCCCGTACCCACAGGTCCACCGGTACGCCGGCCCGTGACGCCCGGTAGAGGGCGTCGATGATGGGCTCGTCGACCAGGGAGTTCGTCTTCATCCTGATCCTGGCCGGGCGGCCCGCCTCCTGGTGGGAGATCTCCCGCTCGATCCTGGCCAGCAGCCCGCCGCGCAGGGAGTGCGGGGCGACCAGCAGCCGCCGGTAGGCCGAGTGGTTGGAGTAGCCCGTCAGGTGGATGAACAGGTCCGTGACGTCCTCGCCGACGAGCCGGTCGGCGGTGAGCAGGCCGAGGTCCTCGTACAGCCTGGCGGTCTTGGGGTTGTAGTTCCCGGTGCCGATGTGGCAGTAGCTGCGCAGCTCGCCGGAGGACTCCTGGCGCACGACCAGGGCGAGCTTGCAGTGGGTCTTCAGCCCCACGACGCCGTAGACGACGTGGCATCCGGCCCGTTCCAGCTTGCGGGCCCAGGTGATGTTGGCGTGCTCGTCGAACCTGGCCTTGATCTCCACCACCACGACGACCTGCTTGCCCGCCTCGGCGGCGTCGATCAGCGCGTCCACGATGGGCGAGTCGCCGCTGGTGCGGTAGAGCGTCTGCTTGATGGCCAGCACGGCGGGGTCGGCCGCGGCCTGCTCGATGAAGCGCTGCACGCTCGTGGAGAACGAGTCGTATGGGTGGTGCAGCAGCACGTCCCGCTCGCGCAGCACCGCGAAGATGTCGTCCTCGACGTGCACGACCTCCGCGGGCACGAACGGGCGGAAGCTCAGCTCACCCCGGTCCAGGTCGGCGATCGCGTGCAGCCCGGTCAGGTCCAGCGGCCCCGGCAACCGGTAGATCTCGTGCTCGGCCACCCCCAGCTCGTCCACCAGCAGGTCCAGCACCTCGGGGGTGATGGTGTCCTCGACCTCCAGCCGGACCGGGGGGCCGAAGCGGCGCTTGAGCAGCTCGCGCTCCAGCGCCTGCATGAGGTTCTCGGTGACGTCCTCGTCGACGTCGAGGTCCTCGTTGCGGGTCACCCGGAAGACGTGGTGCTCGACGATCTCCATGCCCTTGAACAGCTGCCCGAGGTGGGCGGCGATCACGTCCTCCAGCGGGACGAAGCGGTTCACGGACGCCGTGACGAAGCGGGGGAGCTGGCTGGGCACCTTCACCCTGGCGAACACCGTGTTGCCGGTCGTGGGGTTGCGGACGGTGACGGCCAGGTTCAGGGACAGGCCCGAGATGTAGGGAAAAGGGTGGGCGGGGTCGACGGCCAGCGGCGTCAGCACCGGCCTGATCCGCTCCCTGAAGAGCTTGCGCATCTCGCCGCGCTCGTCGCGGCCCAGGTCGTCCCACCGCACGATCTCGATGCCCTCGGCGCCCAGCTGCGGGCAGATCCGCTCGTAGAAGCAGGTCGACTGCCGCTGGGCGAGGTCGTTGGCGATCGCCGCGATCCTGGCCAGCTCCTCGCGGGGTTTCAGCCCGCTCTTCGTACGGAGTAACAGTCCGGTGGCCATCCTTCTTTTCAGTCCGGCCACCCGGACGCGGAAGAACTCGTCGAGGTTGCTGGCGAAGATGGCCAGGAACCGCACCCGCTCCAGCAGAGGCAGGGACGGATCCTCCGCCATCTCCAGGACTCGCTGGTTGAACTGGAGCCAGCTCTCCTCTCGGTTGAGGAAGCGCTCCTGGGGTAGAGGAAGCCCGTCGGAAGTGGGACGAACGAGTTCAGCGGACATATGACCAGAATGCCCGCTTTGATTGAACGGAACGTTAATTTAGTCTCAACGAGCGCTGTTGCTTACTCACTTGGTTCAAGCTTTTCCCGCTCTTGGTCGATCAGCTTCGCCTGCTTGAGGGCGTCGCGCTCGGCGGCTTTGGCCTCCTTGAGACGCGCCTTCTCCTGCTCCCTCAGTAATCGCTGCTGCTCCCGATACTCCCGCTCGCGGGCCTTCTCCAGCTCCCGCTGCTCGCGGAGCCGTGTCTTCTCCAGTTCCCTGGCCAGCTTCTCGGCCTCGCGCTGCTCGCGCTGCCGCAGCTTCTCCCGCTCCTTGAGCTCGCGCTCGCGCAGCTTCTCCTGGTTCCTCAGCTCGCGCTCGCGCGCCTTCTCCAGCTCCCGGAGCTCCTTCTCCGTCGGGGGCGGCGGTAACTCGGAGCGCGGGGCCTGGCTCTCCCCGGCCGGGGGCGGCTGCGGCTCCCCTTGTGCGCCGGGGGTCCCCGCGGCGCGTAACTCCCCCTCCGTTCCCTCGACGTGCGGCTGCGGGCCGGACGGGTGGGGTTGCTGTTCGGCCGGCCGCTGCGGAGGGTTGGCCAGCCGGTGCTCCAGGCCGCGCGAGGCGGCGGTCAGCCGGGGGGTGGGATCCAGCCCGGTCAGGCCGTTCCAGGCCAGGTTGACCAGGTGGGCGGCGACCTCCTCGCGCGGCGGCCTGCGCACGTCCAGCCACCACTGGCCGGTCAGCGCCACCATGCCGACCAGCATCTGGGCGTACATGGGAGCCAGCTTGGGGTCGTAGCCGCGCTCGACGAACTCGTCGACCATGACGTCCTCGACCTGGCTGGCGATGTCGTTGATCAGGCTGGCGAACGTGCCGGTCCCCGAGGCGGCGTGCGAGTCGCGGACGAGGATGCGGAAACCCTCGCTGTTCTCCTCCACGTACGCCAGCAGGGCCAGGGCCGCCCGCTCCAGTTTGATCAGCGAGTGCGAGGCGGAGAGCGCCTCGGTCACCAGACTCAGCAGTTTCTGCATTTCCCGGTCGATGACGACCGCGTAGACGCCCTCCTTGCCGCCGAAGTGCTCGTAGACCACCGGTTTGGAGACGTTGGCGGTCGCCGCGATCTCCTCCACCGAGGTGCCGTCGAACCCTTTCTCCGCGAAGAGGGTCCTGCTGATCTGGATCAGCTGTTCCCTGCGTTCCTTACCTGACATGCGCCGTCGGGGTTCGCTCACGGTTCTCATAATGGCGTTTCCCCGCTCCCGGACGGCACCCCAACCCCGCGTCAGGCGGCGATGCGCTTGGCGGCCAGGCGCTCGGGAGTCGGCCAGCGGACGTCGTACGCCCATCCGGCCTTCTCGAACCAGCGGATGACACCCGCGCTGAGGTCGATCTGCCCCTTCAGCGCGCCGTGCCGGGCGCAGGTGGGGTCGGAGTGGTGCAGGTTGTGCCAGGACTCGCCGAAGGAGGGGATGGCGAGCCACCACACGTTGCGCGACTTGTCGCGCGACTCGAAGGCCTCCTCGCCGAAGACGTGGCAGATGGAGTTGATCGACCAGGTCACGTGGTGCAGCAGGCCGATCCGGACCAGCGTGCCCCAGAAGAAGCCGGTCACCATGCCCCACCACGACCAGGTCAGCAGGCCGCCCAGCAGCGCGGGGGCGACCATCGTGGTGATCGCCAGCACCGGGAAGAGCTTGTGCAGCTTGATGATGTCGGGGTCCTTGACCAGGTCGGGCGCGTACTTCTCCCGGTTGGCCCGGTCGGCCTCGAACAGCCAGCCCATGTGGGCCCAGAGCAGGCCCTTGGACACCGCGACGAAGCCGGTGCCGAAGCGCCACGGCGAGTGCGGGTCGCCCTCCTTGTCGGAGAACTTGTGGTGCTTGCGGTGGGTGGCGACCCAGTCGAGCACCGACATCTCCATCGAGAGACTGCCGGCGATGCCCAGCGCGATCTTCAGCGGGCGCTTGGCCTTGAAGGAACCGTGGGTGAAGTGGCGGTGCAGGCCGACGGTGACGCCCAGGCCGGTGACCACGTAGAAGACGCCCGCGATGACGATGTCGGACCAGCCGAGTCCCCAGCCCCAGGCGAACGGCACGGCCGCCACCAGGGCGATCAGCGGGGCGCCGACCACCACCCCGAAGGTGATGATCTCGGGCAGGGTCTTTCGCTCGGGGTCGAAGTCAGGTTTGGGGCCCGAAGCAGGCCGTTCTTCGATGAGGGTCATGCGCTACCTCGCGGTGGCTCGGAAAAGGCCAAGGACTCATATGCGGCTACGCCACCGTAACCTACGCCATCGTAAGTTAGGAACACCTAAGAACCGAATGTCTGGAACATGACTCTTCGGGATTAACGCCGTAGCGGGTCCATCACTTGTTCTACCCCCGGCTGACCTGCTAAACGAGGCCCCTCGCGCGCGCCCGGCCGTGCGGGCGCGGATGGCGGGCGCACGGGCCCGGAGGAGGCCGTCGAAGAGGGTCCGGAAACGAGGCGCGTTCGGCGGCGCGGGCTCTGTATCGTAGGGGTGCCGGGTGCTCGGGCACCGTCCTGATCGCCTGGCCGATCCGGCATTGGGTAATTGGCAGCCCGCAAGGTTTTGGTCCTTGTTGTCCAGGTTCGAGTCCTGGTGCCGGAGCCATCCCTGTGTGTCTGTTTTATTCACTCGGCTGGTCGGCTGAGTGGCTTCCCGAGGGGGAAGGTATCCTCACGTTGTCGAGCAGGTGACGACGTCACCCCCCTGGGGTGGACATCTGTCATCGCGCTTCGCCATGTCTCAGCCGCGACGCCGAGGGAGCCTCGTCCGTGAGTGTGCCGCGCCCGGCAGCCGTCATCGTCCTCGCCGCAGGCGAGGGCACCCGGATGAAGTCGAGAACACCGAAGATCCTCCATGAGCTGTGCGGCCGGACCCTGGTCGACCACGTGCTCGTCGCCGCCCGGGGCCTCGAACCCGAGCGGCTCATTGTCGTCATCGGCCACGAGCGGGAACGGGTCCAGGCGCATCTCGCCGGGACCGACCCCGACGCGCGGACCGTCGTCCAGGCCGAGCAGAAGGGCACCGGCCACGCGGTCAGGACCGCGCTGGAGGCGTCCGGCACCATCGGCGGCACCGTCCTGGTGACCTACGGCGACACGCCGCTGCTGCGTACCGAGACCCTCGCCGCCCTGCTCGGACGGCACGGAGAGGACGGCAACGCCGTCACCGTGCTCACGGCCGAGGTCCCCGATCCGTACGGCTACGGCCGGATCGTCCGCGACGACTCGGGCGCCGTCCTGGAGATCGTCGAGGAGAAGGACGCCGACCCCGCGCAGCGGGCCATCAAGGAGATGAACTCCGGCGTCTACGCCTTCGACGGCCTCCTGCTCGCCGACGCGGTCAAGCGGGTGTCCGCCTCCAACGCCCAGGGCGAGGAGTACCTCACCGATGTCCTCGCGATCCTGCGGGAGGACGGCCACCGGGTCGGCGCGCACGTCGCGGCCGACTACGTGGAGGTGGAGGGCGTCAACGACCGCGTGCAGCTGGCCTTCGCCCGCAAGGTGCTCAACACGCGCCTGCTGGAGGGCCACATGCGGGCCGGGGTGACCGTGATCGACCCGGCCACCACCTGGGTCGACGTCGACGTCATCCTCGAACCGGACGTGGTGATCCACCCGGGAACCCAGCTGCACGGCTGCACGACGGTCGCCGAGGGCGCCGAGGTCGGCCCCGCCAGCACCCTGACCGACACGATCGTCGGCGAGGGCGCGCTGGTGCGCAACGCCGTCTGCGTCGACGCCGTGATCGGCCCCGAGGCCCTGGTCGGGCCGTACGCCTACCTGCGCCCCGGCACGGTCCTGGCGCGCAAGGCCAAGGCGGGGACGTACGTCGAGATGAAGAACGCCCAGGTCGGAGAGGGAGCCAAGGTGCCCCACCTGAGCTACGTGGGCGACGCCACGATCGGCGCGGGCGCCAACATCGGCGCTTCGGCGATCTTCGTCAACTACGACGGGGTCGACAAGCACCACACGACGGTGGGCGAGGGCGCCTTCGTCGGGTGCGACACCATGCTTGTCGCGCCGGTCACCGTCGGTGACGGCGCGTACACGGCCGCGGGCTCGGTCATCGACGCCGATGTCCCCCCCGGGGCCATCGGGGTGGCCCGCGCGCGACAGCGCAACATCGAAGGGTGGGTCGTGCGAAGGCGCGCGGGCACCAGATCGGCCGCGGCGGCGTTAAGAGCCGCCGAAGCCGGGAAACAGCAGGGGAGCCAGACGTGAGTGAGCGAAGCGAGCGGCCCGACGGGCACGGCAGCGTCGCACCGGTGTCGACGTGCCGTCAGACGAGGGGAACGGCATGAGCGGCATCAAGCAGACGGGCGAGAAGAACCTGATGTTCTTCTCCGGGCGCGCCCACCCGGAACTGGCGGACGAGGTGGCGAGCCACCTCGGGGTCGACGCGGCGCCGACGACGCTGCGCGACTTCGCCAACGGGGAGATCTACGCCCGGTACCAGGAGTCGGTCCGCGGCTGTGACGCCTTCGTCATGCAGAGCCACACCTGGCCGATCAACAAGTGGATCATGGAACAGCTGATCATGGTGGACGCCCTCAAGCGCGCCTCCGCCAAGAGGATCACCGTGATCATGCCGTTCTACGGCTACGCCCGCCAGGACAAGAAGGGCCGGGGCCGCGAGCCCATCACCGCCCGCCTGATGGCCGACATGTTCAAGACGGCCGGGGCCGACCGGCTGATGTCGATCGACCTGCACACCTCCCAGATCCAGGGCTTCTTCGACGGCCCGGTGGACCATCTGTTCGCCATGCCCGTCCTGGTCAACTACCTCAAGGACAAGCTCGACCTGGCCACGACCACGGTCGTCTCGCCCGACACCGGCCGGGTGCGCCTGTCCGAGCGCTGGGCCGACACGCTGGGCACCCCGCTGGCCTTCATCCACAAGCGCCGCGACCTCGACGTCGCCAACCAGGTGAAGGTGAGCGAAGTCGTCGGCCGGGTCAAGGGCCGGACCTGCGTGCTCATCGACGACATGATCGACACCGCGGGGACGATCTGCAAGGCGGCCGACGCGCTGTACGAGCAGGGCGCCACCAACGTGGTCGTGGCCGCCACCCACGCGGTGTTCTCCGACCCCGCGGTCGACCGGCTGAAGAACTCCGGGATCTCCGAGGTCATCGTCACCAACACGGTGCCGCTCCCGGAGGAGAAGAGGTTCGACAAGCTGACCGTGCTGTCGATCGCCCCCCTGATCGCCCGCGCGATCAACGAGGTCTTCAACGACGGCTCGGTGACCAGCCTCTTCGAGGGCGACAGCTGACACCCCGGCCCCGTCTCCCGCGAACTCGCCGGACCCGTCGTCCACGTGCTTCCCGGGGCGGGGCCTTCCGCCGCCCGGACCGCCGCTCCGGCCTTTCCGGGAAACGGCCGGGGCTTTCCGCGAAGGTCTTCCGGGAAACGACCGGGGCCTTCCGGGAGGGCGGACCAGGGCTCTTCCAGGGGGCGGCCGGGCCCTTTCGGGGAGGGCGACCAGGGCTCTTCCGAGGGCGGTCGGGGCCGCGGTGCGTCCCGCGTCACCGTTGACACGGTAGGGTTGTGGGATTGCGTGCGTTCGTAACGCCTTCCGCTAGGGCGGGTGAGGGGGAACGCACCTTTCCGATTCCCGAGATCCCTAGGAGATCAGCCATGTCCGAAGTGGTCATCACCACCGAGCTCCGTGACAAGTTCGGCAAGGGCGCCGCCCGCAAGATCCGTCGCGAGAACAAGGTCCCCGTCGTCCTCTACGGGCACGGCACCGACCCCCAGCACCTGTCCCTTCCGGGTCACGAGCTGCTGCTCGCGCTGCGTACGCCGAACGTGCTGATCCGCCTTGAGGGCGCGGTGGCCGAGCTGGCCCTGCCCAAGGGTGTCCAGCGTGACCCGATCAAGGGCTTCCTGGAGCACGTCGACCTCATCCTCGTCCGTCGCGGCGAGAAGGTCACCGTCGACATCCCCGTCACCGTGGTGGGCGAGGTCGCCGACGGCATCCTCGACCAGCAGCTCGTCTCCGTCTCCGTCGAGACCGAGGCCACCCACATCCCCGAGGGCGTCGAGGTCGACGTCGAGGGCCTGGAGGTCGGCACCCAGATCACCGCCGCCGACCTGAAGCTGCCCAAGGGCACGACCCTCGCCGCCGACCCCGAGGCGCTGGTCCTGATCGTCTCCGCGGCCCCGACCGCCGAGCCGGAGGGCGAGGCCGCCGAGACGGCCGAGGCCGCCCCGGCCGCCGAGGGCGAGAGCTCCGAGAGCGCCGAGTAGTTTTCTCTGCTAGATCTGTCAGGGCGGCCCGGCACCGGGCCGCCCTGACGCGCGTGTGAAGGGATACCGATCGTGGACCGCTGGTTGGTCGTGGGCCTGGGAAACCCCGGGCCGGAGTACGCCGGGAACCGGCACAACGCGGGGTTCATGGTCCTGGACGAGCTCGCCGCGCGAGCCGGGGGACGGTTCAAGGCGCACAGGTCGCGGGCCGAGGTGATGGAGGGCCGCCTGGCGGGCGTCCCCGCCGTGCTGGCCAAGCCTTTGTCCTTCATGAACCTCTCCGGCGGGCCGACCAAGGCCCTGGCCGACTTCTACAAGGTCGACCCGGCCCGCGTGGTCGTGGTCCACGACGAGCTGGACATCCCGTACGGCGCGCTGAGGGCGAAGCTCGGGGGCGGCGACAACGGCCACAACGGACTGAAGTCGATCACCAAGTCGCTGGCGACCAAGGACTACCTGCGGGTGCGGTTCGGCATCGGCCGCCCGCCCGGCCGGATGGACGCCGCGGCCTACGTCCTGCGCGACTTCGCCACCGCCGAGCGCAAGGACCTCGCGTTCCTGGTCGACCGGGCCGCCGACGTGGTGGAGTCGCTGATCAGGGCCGGCCTGGAGCCGACCCAGAACGCCTTCCACACCGGAGACCTGAACGTCTCCGGCCCGCCCCGGTAACCGGTCCGCTCAGGGGCGCGGCGGGTCGAACGCCATCAGGTTCTGCAGCAGCTCGGCCTGCTCGATCGCGTCGTCCAGCGCGTTGTGGGTGTGCGGCCGCCGGGACCTCAGGTGCTCGGGCATCTGCCGCTTGGTCGCCCAGCCGATCGGCACGCCCGCCTTGGCCGCGTACAGCGTCTTGAGGTCGACGCAGCGCGAGTGCCCGAACGGCGAGACGCCGGTGAAGCGCATGAAGTACCAGTAGATCCACATCCAGTCGTACGAGAGCGGGTAGGCCGCCAGCACCGGCGAGCTGTTCCCGCACACCTCGCGGACCCACGCGGCGGCCTCCCGCATCGCCTCGGACGGGTCGCGGCCCTCGCGGAGCAGCGTCTCCCGGTCCAGCCCGCTCACGGCGAGCGCCTCGGGGACGTGGTCGTCGCTGATCGGCCGCAGCTCCACGTAGTGCGTGTGAGCCTGCGGGTCCACCGGCTCGAAGACCTTTCCGGTCATCCGTCCGGCCACGGTCATACCGAGGCTGACCATTGAATACGGTCCCGGAATGGGACCATCGGCCTCGACGTCCACAGAGATGTACGTTTCGGTCTTCAACCTTCGGGCCTCTTTCGCCGCCGCTACCATTCCATAACTGTCTGTCCGTGAACGGTTACGCAGGGGGAGCGCGTGCGCGACGTGACCGAGGTCCAGGCCGCACAGGAGACCGGGCCCGGGCCCGTTCCGGCCGCGCGCCGGCGCGTGCCGGGCTGGGTGCGGGAGTACCGTGCGACGGCCGTCGCCGCCGACACGGCCTGCGCCGCCCTAGCCGGGGCCCTCGCGCTGTTCGTTCGATTCGGCGAGGTTACCGCCTACGTCTTCCCGTACGTCGTGCTGAGCGCGGCCCTGCCCGCCGTCTGGGTCTGCGTGGTCGCGCTGAACCGCGTCTACGAGCCCCGGCTGATCGGCCTGGGCTCGGAGGAGTTCCAGCGGATCCTGCAGTGCGGCTTCATGCTCACCGCCGCCCTCGCCGTCTGCGCCTACCTCACCAAGATCGAGGTGGCCCGGGGCTACGTGGTGCTGGCGCTGCCGCTGACGACGCTGCTCACCCTCCTCGCGCGCTACGCCCTGCGCCGCCGCCTGCACCGCAGGCGGGCTCGGGGCGCGTGCATGCGGCGGGTGGTGGCCGTGGGCCACCGGGCGGCGATCGCCGAGCTGGTCCGCGGGTTCCGCGGGGCGCGCTACCACGGCATGGAGGTCGTCGCGGCGTGTGCCCCGCACGACGGGACGGGCGACGTGGAGGGCGTGCCGGTGCTGGGCGACCTCTCCGACGTCGCGCTCGCGGTCGGGCAGGTCTCGGCCGACACCGTGGCCGTGCTCGCCTGCCCGGAGATGGACGGGGTGGCGCTGCGGCGGCTGGCCTGGCGGCTGGAGAAGAGCGACACGGACCTGATCGTGGCCCCCGCGCTGATGGAGGTGGCCGGGCCGCGGACCACCATCCGCCCGGCGGCGGGGCTGCCGCTGCTGCACGTGGACCACCCCGAGATCTCCGGCCTGCGCCAGGCGCTCAAGAACCTGTTCGACCGGGTGGGGGCCGGGCTGCTGCTGGCGGCGCTGCTGCCGTTGCTGGCGGGGGTGGCGCTGGCCGTACGCGCCTCGGGGCCGGGGCCCGCCCTCTTCCGGCAGACGAGGGTGGGCCGCGACGGCGCCGAGTTCACGATCTACAAGTTCCGGACGATGCGCGCCGACGCCGAGCACCGGAAGATCACCCTTTCCAGTGACGGGCCCGGCATGCTCTTCAAGATCCGCGAGGATCCGAGGGTGACCCCGCTGGGCGCCCGGCTGCGCCGCCACTCGCTGGACGAGCTGCCCCAGCTGATCAACGTGGTCCTGGGGCACATGTCCCTGGTCGGCCCCCGGCCGCCGCTGCCCGAGGAGGTCGCCAGGTACGGTGACGACGTCCGCCGCCGATTACTCGTCAGACCGGGGATGACCGGCCTCTGGCAGGTGAGTGGTCGTTCCGACCTCTCCTGGGAGGAATCCGTACGGTTGGACCTGCGTTACGTGGAGAGCTGGTCCCTCATGCTGGACCTGCAGATCCTGTGGAAGACTTGGTCGGCTGTCGCGCGAGGAGCTGGAGCATATTGATGACCGTTCGCGACGATCACACACTCGCCGCGGAGCTGGCGACGACGGCCGGCGAGAAGCTGGCGGCCCTGCGCGCGGAGCGGGGCTTCGGCGACCCGTCCGAGCTTCGCAAGGAGGGCGACGCCGCCTCCCACGTGTTCCTGATGGAGGCCCTGTCCCGGCTGCGCCCGGATGACAGCGTGCTGTCCGAGGAGGCGACCAGCGAGGAGCGCCTCGACCCGCGCAGGCTGCGCGCCGAGCGGGTCTGGATCGTCGACCCGCTCGACGGCACCCGCGAGTTCGCCGAGGAGGGCCGCACCGACTGGGCGGTCCACGTGGCGCTCTGGGAGCGCGGCACGCTGACGGCCGGGGCCGTCGCGCTGCCCGCCCAGGGCCGTACGCTCTCCACCCTCGAACCTCCCGTGCCGCCCGCCCCCGAGGCGGGCGCCAGGCCGCGGATCGCGGTCAGCCGGACCCGCCCGCCGGAGTTCGTGCGGGAGCTGGCCCGCCTCGCCGCGGCCGACCTGGTGCCGATCGGCTCGGCGGGCGCCAAGATCTCCGCCGTGCTCACCGGCCAGGTCGAGGCCTACGTGCACGCCGGGGGCCAGTACGAATGGGACTCGGCCGCGCCCGTCGCGGTGGCCCTCGCCTCCGGGGTCCACGCGAGCCGCGTCGACGGCTCGCCGCTGATCTACAACCAGCCCGACCCCTCGCTGCCGGATATTCTTGTATCCCTACCGGGACTGGCGCCAACGTTGCTCGCTGGAATCCGGGATCTGCACCGCTAATCCCCGCTAGGAGAGTCTGATGCTTCAGCGCGACTACACCACGTCGCAGCTCGACGTCCTCGAGGCAGAGGCTGTTCACATCATGCGCGAGGTCGCGGCGGAGTTCGAGCGTCCCTGTCTGCTCTTCTCGGGGGGCAAGGACTCGATCGTCATGCTCCGCATCGCGGAGAAGGCCTTCTGGCCGGCGCCGATTCCCTTCCCGCTGATGCACGTCGACACCGGGCACAACTTCACCGAGGTGATCGAGTTCCGCGACCGCCGCGCCGCGGAGCTGGGCGCCCGCCTCGTCGTCGCCAGCGTCCAGGACTCCATCGACGCCGGACGCGTCGTCGAGGAGACCGGCCGCAGGGCCTCGCGCAACCGGCTGCAGACCACCACGCTGCTGGACGCGATCGAGGAGAACGAGTACGACGCGGTGTTCGGCGGCGCCCGCCGCGACGAGGAGAAGGCCCGCGCGAAGGAGCGCGTGTTCTCCTTCCGCGACGACTTCGGCCAGTGGGACCCGAAGAACCAGCGCCCCGAGCTGTGGAACCTCTACAACGCCAGGATCCGCAAGGGCGAGCACATCCGGGTGTTCCCGCTGTCCAACTGGACCGAGCTCGACATCTGGGACTACATCCGGCGCGAGGGGATCGAGATCCCCTCGATCTACTTCGCCCACACCCGCAAGGTGTTCGAGCGCGACGGCATGCTGCTGGCCGACAGCGAGTTCATCACCCGCGACGACGACGAGTCGCTCCTGGACATGACGGTCCGCTACCGGACGGTCGGCGACATCACCTGCACCGGAGCCGTCCAGTCGGGCGCCGCGACGGTCGAGGCGATCATCGAGGAGATCGCGGTGACCCGGATCACCGAGCGCGGCGCCACCCGTGCCGACGACCGCGCCTCGGAGGCCTCCATGGAGGACCGCAAGCGGGAGGGATACTTCTAGTGAGCGTCCGTCTCCCCGGTTCCCCGTGCCACCCGGCCCGTCCGGTCTTCCGCGAGCCCCTTCCCGCGCGGTCCCGCCGCGCACGCCGTACGACCCCTGGAGAGCAGCTCTGATGGACATTCTTCGCTTCGCCACGGCGGGAAGTGTCGACGACGGAAAGTCGACCCTCATCGGGCGGCTGCTCTTCGACTCCAAGGCGATCTTCGAGGACCAGCTGGAAGCCGTCGAGCGCACCTCCCGCGACCGCGGCACCGAGTACACCGACCTGTCGCTCCTCACCGACGGCCTGCGGGCCGAGCGGGAGCAGGGCATCACGATCGACGTGGCCTACCGCTACTTCGCCACTCCCAAGCGCAAGTTCATCATCGCCGACACCCCCGGGCACATCCAGTACACCCGGAACATGGTCACCGGCGCCTCCACCGCCGACCTGGCGATCGTCCTGATCGACGCGCGCAAGGGCGTGCTGGAGCAGTCGCGGCGGCACGCCTTCCTCACCACCCTGCTCCGGGTGCCGCACCTGGTCCTGGCCGTCAACAAGATGGACCTGGTCGACTACTCCCAGGAGCGGTTCGAGGAGATCCGCGAGGAGTTCACAGCGTTCGCCTCCAAGCTGAACGCGCCGGACCTGACGTTCATCCCGATCTCGGCGCTGCACGGCGACAACGTGGTGTCCCGCTCGGAGAACATGCCCTGGTACAACGGGTCCTCCCTGCTCCACCACCTGGAGCACGTGCACATCGCCTCCGACCGCAACCTGGTCGACGTGCGCTTCCCGGTGCAGTACGTCATCCGCCCGCAGCGGGCCACCGACCCCTCCCTGCACGACTACCGAGGCTACGCGGGCCAGGTCGCCGGAGGGGTGCTGAAGCCGGGTGACGAGGTCATGCACCTGCCCTCCGGCCTGGCCACGCGCATCGCGTCGATCGACACCTTCGACGGGCCGGTCGACGAGGCGTTCCCGCCGATGTCGGTCACCCTCCGGCTGGAGGACGACATCGACATCTCGCGCGGCGACATGATCTGCCGCCCGAACAACCAGCCGCAGGTCTCCCAGGAGCTGGAGGCGATGATCTGCTGGATGGGCGACGCCACCAAGCTGGCCCCGCGCACCAAGCTGACCGTCAAGCACACCACCCGCACGGCCCGCGCCCTGGTCAAGGACCTGCACTATCGGCTGGACGTCAACACCCTGCACCGGGACGAGACGGCCCAGTCGCTCGGGCTCAACGAGATCGGGCGGGTCTCGCTCCGCGTCACCCAGCCCCTGTTCGTGGACGACTACGCCCGCAACCGCCTCACCGGCGGGTTCATCCTGGTGGACGAGTCCACCAACAACACGGTCGGCGCCGGCATGATCGTCGACGCCCGGTAGGCGCCACTCGTCGCCCGCGGCCCGGGGGGGGGGCACCCCCTCGGGCCGGGGGTCGCCCCCCGGGCCCCCCGGCATGGGGGGCCGGTCAGGGGGGGGCCCCCCACCACAAACACCCGGGGGGGCGCGGGCTGGTCCCGCGCCGCCGGGTCGCCCCCCTCGGGCCCCCGCGGCCCGGCGTGGCTCTCCCGTACGCGACGGGAGAGCCACGCCGGGCCGCGCGTCTTTCGCGCGGTGGGAGGGGCGCGCCGGGCGGGGCTTCGGTGCCTCCCCGTTCAGGAGACGGGCGGCGTTACACCCGCTGGGTAGATCCTTTGTCCGTTCTCTGACTCCTCCGTTACGCTCCGCGCTAGCCTCGGCACGTTCCGTATCCGTCGGGTAAGGATTCGTGCCTGTGTCTGATAGTCCGTCACCTGCTCGGGTGGTATTCCTGGGCGGCCTGGGCCGCAGCGGGACCACGCTGCTGGAGCGCCTGCTCGGGGAGGTCCCCGGCATCGCGCCGCTCGGCGAGGTCGTCCACCTCTGGGCCAGGAGCGTGCTCGCGGACGAGTCCTGCGGTTGCGGCGAGCGCTTCGGGTCGTGCCCCTTCTGGGAGAAGGTCGGCGAGCGCGCGTTCGGCGGCTGGTCCGAGGGCCTGGCCCGCCGGATGATCGCGCTCAGGTCCCGTGTCGACCGGACCCGCCGCGTCCCGACCCTGGCCAGGCTGCTGGCCGAGGAGCAGGCGGGCACCGGCAGGTGGCCGACCCCCGGCACCGCCGAGCTGGACGAGTACGCCGCGGTCCACCGCGACCTGTACAACGCGGCGGGCGAGGTCGCCGACTGCCCGGTCGTGATCGACTCCAGCAAGCACGCCTCGCTGGCCTTCTGTCTCGCGGCGGCCGGGGTCGACGTCCAGGTCGTCCACGTGGTCCGCGACCCCCGCGCGGTCGCGCACTCCTGGCGCAGGAGGGTCGCGCGTCCGGAGGACGGGCGCCCGATGACCCACTGGTCGCCCTCCCGCACCTCGCTGCACTGGCTGAGCGAGAACCTCAGCCTCGAACTCCTCGCCCGCAGAGGTGTCCCGGTCACCCGGATCCGCTACGAGGACCTGCTCGACGCCCCGGCCGACACGCTCAGGCGCGTGATCGCCAGGATCGGCCTCCCGTGCCGCCTCGACTTCCTCTCGGGCGGCTGGGCGGAGTTCTCGACGGCGCACACGGCGTCGGGCAACCCGGTGCGCTTCACGGTCGGCCGCACGGAGCTGACCAGGGACGACAGCTGGCGTGCCGTCGCGTCGTCCCGGCAGTCGCGCCTGGTCGCCGCGCTGACCTGGCCCCTCATGATCAAATACGGCTACCACAGGAGACTCGTGTGAACGCATCGGTGGGTGTCGTCATCCCCACCCGGGGGCACCGGCCTGACCAGCTGCGCGCGGCCACGCTCGCCGTGCTCGGCCAGGACCACCCGGGCCCCGTCGAGGTCGTCGTCGTGGTGGACGGGGGCGATCCGGCATGGGTCGCCGACCAGGTGGCCGATCTCCTGGCCAGCCGGGCACTGGCGCCGGGTCTGCGCGAGGCGCCCGCGCGCGGGGTGCGGGTGATGGCCAACCGGCTCACCCCGGGCCTGCCCGGTGCCCGCAACACCGGCATCGCGGCGCTCGGCACCGACATGGTCGCCTTCTGCGACGACGACGACCTGTGGTTGCCCGGCAAGGTCGAGGCCCAGGTCGCCGCCCTGGAGGCGGAGCCGGACGCGCGCTTCTGCAGCTGCGCCATCGAGGTCGAGTACGGATCGCGCCGCATCCCCAGGCTGGCCGGGACGAACCGCGTCACCTACCGCCACCTGGTGCGCTCGCGGATGGTGATGGTGCACTCCTCGACGTTCCTGTTCCGGCGTGGCGGGCTCTGGGCGGACGAGAGCGCCCCCAAGGGCCAGAACGAGGACTGGGACCTGGCGCTGCGCGCCGCCGCCCAGCACCCCATCGTGCACGTCGACCGGCCCCTGGTCCGGGTGCGCTGGGGTGGCTCCTCGTACGTGGCCCGCTGGGCCGACCGGATCGCCGGGCTGCAGTGGATGCTGGCCCGGCACCCTGATCTGGCCGTGGATCCGCGCGGCGCGGCGCGGGTCTACGGCCAGCTCGCCTTCCACCACGCGGCCCTCGGCCAGCGGCGGGAGGCGGGCCGCTGGGCCTGGCGGGCGTTCACCGCCCGCCACGGCGAGCCCCGCGCGCCCATCGCGCTCGCGGTGGCGGCGGGCCTGGTCCCCGCGAGGACCATGCTCAGCGTCCTGAACCACCGGGGGCACGGCATCTGATGGCGCCCATCGTCGAGCAGCCGAGGGTGACCCTCCGGCACGGTGTCTGGATCGTGCCGCCCGCGACGGACCGGGCCGCCGGCCGTCCGCCTCACGGCCCGCCGGTCGCCTCGCTCCTGACGGCAGGACAGGCCGTCAAGCGCCCGCCGGTGTTCCCCCGCCACGGTTCGCTGCTCGCTCCCTCCACGGCCGGGCAGGCCGCCGAGTGCCCGCGCGCGACCGTTCGCCACGTCCCGCCCGCACCCGGACAGGTCGCCGAGCGTTCACGTGCCATGGTTCGCTCCGGTCCGCCCGTATCGGGGTGGGCCGCCGAGCGTCCGTCGGTGGTCGCGCACCACGACCCGCCGGTTGTGCCCTCCATGGTGGGGCGGGCCGGAGCCCCGGCCGCCTGTGACGCCGTGCCGCCGGTCGTGCCGTCCGTGGTGGGGCGGGCCGGAGCCCCGGCCGACCGTGACGCCGTGCCGCCGGTCCCGTCGCCCGCCGACCACCGGTCCGCGACCACCGGTCACGATCCGGTGCCCGGCCTGCCCGCCGTCGCAGGGCGGGCCGGAACGCCGGTCGCCAGGCGGGGGACGACCTCGGCCGTCCCCCGCCGGAGGCCCAGGCCCGACAGGGCCACCCGCAGGCGGTTGCGCAGGCGCGTGCACGTGGCGGGGGTCGCCGTCGACCCGATGACCGAGAGCGAGGTCGTCGACCACGTGGTCGCCGCTCTGAAACGCGGTGAGGGCGGCCATCTCGTCACCCCGAACGTCGACATCAGCCGGACCGTCGCCCGAGACCCTCAGGCCCGCCGGTTCGTCGAGCGCGCCGACCTCGCGGTGGCGGACGGCATGCCGCTGGTATGGGCGGCGAGACTGCTCGGCACCCCCCTCCCCGGCAGGGTCACCGGCGCCGACCTGATCTGGTCCCTGTCGGAGGCGGCCGCCTTCTACCGCCATCCCGTGTACCTGCTGGGCGGCCCCCGGGGCGCGGCCGCGCAGGCGGCCCGGGAGCTGGTGAACCGCCATCCGAAACTGGTGATCGCGGGGGTCGGCACCCCGCCGTACGGGTTCGAGGACGATCCGGAGACGTACGCCCGGGTGCGTGACGCCGTGATCGCCGCCGCGCCCCGGCTGGTCTTCGTCGGGCTCGGCTTCCCCCGGCAGGAACGGCTCATCGCCTCGCTCCGCAGGGACCTGCCGGGCACCTGGTTCCTCGGCTGCGGCTCGGCGATCGCCTTCGCCGCGGGCACCGTCCGGCGGGCGCCGACGTGGATGCGCCGTGGCGGCCTGGAGTGGCTCTTCCGGCTGACACGGGAGCCGGGCAGGCTCGCCCGCCGCTATCTGGTCGACGACCTGCCGTACGCGCTCAGGCTCCTCACGGTCTCCCTCGTGCGAGGTCTTTTCTCCTGAGGTCCTGGAGCCCTGGAGTGCCGGTCGTTTTCCGGTCGTCTTGAGCGGTCGTCAGCGTTTCGCGGAGGCCAGTTCCCTGACCCGGAGGGCCTCCTCGGGGCTCAGCCGGGCACCGGCCTCGGCGAGGGCACGGCGCGAGTCCATCGGCCGGTAGGCCGTGCGGGACAGGCCGCTCCAGGCGAAGCCACCGGAGCCCGTGCCCGAGGCGGGCCTCTCCGATGCGGTCGTGCTTGACGAGCCCCTGCCCGACGAGCCCCTGCCCGACGAGCCCCTGTCCGACGAGACCCTGCCTGACGCGGCCGTGCCCGGTACGGCCGTTTCCGGCGCTGCCGTGCACGCGCGGCGGACGCGCTCCTCGGCGCGGGCCGACCAGCTCAGGCCCGCCCACTCGTACAGGCGGCGAAAGCCCGCCAGGGGGTCACGGGCCAGGTCCTCGTAGCGGGCCAGCATGATCCCCGGGTGCCGCTCGGCCAGGCCGGCGGCGGTGATCCCGGCCGCCCGCCACAGGGCCACGGCCTTGGCGACGCGGTCCTGGGAGCCGATCAGCGGGCGCAACGCCTCCAGATGGGGCTGGTCGCGCATCAGCAGCGGCTGTTCGAGCAGCTCGTGGAAGTAGACCGTCCAGCCGAGCCGCTGCCAGCTGCCGACGAACGCCACCGGGTCGCGCGTCAGGACGATCACCCGGCAGCCCAGCCGGTCGGTGAACCACCCGGCGGAGAACAGCGCGAACGGGTCGTCCAGCAGCGCCCGGCGCCCGCCCAGCCGCCCCAGCGTGAACGCGGTGCCGTACCGGACCATCCGCGCGAGGTCGTACGGCGACCGGTTGCGGCGCAACTCCGCCAGGAACCCGTAGCGCAGCGCGACCGTGCGGGTGAAGGCGGGCAGCCAGGCCCGCTCGTTGTCGGGGCAGATGTACTGGAAGCGATGGCCGACCACGGCGTCGAGGACGCCCGGGGAGCGGCCCGGCGGGTGTTCGGGGTTGAGCGGCTCGTTGACGTAGACCAGTTCCCCGCTCGCCGCGAGCATCCTGCCCGTCCAGCTCGTCCCGGTCCTGGGCAGCCCGGTGACCAGCACGGGTGTCATGGCGCCCACCCCGCTCCCAGGTCCTCGGGTCGCCGGGCACGGTGCCCGGGGCGGCCGGGTCGCGTGGTCACGGTGCCCACCTCGTGTTCAGATCCTGGGGTCGCCGGGACGGTGTCCGGTGGTCGGGTCGCTTGGTCACGGTGCCTGCCGGGTGTGCGGGACGGTCGGGTCGTGCGCTCGTGGTGCCTGTCGCGTGTGTGGGGTGGTCAGGCTGTGCGTGTCGAAGGGGTGCAGGCCGTACAGGCGGTGGATGCGCCAGAGGGGTAGCAGGTTCTTGACCGCCGTACCCCCCGCCCAGCCCAGGGCGGCGCCGAGCGAGCCCATCGAGGGGATGAGCAGCAGGTCCAGCGCCACCGCCGTCGCGACGGCGGCGACCAGGTTGGCCAGGCTGGAGCCGGTGTGCCCGGCGGAGGTGAGCACCACGTCGGCCATCCCGCACGCCGTGGCGAGCATCATCGTCGCGGCCAGCACGAACGCCACCGGCGCGCCGCCGGCGTAGCCGTCCCCGAAGACGGCGCCGAGCAGCCAGGGCGCGAGCGCGGCGTACCCCAGCCAGATCGGCCAGGTCAGCATGACCAGACAGAGGGTGGCCGATCGGTACAGCCGCCGGGCGCGCGGCAGGTCGCCTTCCGCCAGGGCCCGCACCAGCCTCGGCTGCGTGGCCTGCGCCAGCCCCTGACCGGCCAGCTGACCCACGATCTTGAAACGGGTGGCGGCGGTGTAGACGGCGGCCTCGGCCGGCCCGGCCAGCAGCGCCACGATCACGACGTCCAGCCGCTGGAACACCGCCTGTATCCCGGACGCCAGCGACCGGGGCCAGGTGTGGCGCCACAGGTCGCGCGCGGCGCCCGGTGAACAAGCGGTGCCCGGAGGAGGAACGGTGCCCGGCGGGTGCGGGGTCCGGGTCAGTCGGCGGCGCAGCCAGATCGAGGCCAGCAGCAGCACCGGCAGGTACGGCAGCGCCCAGGCCGTGGCGAGCAGCGGCACGGAGTCGCGGCCCGCGAGCACCACCGCCCCGACCAGGAGCAGCTGGGCCGTCGGCTGCAGCACCCCGTCCAGCAGCACGGTCGGCCGCATCGAGCCGAACCCGCGCGTCGCGCTCACCACGACGCCCGAGCACGCCACCGCGGGCAGGGCCACCGCCAGCACCCGCAGCACCGGGTCGGAGGTGGTGAGGACGACCGCCGCGCCGGTCGCGAGCGAGAGCGCCGCGACCGGGACGAGCGCGGCGCGGACGTAGCCGGAGGCGCGGTGGTAGCCGGACGACCGGGACCTGGCGATGAAGTGGACCAGCCCGTTCCCGGCGTCCAGCCGCAGGACCGCGGCGACCGTCAGGCACAGGGCGGTTCCCGAGAAGAAGAGTCCGGCCGTCTCCTGCCCCGTCCCCCTGGTGACCAGTACGACCGTCAGGAACTGCGCGGCGGCCCCCGCTCCCGCTCCCGCCAGCCCCGCCACCCCGCCCCGCGTGGCCCCGGTCAGCCCCGCCAGGCGGGCCGGGATCAGCGGCGCCACGACGGCTCCGTGCCCAGCCACGAGGTGAGCAGGGTGTCCTGTTCCTCGAAGTGGGCCGTCAGCTCGCGACGGAGCTTGCGGGACATGGGGCCCGGCCTGGCCCGGGTGTTGTGCCGCTCGAACACTGGGTCGCCGAGGTGCGGCAGCCCGAGGAACGCCAGCACGCGGTCGTAGGCGAGGTCGGGCTCGGCGAAGAACCTGCCGCTGTCGAGGACGAGCAGCCGGTCGCGGCCGACCAGCGGGTCCAGCCGGGCGAGCTGCTCGGCGTAACGGCCCCTGGCGAGGTAGGCGTGGTGGCGGTGGGCCAGGCTCGTCGCGTGCGGCGAGGCGCGCAGGGCCTCCGCCGCCCCGGCCAGCCGCTCCTCCTCCAGCCTCACGGCTTTGGCGAAGGACCGTTCCGTCTCGAAGCCCCTCGCCAGCTCGTGGGCGTGCGCGGAGAAGGCACGCTCGACGGGGTCTCGGACCAGCACGATCAGCTTTGCGCCTGGCAGGTCGCGGGCGATCCTGGGACCGGCCAGCGGGTGGAACAGGTAGTAGGGCGACGACTCGAACGCCTGGGGGCGGTAGCCGTACCTGCGGGCCGGCCGGGAGGCCGACACGCGCAGCGGGAAGTGCGCCCGGTACCAGGACAGGCCGCGGTCGTACGCCGTGTCGAAGTAGTGCACGCCCTTGCGCAGGACGGGTTTCAGGATGAGCGGGTGCTGGGACAGGACGCGGTACAGGGAGGTGGTGCCGCAGCGCTGCGCCCCGATGATGAGGAAGGAGGGCAGCACCCGGCTTCCCGAGGTGAGGCGGCCTACGACCTCCGACGCCGCGTGGGCCGAACGCTTCAGCGCGGGCTTCACAGGAGGGCCTCCTGGGAGTCGGCGAGGGGGGTGAGCCAGAGCTCCGGCGGGCCGAGGGGCGCGTGGCCGTCGGCCGCGTGGCGGTCGGCGAGGGCGATCAGGTAGCGGAGCGCGGTCAGCCGGGCCTCGGCGGCCGACAGCCCGAACGGGGCGAGGATCCGCAGGGCCCGCGCCACGCAGGCCCTGGCCGCGACGGCCGGGGCGTCGCGGCGCAGGGCCCGCTGGAAGAAGTGGTGGACGGCGTCGAAGCCCAGCGGCACCCCGGTGCCGAACCGCTCCCAGTCCCAGACCAGCAGCCGCCCGTCGGGGCCGCGCGAGATGTTCCACGGCGTCAGATCACCGTGCCAGGAGAACCCGGGCCAGGAGAACCCCTGCCCGGAGGACGGCTCCGGCTCCCCGGGGCCCGGCCTCGTGTCTCCGAAAGGCGAACCGGCCGGAGCGGTGTTTCTGGAAGGCGGGCCCGCCGGAGTCATGCCTCCGGGAGGCGAACCCGCCGGAGCCGTGTCTCCGGAAAGCCGGCCTGCCGGAGCCGTGTCTCCGGGAATCGAGGCCGCCGGAGCCGTGCCTCCGGTGAGCGGGGCCCTCGGGTCCGGGGCTCCCCCGGCGGGCTCGCCGAGCGGGGCGCGCTCCGGGACGTGGCCCGGGACGTGGCCCGGGACGCGGTCCCCGGGGATGCGGGCGATCTCGGCGATCGCGTCGGTGAGGACGTCGCCGGGTATCCGCCCCCGCCGTACCGGAAGCGGGGTCAGCGCCAGCACGGACAGGCCGCGCCACGATCCGTGGTGCAGCACGGCGGGCGGGACGACGGTCTTCAGCGG
The DNA here is from genome assembly GCF_042888905.1 of Streptosporangium sp. NPDC002721. Classification (NCBI taxonomy): domain Bacteria; kingdom Bacillati; phylum Actinomycetota; class Actinomycetes; order Streptosporangiales; family Streptosporangiaceae; genus Streptosporangium; species Streptosporangium sp. NPDC002721. Next base: position 116,023 of record NZ_JBIAQI010000004.1, read on the forward strand.
TACACCGGCGAGCAGGCCGAGCGTCCGCGCCTCGTGGGCGACGAGCTCCCGGGTCAGGTCGGTGTCGCCGATCTTCACGAAGGCGATCGGCCCGTCGGCGGCGCGCGCCTCCAGGATCGGCTTGCGGTTGGCCCGCCGGGCGGGCCGCACGCGCAACGTGACGCGGACGGGGGTGCCGAACACCTCGCTCAGGTGGCTCTCGATGCCGTCCCGGCCCGACGGCACGGTGACCCTCCCGCCGGGGTGCCACCACGCGCGGGGGACCAGCCTGCGGGGGAGCAGGCGGTGCGGGAGCAGGGTGTACGGGCTCGGGTCGCCGGGGCCGGGGAACAGCAGGTCGAGGGTCTGGTCCAGGTAGCGCAGGCGGGCGCGGGCGTCGTTCATGCGGCCGTGCTCGGCATCGAGTTCCTCCAGAGCAGCGCGAACGAGACGAGGTACAGGCTGAGCGGGGTGACCAGCCCGTCGTAGACGAACATGTAGAGGAGGGTGAGGATCATCACGAGGACCCCCGCCAGGCCGATCGGGCTCCGGTCACGCCAGTGGCGGCGGACGGCCCCGGCGAAGAACGCCACGTAGAGCGCGGCCCCGGTGAACCCCTGCGTGATCATCAGGTGCCAGAGCTGGCCGTCACCGCCCAGCGGCGGGTGGCCGCAGGTGGGGCACCAGTCGCTCTTGCCGGTGGTGATCGTCCGGTGGTTGCCCGTGGCGTTGCGGGTGTTGCCGTACCCGATGAGCGGCGCGGTGCCCGCGGCGGCGATGGTCGCGGAGACGGTGAAGGCGCGGATGTCGTTGCTGTGCGGGCGGTCGAGCCGCTGGGCCACCATCGCCTGCAGCGGGCTGAGGGCGAACGCCAGCGCCCCCGCCGCCAGGGCCGCGCAGGCCGCGACGCGGGCCCGGGTGCCCAGGCGGAGCAGGACGTACGCGGCGGCGACGCCGAGCCCGATCCACAGGCCGCGGTTGAGCGAGTAGACGACGGGGATCGCGGCGAGCGCGACCAGCGGGATCACGGCCAGGCGCCTGCGCGGCCCGCCGTACACCCACCAGCCGACCACGAACCAGACGAGCAGCACCGAGAGGTTGCCACCCCAGGCGTTGGCCCACTCGAACGGCGCCTCGGGGCGCGGCGAGGCGTGGCCGAGGACCTTCTGCATCTGGGCGGCGGTGGGGTGGATCAGGTTGTGGACGAAGGAGTTGCCGCTGATCCAGCCGGGGAGGACCATCTCGACCGGCGAGGTGAACTCGGCGCGCGGGGCGAACACGCCCAGCAGGCCGCCCGCGACGGTCGTGACGAACAGCGCGCCGAGCATGCGCACCAGGGTGAGCTGCGGCAGCTCCTCCTCGGTCAGGTTGCCCAGATAGAGCACCATGATCAACAGTGAGACGTAGAGGCACAGGCGCATCAGGTAGCCGACCAGGCGCCCGGCGCCGAACTCGCCATAGGTGCCGGGGGGCATCTCGCCGAGCATGAGCGCGCTGATCACGTAGCCCGCCAGGAGCAGCAGCCAGAGCCCGAAGCCGCGCGGCGCCCTGATCGGCCGCCTCCGCCACAGGACCAGCGCCATCGCCGGGGCCAGCACGATCACCGACAGGCCCCCGAAGCCGAGCGCCCACCAGACCGGGTATCCCACCAGGAGCGCGGCGATCGGCCAGGCGGCCGGGCGCGGACCTCTCACGACCTGCGCCCCCTCCGCCCGACCGCCGCCTGCCGGTTGGATGGAACGTTCCCGTACGCGTGGGAGGAGAGCGGAGCCTCGGGCGCTCCGGCCGGTGCGTACACCCCGCGTGACCCGGCGCCGCCGGTCCCGCTCGCTCCGGTCGCTCCGGTCGCTCCGGCCGGTCCGATCGTCCCGCGCGTTCCCGGCCGGGCGGGCCCCTGCGGGCCCTCGCCGGGCGGCTCGGGGGCGGACGGGTCGCCGGTCATGCCGCTCGCCGGGTCGCCCGTCATGCGGCTCGCCGTGCTGCTCACCGTGCCGTTCGCCAGGCCGGCGAGAGGCCGCCCGCCCCTCCTCGGAAGGCTCTCGCGGTCTCGCGCCCCATCGGACAGCGGCGCGGGCGAGACCTGCGGCGCCCGCGAGCCGTACGGAACCTGCGAGGCGTGGGAAGCCTGCGGGACGCCGGGGGCCTGCGAGGCACGGGCAGGTCGCGGCGCCTGCGCGGCGCTCGGAACCCGTGAGGAGGAAACAGAAGGAACGGAGGGCGCGGGAAGCGGAGGAGCCTCGTCGCCGACGACGAACGCGCCGACCACGGGGACCCCACGGTCGTTCAGGGCTCGTACGGCGTCCCTCACCTCGCGCGAGGAGGTGCCGGGGATGGCGACCACGAGCACCGCGCCCGCCAGGTCGTGCCCCTCCCCGCCGTTGACGGTGTCGAGGCCGGTCAGGCGCCCGACGTCGGCGGGGGTCCGCAGGGCGGTGTCGAGGCGGTCGCGGAGCCAGGCGACCCCGACGCCGCAGAGCAGCCCCGCCATCAGGCCGCTGCCCAGGTAGAGGGGCGGGCGGGGGGTGGTGGGGCCGGCCGGTGCCGTCGCCTGGCTGATCACGGAGCCGGGGGTGACGGCGACGGTCTTGAGGGCGTCGTATCGGGCGGTGAGGCTGTGGACCTGGCGGGAGAGGACGTTCTGCCGCTGGAGGGCGAGGGCCCGCTCGGTGGTCCCCCTGCCGAGGCCGGGGAGCTCGGTGGCGACCTTGGTGAGACCCGCGTTGGCCTGTCTCAGCTTGAGCAGCACGATCTTGAGCTGGGCCGTGAGCGTCTCGGTGGAGGACTCGCGGCGCTGGGCCAGGTAGGCGAGGGCGTAGGCGTTCGCGCCCGAGGCCGCGGCCCTCGGGTCGGCGGCGTCGCAGGAGATCTCCAGGACCGAGGTGTTGGGCGGCACCGAGACCTCCGCGGCGCAGGGAAGACCGCCGAACAGCCGGCGGGCCTTCGCGGCGACCACGGCGGAGCGGGCCACCTGGGCCTCGGTGTCGAGGTTGAGCGGTTCGCGCTGGCGGCTGGTGACCTGGTTGGTCTGCTCCTGGGAGCCGGTCGCGGTCACCAGGACCTGCCCGGAGGCGGTGTAGGAGGGCGGGGTGAGCCACAGCAGGGTGAGGCCGCAACCGGTTCCGGCGAGGAACAGGGAGAGGACGATGGGCCACCGCCGGCGGAGAAGCGACACGTAGTCCGCCAGGTCCTCGCCTCCGCGGCGGACGGGGGCGTCCGGTGACGGGCTCATGGGTGCGGGTGCCTCTCCGGCGAACAGACGCTGGGAACCCTTGGAACTATAGGTCGGGTTTCCATTTCCCGAACCGATACACAAGATTTTCTTCGGGCCGCTCCCGCAAATCACGGGGAGATAACGACTATTTATCCGATATTTCCCGTCGTCCGCTCCGGGGCTACGGCATGGGCAGGCAAAGTCGGGGGCGAGGCACGTCCGGGCGATGGGAAGGTGTTTCCCCGTGACGGTCGAGGGCCGTCCGTGAATGTGTACATGCGACATCTGTGAGGAACCGGTGCATCGGACAAATGCCGCTTTAGACGTAGTTCCGCGCGTAATAAGAATCGCCGGTTCCTGCCTCGTCCTGGCGCTGGTGCTGGGCATCCTCGTACTGGGGGTCGCGGGGCTGAGCGGGGGCGGTCGGACCTCGAACGCCGCGGGTGCGGAGAAGGCGCCGGACGCCCCGGATGCCGCAGACGCGCCGGGAATGCCGGAAGTGTCAGGAGTGCCGGGAATCACCAGGGTGCCGGAGCCGTCCGGGGCGGCCTGCGAGGTCAGCGACAAGCTCGTCCCCTCCTGTGGCGCCTGGTGGGGCATCGCGCCGGAGATCTTCACGGGGAGGCCCCCCGGACGGGCCCTGGAACGGGCGGAGAGGCGCATGGGCCGGACGGCCGACATCATGCACGTCTACCACCGGGGCGACGAGCTCTTCCCGACCCCCGCCGAGCGCGCCATCGCCCGCGACCCGGACGGCCGCAGGCTGCTGCTGGTCAACTGGAAGCCGTCCTTCGACCACACCTGGGAGCAGATCTCCCGCGGGGCGCTGGACGCGCGGATCGACCGGCTGGCCGCCCACATCGTGAGGACCTTCCCCGAGAGGTTCTTCCTCACCGTCCACCACGAGCCGGAGAACGACGTGCGGGAGACCCGCGGCAGGGGGATGACGGCGGCCGACTACGCCGCCATGTTCCGGCACGTGGTGACACGCCTGCGGCACGGGGGCGTGACCAACGCGGTCACGGTGATGACCTACATGGGCGCGCCCAACTGGGCGTCGGAACCCTGGTTCGAGAAGCTCTATCCCGGTGACGACGTGGTCGACTGGGTGGCGATGGACCCCTACGTCGACCACCGGGTCCACAGCTTCGACGGGCTGGTCAACAAGACCCGTCCCGAGTTCCCCCGGTGGCCCGGGTTCTACCGGTGGATGCGGGAACGCTTCCCGGACAAACCCGTCATGCTCGCCGAGTGGGGCGTCTTCGAGCGTCACGACAGGCTCGGGTTCAAGGAGTCGTTCTTCACCTCGGTACGCCAGGAGCTCGGCGAGTATCCGCAGATCAAGGCCCTGGTCTACTTCGACTCGCCGCGCGCCCCACGGGGTGACACCCGGTTCGACACCACGCCCGGCGGCCGGAGGGCCTTCGGCGAGCTCGCCCGCGACACCCGCCTCGACGCCACCGTCCCCGCCGGCTGAACCCCGCTTCGACATCGCGGGTCAGTCGGCCGATCTCCGCGTCGGAGCCTCCGTCCCCGCCGGCTGACCCGTACCCGAACGCCGCGGTCCGCGCCGCCTGGCTCCCGCTGGTCATCCAGGCCGTCAGGTTCGGGTCACCGGATCCAGCCGCCCTGGATCAACGGGTCGAGCACCTGGTGCACCGCCCGGTCCACGCTGATGCCGGTGGTGTCGATCTCCAGGTCGGCGTCGTCCGGCTCCTCGTACGGGTCGGAGATGCCGGTGAACCCGGGGATGAGCCCCGCGCGGGCCTTGGCGTAGAGCCCCTTGCGGTCGCGGCGCTCGCACTCCTCCAGGGGGGTGGACACGTGGACCAGCAGGAAGTCGGCGCCGACGGCCTCGACCATCTCCCGTACCTCCTCGCGGGTGGCGGCGTAGGGCGCGATGGGCGCGCAGATCGCGAGCCCGCCGTGCCTGGCGGCCTCGGCGGCGACGAAGCCGATGCGGCGGATGTTGAGGTCGCGGTCCTCCTTGGAGAAGGTCAGCCCCGCCGAGAGCAGGTGGCGTACCACGTCGCCGTCGAGGTAGGTCACCGTGCGGCTGCCGCGCTCCAGCAGCGCGTCGCGCAGTCCCCGGGCGACGGTCGACTTGCCGGAGCCGGACAGGCCGGTGAAGAAGACCACCAGCCCCCGCCGGTGCGGGGGACCCGGGAGCGTCACGGGCTCGGGACCCGCCAGGTGCTCGGTCGCGCCGTAGGCCTCGGCCACGCGCTCGCGCAGCTCCAGGTCGATGGCGGGCTCCCTGGGCGCCAGCGGCACCACCGCCACGAGCGTGTCCTCGGGCAGCCCGTCGCGGGCCTTGAGCGCGGCGCGGACCACCGCGGGCCCGCCCTCGCCGTACGCCAGGGGGAGCAGCAGGATCGACGCCTCCAGCTCCTGGGCGGTCGCCACGATCTCACCGAGGTCGCCCAGCGGCCCGCGCATGGTGACGGCCAGGACCGACTCGCGCCCGTCCAGCGCCTCGCGGACCCGCGCCGGGGTGAGGCGGAGCCGGGCGAACGGCCCGTGCTCGGGGGAGTCCAGGGGCTCGACGGGACCGGCGACGAAGCCGTCCTCGCGCCCGGTGACGGTCAGCACGGCCAGCGCCGCGCCCTCGGGGTCACGCAGGGTGATCCGGTCGCCGGGGGAGGCCGGGTGGTCGTCCGGCAGGGTGAGGGTGACCGGCGCGGGCCACGGCGTGCCGTCGGCGAGCGTGCCGCGCTCGTCCACGGAGTGCGCGTCCGCCAAGCTCAGGAAGCCCGCCAGCGGTCTGAAGGCGCCGGAGAGCAGCAGCTCGAGGTCGGCCAGCTCGCGGGCGTCGGGGGTCCACTCGAAAGGCGCCGTCATCTGCTCCACCATCGTGATCGTCGGACTTTCCTGTCCCGCCCGCTCACGATGGGCGCCCCTGTCCGCCGAGCCGGGAATCCACCGGTCCGGGAATCCGCCGAGCCGGGAATCCACCGGTCCGGGAATCCGCGCGTCCGAGGATCCGCGGGTCCGGAGATCCACCGACCCGGAGATCCACCGAGCCGGGAATCCGCCGAGCCGGGGATCCGGCGGTCCGGTGAACCCAGGGCGCCCCGGTCCGGTGGATCTCAGATCAACCGGGCGAAGTGGCTCTGGGGCTTGCGGATCACCATGGTTATCTCGTCGTGGGACGCGGGCCGGCTTCCCCTGGAGAGGGCCTCCACCACCGAGCAGGCGGCGCGGGCAAGCTTACCGAGAGGTCCGCGGAGCGCGGGCCCGCTCCTGGCGGAGACGTCCTCGGTCACCATCAGCCCGCGTACCAGGCAGAAGGAGTGCATCCCCTCGCGCGAGGCGACCTGCTCGTAGACGGCGGGCAGCGGGCCCACGGTCCCCGCGGGCGCGAACCTGCGCCACATCGCCCGCCGCAGCCGCGTGGGCGCCAGCCGGTCGCACGCCCCGTACGCCGAGGCCCGGTCGCGCATCCTGACCAGCAGCAGCCCGCCGGGGCGCAGGCCGGTCAGCAGCCGGTCGAGCACCAGCTCGGCGTGCTCGATCCGCTCCAGCAGGAACGACACGTAGACGATGTCGAACGCCCGCGGGGGCACCGGCACCGAGCGCAGGTCGCCCAGCGACCAGGAGTCCAGGTCCTTGCGGGCGGACGTGCTCGTGCGCAACACGGGCAGGTCCTCGTCGATCCCGATGACCCTGGACTCCGTCTGCGCCAGATCGAGCGGCTCGGGCCATCCGCACCCGGCGATCAGGATGTCGAGCCGCCGGCCGAGCTGGCTGCTCCACTGCTCCCTGATCCGCTGACTCAACAAGTCGTCTCGATCGACGACCGACCTCACCTCTGACATGTAACCGAGAGTAGTTAACTCAGCACGATTCGCCGTGCATTTACCACTCTTTGCGAGAGCGGGCGCCCGGGCAAGTAGCCTTGAGCAGGTACCCCCCGTGTCTTCCCGGCCCGGGGTTGTCGTGTTGCCGTCGTGGGGCTGAGGGCGAATCTTATGAGTCTTTCCGGACTTCTGGACCTTGTCGCCGGGGAGCCTGAGCTGGCTTCCCTTCTTCAGGACGTGCGCGGGGGCGACTCCTCCGACGTGTCGCTGGTCGCGCCGCCGGCGCTGCGCCCCTTCACGGTGGCCGCGCTGGTCAGGGAGGGCGCCAAGGGGGCGGCCAGGACCGTTCTCGCGGTGACCGCCACCGGGCGCGAGGCCGAGGATCTCGCCGCGGCCCTCACCAGCCTCCTGGACGAGAGCACCGTCGCGGTCTTCCCCGCCTGGGAGACGCTCCCGCACGAGCGCCTGTCGCCGCGCAGCGACACCGTGGGGCAGCGGCTGGCGGTGCTGCGCAGGCTGGCGCACCCGGTCGCGGGCGACCACTCGGCGGGGCCGCTGCACGTGGTCGTCGCGCCGATCAGGGCGCTGCTCCAGCCGATCGTCCAGGGGCTGGGCGACCTGCGGCCGGTGCGGCTGCGCGCCGGGGACGACGCCGATCTCGACGCCGTCGTCCACAACCTCGTGGAGAACGGCTACCACCGGGTCGACATGGTGGAGAAGCGCGGAGAGGTCGCGGTCAGGGGTGGCCTGCTGGACGTCTTCCCGCCCACGGAGGAGCACCCCCTCCGGCTGGAGTTCTGGGGCGACACCGTCGAGGAGATCCGCTGGTTCAAGGTCGCCGACCAGCGTTCGCTGGAGGTCGCCGAGGACGGCCTGTTCGCCGCCCCCTGCCGGGAGCTGCTGCTGACCGCCGACGTCAGGGAGCGGGCGAGGGAGCTCGCCGAGGCGCACCCCTCGCTGGCCGAGATCCTGGAGCAGCTGGCAGAGGGCGTGCCGATGGAGGGCATGGAGGCGTTCGCGCCGGTGCTCGCCGGGGAGATGGACCTGCTCATCGACCACCTTCCGGGACAGTCGGCGATCTTCGTGTGCGACCCGGAGCGCATCCGGGGGCGCGCCGACGAGCTGGTGCGCACCAGCCAGGAGTTCCTGGAGGCGTCCTGGATCAACGCGGCGTCCGGCGGCGACGCGCCGATCGACCTGGGCGCGGCGGCGTTCCGCGACCTGGAGGAGGTCCGCGACCACGCGCGGCGGCTCGGCCAGCCCTGGTGGTCGCTCGCGCCCTTCGGCGCCGACACCGACGACGCCGATCCGGGCCACGCCCCGGGCGGCGGGCAGGCGCTGAGGGCGCGCGAGGTGGAGTCCTACCGGGGCGACACCCAGCGGGCGCTGGCCGACATCAAGGGCTGGCTCGACTCCGACCGGGTCGTCGTCCTGCTGAGCGAGGGCCACGGCCCCGCCGAGCGCATGGTCGAGCTGCTCAAGGGCGTCGACCTGCCCGCGCGCCTGGAGCCGGGCCTGGAGACCGTGCCCGACAGGAAGGTCGTCCACGTCACCACGGGCCTGGTCGAGCACGGGTTCGTGACCCCGGCGCTGGCCGTGCTCACCCACCTCGACCTGGTCGGCCAGAAGGCCTCGACCAAGGACATGCGGCGGCTGCCCTCCCGGCGCCGCAACATGGTCGACCCGCTCCAGCTCAAGGTCGGCGACCACGTCGTGCACGAGCAGCACGGCGTGGGCCGCTACGTCGAGATGGTGCAGCGGACCGTGCAGGGCGCCACCCGCGAGTACCTGGTGATCGAGTACGCCAAGGGCGACCGGCTCTACGTGCCGACCGACCAGCTCGACGAGGTCACCCGCTACGTCGGCGGCGAGTCGCCCACGCTCAACCGGATGGGCGGCGCCGACTGGGCCAAGGCCAAGACCAAGGCCAAGAAGGCGGTCAAGGAGATCGCCGGAGAGCTGATCCGCCTGTACTCCGCCAGGATGGCCTCGCCCGGACACGCCTTCGCCCCCGACAGCCCCTGGCAGCGGGAGATGGAGGACGCCTTCCCGTACGCCGAGACGGGCGACCAGCTGGAGGCCATCGACGAGGTCAAGCGCGACATGGAGCGCCCGATCCCGATGGACCGGCTGATCTGCGGCGACGTCGGCTACGGCAAGACGGAGATCGCGGTGCGGGCGGCGTTCAAGGCGGTGCAGGACGGCAAGCAGGTGGCCGTCCTGGTGCCGACCACGCTGCTGGTGCAGCAGCACATGTCGACCTTCGCCGAGCGGTTCTCCGGGTTCCCGCTGAACGTGAGGCCGCTGTCGCGGTTCCAGAGCGACGGCGAGGTCAAGGCGACCATGGAGGGCCTGCGGGAGGGCTCGGTCGACGTCGTGATCGGCACGCACCGGCTGTTCTCGCCCGAGGTCAGGTTCAAGCAGCTCGGCCTGATCATCATCGACGAGGAGCAGCGGTTCGGCGTCGAGCACAAGGAGGCCATGAAGCACCTGCGCACCCAGGTCGACGTGCTGGCCATGTCGGCGACCCCGATCCCCCGGACCCTGGAGATGGGCCTCACCGGCATCAGGGAGATGTCCACGATCCTCACCCCGCCGGAGGAGCGGCACCCGATCCTCACCTTCGTCGGCCCGTACGACGAGAAGCAGATCGGCGCCGCGATCCGCCGCGAGCTGATGCGCGACGGCCAGGTCTTCTTCGTCCACAACCGGGTGGCGAGCATCAACAAGGTCTCGGCCATGCTGCGCGAGCTCGTGCCCGAGGCCAGGATCGCCGTCGCGCACGGCCAGATGCAGGAGCACCAGCTGGAGAAGATCATGGTGGGCTTCTGGGAGCGCGACTTCGACGTGCTCGTCTGCACCACGATCGTCGAGTCCGGCCTGGACGTGCCCAACGCCAACACCCTGATCGTCGACCGGGCCGACAACTACGGCCTGTCGCAGCTCCACCAGCTGCGCGGCCGGGTCGGCCGGGGCCGCGAGCGCGGCTACGCCTACTTCCTGTACCCGCCGGAGAAGCCGCTCACCGAGACCGCCCACGAGCGCCTGGCCACCATCTCCCAGCACACCGAGATGGGCGCGGGCATGTACGTCGCGATGAAGGACCTGGAGATCCGCGGCGCGGGCAACATCCTGGGCGCAGAGCAGTCGGGCTTCATCGCGGGCGTCGGCTTCGACCTCTACGTGCGGATGATGGCCGAGGCCGTCCAGGAGCAGAAGGCCAAGCTGGCGGGCACCTATCAGGAGGACGAGCGGCCCGACGTCAAGGTCGAGCTGCCGATCAACGCCCACATCCCGCACGACTACGTCACCTCCGAGCGGCTGCGGCTGGAGGCGTACAAGCGGATCGCCGCGATCGGCTCCGACTCCGACATCGGCGCGGTGCGCGACGAGCTCGTGGACCGCTACGGACGGCCGCCCCAGCAGGTGGAGAACCTGCTGGAGGTCGCGCGCTTCCGCATCCGCGCCCGCCGCGCCGGGCTCACCGACGTCACCCTGCAGGGGCAGAACATCAAGTTCGCGCCGGTGGACCTGAAGGACTCCCAGCAGGTCAGGTTGCAAAGGCTTTACCCGAAGGCGCTGCTGAAGCAGGCGGCCGGTACGTTGCTGGTGCCGGTTCCCAAGACCAGGCCCCTCGGCGGCCAGCCGCTGCGCGACCTGGATCTGCTCAAGTGGTGCGGTGATCTCGTCGAGGCGATGTTCCTCGAAACGGTGCGGGTAGAGTAAGCGGCGTTTGTCGTGAAGGGAACGCATGTGAAGTCGACTCGAATCCGCGTCATCCTGGCGGTCGCCGCCGCCGGTGTCGCGCTGACCGCCTGCACTCCGAACCAGGCCGGCGCCGCCGCCGTCGTGGGCGGGGAGCGCATCAGCTCCGGTGAGCTGGACAGGAACGTGCGCGAGTACGAGGCGGCGCTGGCCAAGGCCAATGTCACCCCCGCGGACCTGAAGTTCCAGGACAGCGTCCCGCAGCTGGTGCTCTTCCAGCTGGCCAACGCCAAGCAGTTCGCGAAGGTCGCGGAGAGCAAGGGCATCACGATCACCGAGGGCGAGATCGACCAGCTGGTCGCCGGTCAGGGCGGCCAGCAGAAGCTGGAGCAGCAGCTGCTCCAGAACGCCGTGGCGCCCTCGCAGATGCGTTCCTTCGTCCGGGCACAGCTGCTGTTCAGCAAGCTCATCGCCAAGTACGGCGGCGGCACGGACGAGGCCGCCGTCCAGCGCGGCCAGGAGCAGGCGATCAAGGACCTGCAGGCCGTGCCGATCACCTGGAACCCCCGCTACGGCACCCCGAACACGCAGCGGAGCGAGCAGCAGCCGAGCGTCTTCGTCGACGCCGGCCGGTTCGGCGCCCCCGCCGCTCCCGGCCCGGCCGACGCGCCGCCCGCACCGCCGCAGCAGTAGCCTCCGGGCATGCCGCTGATCGTCGTCACCACCTCGCCCCGGGTCGCCCCGGGGCTGCTCACCCGCCACGCGTGGCGGGTCCTGGAGGAGGGCCCGGTACGCACCGGGTCCGCCGACCACCCGCACCTGCCCTACCTGGCGGAGGCCGGGGTCGACGTCCAGGTGGTCGTCCCGGACCCGGCCGCGCTGGTCCGTGAGGCCGTGGCGGCGACCGTCGTGTGGCTGGAGGCCGACGAGGCGCTGATGCGCTCCATCGGCCACGCCGCCGTGGCGCTCGACGACCCGCCGGTGATCGAGGTCGTGCCGGGCTCGTACGACCTGCCGGGCGCGCGGCTGCTCGACCTGGTCTCGGTGATGGACCGCCTCCGGGTCGAGTGCCCCTGGGACGCCCGCCAGACCCACGAGTCCCTCGCCCCGTACCTCATCGAGGAGGCCTACGAGGTGCTGGAGACCATCGAGGAGGGCGACCGCGCCGCGTTGCGCGAGGAGCTGGGCGACCTGCTCCTGCAGGTGGTCTTCCACGCTCGGGTCGCGGGCGACGCGCCCGACGGGTTCGACGTCGACGACGTGGCCGAGGGGATCGTCGCCAAGCTCGTCCGCCGCCACCCGCACGTCTTCGCCGACACCCGGGTGGAGGGCGCGGGCGAGGTCAGCGCCAACTGGGAGACGATCAAGGCCGCCGAGCGGGCGGCCAAGAACGGCGGCGACCCGGGCTCGGCCGTCGACGGCGTCCCGATGGGCCAGCCCGCTCTCTCGCTCGCCGCGCAGCTCCTGCGCCGTGCCGAGCGCGCCGGAGCCCCCGCGACCCTCCCCGAGGGGATCCCCGCCGACGGTCTGGGGGCGAGGCTCTTCGAGCTCGTACGGCAGGCGGGGGAGGCCGGGCTCGACCCGGAGGCCGAGCTGCGCGCGGTGGCCCGCGCCTACCGCGACCGGATCCGCGCCCAGCAGCCCTGAGGCCGCTCCAGCAGCCCTGAGGCCGCTCCGGGAGGCTCCGAGGCCGCTCCAGGGGGCTCCGAGCCGGGCCGCGGGGATCCCGGCGACCCCGTGCCGGGACCGTCGGTCTCCCGGCCCGGAGCGACGCGCGTCCGGGCCATCCAACGGCCACCTCCCGGCCACCTTCCGGCCCTTTCAAGAACATCGTCCGGAAGCGTCCCTGCCGCCGTACCGGTAAGTAGGTCTCGGTAGGCTTCTGAGGCAAACTGTCCTGCGACTTTAGGAGCGCTTCGTGGCTTCCATCGAGGGCGTTACCGCCCGAGAGATCCTTGACTCCCGGGGCAACCCGACGGTTGAGGTCGACATCCTCCTGGACGACGGCAGCCAGGGGCGTGCCGCGGTCCCCAGCGGCGCGTCCACCGGCCAGTTCGAGGCCGTCGAGCTGCGTGACGGCGACGAGCGCTACGGCGGCAAGGGTGTCGAGAAGGCCGTTCTCGGCGTGACCGACGAGATCGCCGACGAGATCCTCGGGTTCGACGCCGCCGAGCAGCGCAGCATCGACCAGGTCATGATCGACCTGGACAACACGCCCAACAAGGCCCGCCTGGGCGCCAACGCGATCCTGGGCGTCTCGCTCGCCGTGGCCAAGGCCGCCGCGGAGAGCGCCGAGCTGCCGCTCTTCCGCTACCTCGGCGGGCCGAACGCGCACGTGCTGCCGGTGCCGATGATGAACATCCTGAACGGCGGCGCGCACGCCGACAGCAACGTCGACATCCAGGAGTTCATGATCGCCCCGATCGGGGCGGAGACGTTCCGCGAGGCCGTGCGGATGGGCACCGAGGTCTACCACGCCCTCAAGTCCGTCCTGAAGGAGAAGGGCTACGCCACCGGCCTCGGCGACGAGGGCGGCTTCGCGCCGAGCCTGCCCTCCAACCGCGACGCGCTCGACCTGATCCTGGTCGCCATCGAGAAGGCCGGATACGTCGCGGGAGAGGACATCGGGCTCGCCCTCGACGTGGCCGCCTCCGAGTTCCACTCGGACGGCGTCTACACCATCGACGGCAAGGGCCTGTCCGCCGCCGAGCTGATCGCCTTCTACGAGGACCTGGTCGCCAACTACCCGCTGGTCTCCATCGAGGACCCGCTGGACGAGAGCGACTGGGAGGGCTGGAACGCCATCACCCGCGCCCTGGGCGACAAGGTCCAGCTGGTCGGCGACGACCTGTTCGTGACGAACCCCGAGCGCCTGGGCCGCGGCATCGCCGAGGGCACCGCCAACGCGCTGCTGGTCAAGGTCAACCAGATCGGCACCCTGACCGAGACCCTCGACGCCGTGGACCTGGCCCACCGCAGCGGGTACCGCTGCATGATGAGCCACCGTTCCGGCGAGACCGAGGACACCACGATCGCCGACCTCGCCGTGGCCACCAACTGCGGCCAGATCAAGACCGGCGCCCCGGCCCGCTCCGACCGGGTGGCCAAGTACAACCAGTTGCTCCGCATCGAGGAGCTTCTGGACGACGCGGCCCGTTACGCGGGTCGCGCCGCCTTCCCGCGCTTCCGGCGGTAGTTTCGTCTGGCGGCCCGCGCCCGCTCCGGGCGCGGGCCGCACCGCGGACGAGCGCCGATCCCACCGGCCCGATCCCCGTCGAGGGGACCGGCGTACGGGGACCGGCGCGCGGAGGCCGGCACCGGGGAGCGACAGCGGAGACCGGCACCGGAGATCGGGCCCGGAGATCGGGACCGACCCCGGATCGACGCGGGAAGATCGGCCCTCGCCGGTGTCGCGTCCGCCGCGCCGGGCACGGTGGACCACGTCACGAGGGCCGACGAGAGCACGGAGACGGAGGAGGGCGCATGGCGGCACGGCCACAGCTGACGGGACGGGCCGCGGTGCTCGCGATCGTGGTGTGCGCGATCGCCATGAGCCTCGCCTACCCCATCAGGGAGTACGTCGCCCAGCGCCGCCAGATCGCCCAGCTGGAGCAGGAGAAGGCCAGGATGATCGCCTCGATCAAGGCCCTGGACGACCGCGCCAAGCAGCAGCTCGACCCCGGCTTCATCAAGCGGCAGGGCAGGGAGCGCCTCTTCTACTGCGACCCCGGGCAGAAGTGCTACGTCGTCATGGGAGGCTCCCCCTCGCCGGGCAAGGGCACGGCCGGTGAACGCAAGGCCGTCGCCAGGCCGCCGTGGTACGAGACGCTCTGGGACTCGGTCAAGGCCGTCGACAGCGGCAGGGGGCAGAAGGCGGGCAAGGCCACCGGGTGACGCCGATACCCTGGGTGTCGTCTTTCAGGGGGTGTCACGAATGGTTGACGATCGCGACGTGGCGGCGGTGGAGCGACAGCTCGGCCGGACGCCGCGCGGACTGCGGGCGGTGGCGCACCGCTGCCCGTGCGGGCTTCCCGACGTCGTCGAGACCGCCCCGAGGCTGCCCGACGGATCGCCCTTCCCGACCCTGTTCTACCTCACCTGCCCCAGGGCCGCCTCGGCCATCGGCACGCTGGAGACCTCGGGGCTAATGCGGGACATGCAGGCCAGGCTCGCCGACGATCCTGAGCTGGCCAACGCGTACCTGGCCGCCCACGAGGACTACGTGGCGCGTCGCGACAGGGCCGCCGCCGAGGACGGCCTGGAGCCGCTGCCCCGCGACATGCAGAGCACCGGGGGCATGCCCACCCGGGTGAAGTGCCTGCACGCCCTGGTCGGGCACGAGCTGGCCGTCCCCGGGAGCAACCCCTTCGGCCGCGAGGCCCTCGACGCGCTCGGCGACTGGTGGTCCGCCGGGCCGTGCGCCGCCCACGACGTAGCACCGTGTGCCCCGCCCGTGGCATCGACCGCGGCATCGACCAAGAAGGAGACCGAGTGATCCGCGTCGCCGCGATCGACTGTGGCACCAACTCCGTCCGCCTGCTCGTCGCCGACATCGGCAGGGACAGGCTGATCGACCTGGAGCGCCGGATGGAGATCGTCCGGTTGGGGCAGGGGGTCGACGAGACCGGCAGGCTGGCGCCCGAGGCCCTGGAGCGCACGTTCGCCGCCATGCGCGGCTACGCCGGGCTCATCGAGGAGCACGGGGCCTCCTCGGTCCGCGTGGTCGCCACCAGCGCGACGAGAGACGCCGCCAACCGGCAGGACTTCGTGGACGGCGTACGCGACATCTTCGGGGTGGAGCCCGAAGTGATCACCGGTGCGGAGGAGGCGGAGCTGTCGTTCGCCGGGGCCACCCGGGATCTGGTGCGGTTCTCGCACGAGACGGGCCTGCCCGCCCCCGACGGCACCCGCCCCCCTTACCTCGTGGTCGACATCGGCGGCGGTTCGACCGAGTTCGTGCTGGGCTCGGCGCACGTGGAGGCCGCGCTGTCGGTCGACATCGGGTGCGTCCGGCTGACCGAGCGCCACCTGCGCGGCGCGGGCGACCCCCCGTCGGCCGGGGCGATCGAGGCGATGACCGCCGACATCGACGACGCGCTCGACCGGGTCGCGGCCGAGGTGCCCGTGGAGCGGGCGCTGACGATGGTCGGGCTCGCCGGATCCGTCACCACCGTCGCCGGAATGGCGCTCGAGCTGCCGGAATACGACCCGAAGAAAATTCACCACTCGCGAATTACCGCAGGTCAGGTGCATGACATCGCCGAGCGCTTGCTTGGAATGACCGTTGAACGGCGGGCGGCGATTCCTCTCATGCATCCCGGCAGGGTCGACGTGATCGGGGCCGGCGCTCTCATCCTGGACCGGATTGTTACCCGGTACGGTTTCGGCGACGTGGTCGCCAGTGAGCACGACATCCTCGACGGCATCGCGTGGTCCGTCGCCGACTCATAACAAGACCTAGACAATTCGCCTGTTTAGGGAGTATTGAGGAAAGCTTCCCGTTTATGGTTAGGTAAAGAAGCTTTAGTGAGGCTTTGCCGTGGGGCCCGGCACAGCTGTTGTCGGGGCGGCAACCGTCTCCTGAGCGATTTTGCTTCCCATACGAACGGAGCATCCCCTCATGAAGTCCGGACTAGCCAGAAAGCTAGCCGCAGCAGGAGCCAGCGCGGCCATGCTGGCGACCATGGCAGTAGGCATGCTGGCCACGCCCGCGGCGGCGGCCAGCGGGTCGACCCAGGCGGGCAAGGTGGCCTCGGCCGCCGCCAAGCCGAGGCCGGCCGTCTCTGCCGGAACCCCCAAGGCATCCCCCGCGAAGTACGCGGGTGAGTGCCCCGTCAACGTGACCTTCTCCTCGAAGATCAAGGTGAAGGCCGTCAAGGGCAAG
This sequence comes from Streptosporangium sp. NPDC002721, assembly GCF_042888905.1. Lineage (NCBI taxonomy): Bacteria > Bacillati > Actinomycetota > Actinomycetes > Streptosporangiales > Streptosporangiaceae > Streptosporangium > Streptosporangium sp. NPDC002721. Next base: position 132,602 of record NZ_JBIAQI010000004.1, read on the forward strand.
ACCACGGTCGCCTACCGGTGGCTGCGTGGAGACGGCTCCAAGAGCAAGGTGAAGTCCTTCACCTTCCGCGGCAAGGGCGTCAAGAGCTTCACCGTCAAGGAGAAGGCGACCTTCAAGGGCAACGTCAAGGGCTGGCAGGCCGTCCAGGTCCTGGCCCCGCGCGGCGTGAAGTCCTCGAAGGGCTACTTCTCGGTCTCCTGTGGCTCCGGTGAGGACAAGCACGAGGTCATCACCCCCCGAGTCGGTGCTCAGGTGTGGGTTGACGAGGGCAACTGCAAGGCTGTCCTGGTCGGCCGCATCCACGCCTCCGGCGTCCGCTGGGTGCGCTACCAGTGGGTCGTCAACGGCCGCGTCGTCGACCGCGACGCCGTCCGCGTCGACGGCTCGCGCAGGGTCTTCCACGTGATCAAGCCCCGTGACGACTTCAGGGGCTGGGCCTCGCTGGAGATCGTCGGCCCGGTGGAGGCCTCCTCCAACCGCGCCTACTTCAAGATCCGGTGTGAGGACACGTCGCCGAAGGTCTGGGCCTCCGTCGACAGCCCCGCGGCCTACGAGGGCACCTGCCCGGCGACCCGTACGTTCAGCGGCACGATCAGCGCGAGTGGTCGCACCACCGTGAAGTACCGCTGGATCCGCGACGGTGTGGCGGGCGACTGGAAGTACGCCCACTTCAGCGGTCATGGCCCGGAGCGTCAGGTCGTGATCGACAGCTGGACCACCTCGGTCTCCGGTGAGTCCAAGCGCGCGATCGACATCGCGGGTGGCCCGACCACCGGCACCGTGGTGGCCAAGGTCGTCTGCAAGGTCGACTCGACCCCGACCCCGACCCCGGCTCCTCCCACTCCCACCCCGACCGTCACCTCCGGCGTCTGATGACCCGGTAGGTCGAGGTAGCGCGCCCGGCGGCTGACGCCGGGCCGCGTCCCGAGTGGGAAAGGCGGCGCCCGCACCCAGCGGGCGCCGCCTTTCGCGTTCCCGCGCCCACGGACGGCTCCCACTGAACGGCTCCCACTGAACGGCTCCCGCGCCCACGGACGGCTCCCGCGCCCGGAGCGTCCGCGCGTCCGCGGCCCGCCTCCCAGCGCCCGCGCGTCCCGAGGCCCGCCCCTCCGCGGCCCGCCTCCCGGAGCCCGCGTCCCGAGCCTCCTCCGAGGCCTATCTCCCAGAGCCCGCCTCCGCGGACCGTACGGACCAAGGGCCGGGCGGCGGGACATGGACCTCGCGGTCTCCCGCGTCGGGCACCATCGAGGGATGACCCACGTTCCTCCCGGATCCGGATGGCCCGACGACCCCGCCCGGCCCGACACCCCCGTCGCCCACGACCCCGCCGAGGTGCGGAAACTCGCGGGGGAGAGCCACACCCTCGCGGAGCTCACGGCCGCGCAGTCGGTCTGCCGGGCCTGCCCGCGCCTGGTGGAGTGGCGTGAGGAGGTGGCGACGGTCAAGAGGCGGGCGTTCGCCGGGGAGACCTACTGGGGCCGTCCCATCGCCGGGTGGGGCGACGAGCGGCCCGAGATCCTCATCGTCGGGCTGGCACCGGCGGCGCACGGCGGCAACAGGACCGGGCGGATCTTCACCGGCGACCGCAGCGGCGACTGGCTCTTCGCCTCGCTGTACCGGACGGGCCTGGCCGTACAGGAGACCAGCCTGCGCGCGGGGGACGGCCAGCGGCTCGTCGGCGCGCGGATGGTGGCGGCGGTCCGGTGCGCTCCCCCCGCCAACAAGCCCGAGCCCGCCGAGCGGTCCGCCTGCTTCCCCTGGCTGTCCCGCGAGGTCGCGCTGGTCTCGGCGGACGTACGGGTGGTCGTCGCGCTGGGAGGCTTCGCCTGGCAGGCGATCTGGCCCGCGCTGAGGGACGCCGGATACGCCCTGCCACGGCCGCGGCCGACCTTCGGGCACGGCGCCGAGGTGGAGATCACCTCTCCCGGGGGAAGTTCCGCGCATCTTCTGGGCTGCTACCACCCCAGCCAGCAGAACACCTTCACCGGCCGGGTGACCGCCCCGATGCTCGACGACCTCTTCACCAGGGCGAACGCGCTCCGGGCCTTGTGAACTCGATCACAAAGAGAAGATCGGCAGGAATTCTGCCGAGAAGAACGGGTGTTTCTAACCGATAGCGGAAAATATGGCCGGATTGCCAGATGGGCGGCTGGCGCGATCGGAGGCCGGAGCGTATGCTTGTGAAAGGTTTCACAAGCTATGAAACTTAAGGATGGCGTCGAAGTGAACCGCAACTCCAAGCACATCGTGGTCGTCGGTGGAGGCTACGTCGGCCTCTACACCGTGCTGCGCCTGCAGCACACCCTCCGCAGGGAACTCCGCGAAGGAAGCGTGCGCATCACCGTCCTGACCCCCGAATCCCACATGACCTACCAGCCGTTCCTCCCCGAGGCCGCCGCGGGGAACCTCTCGCCCCGGCACGTGGTCGTCCCGCTCCGCCGCGTGCTCTCGAAGGCGACGATCCTCAACGGCAAGGTCTCCAAGGTCAACCACGCGGCCAAGACCGTCACCTTCGCCCCCAACGTCGGCACGCCGCACGAGATCGACTACGACATCGTGGTCATGGCCGCCGGATCGATCTCCCGTACGCTCCCCATCCCCGGCCTGGCCGACTCCGCGATCGGTTTCAAGACGGTCGGCGAGGCGATCGCGCTGCGCAACCGGGTGCTCGAACTCCTCGACCGGGCCGAGAGCGACGAGGACGAGACGCTGCGCAGGCGCGCCCTGACCTTCGTCGTGATCGGCGGCGGCTTCGCGGGCGTCGAGGCGCTCGCCGAGCTGGAGGACATGGCGGTCGACGCCACCCGCTACTACCGGAACATCTCCCGCGAGGACATGCGCTGGGTCCTCGTCGAGGCCACCGACCGCATCCTCCCCGAGGTCGGCCCCGAGATGGGCGCGTGGACCGCCGAGCAGCTGCGCGAGCGCGGCATCGAGGTCAGGATGAACACCCGCCTCGAATCCTGCGAGGGCGGCCTGGTCAAGCTCTCCGACGGCGAGGAGTTCGAGGCCGCCACCATCGTGTGGACCGCGGGGGTGAAGCCCAGCCCGGTCGTCAACGCCGGGGACCTGCCGCTCGACGAGCGCGGCCGGATCAAGACCACCTCCCGCCTGACCGTGGCCGGCGTCCAGGACGCCTACTCGGCCGGAGACGTGGCGGGGGTGCCCGACCTGACCAACCCCGGCCAGTACTGCGCGCCCAACGCCCAGCACGCCGTACGGCAGGCCAAGGTCCTCGCCGACAACATCACCCGGAGCCTGCACGGGCGGGAGCTCGCCGACTACCGGCACAAGTACGTCGGCTCCGTGGCCGGGCTCGGCCTCCACAAGGGTGTCGCCAACGTCTACGGGATCAAGCTCCGCGGGCTCGCCGCGTGGTTCATGCACCGCACCTACCACCTGTCGCGGGTGCCCACCGTCAACCGCAAGGTCCGCGTGACGGCCGACTGGACCCTGGCGCTCTTCTTCAAGCGCGAGACCGTCTCCCTCGGGGAGATCGAGGAACCGCGCACGGAGTTCCGTGCCGCGGCGGCGAACTGAACTTCCGTACCGAGAGCGGACCCGGTTCCCGGACCCGGAGGTGGGCGACGGCGCCCACCTCCGAGTTCGCCGTTCCCCGCGGTGTGCTATTTCTTGACCGGGTCCCTCCGAAGCCGGGGCGATCCGCGGGTTCCCAATGGAAGTGATGCGACGGTTGCCTTGAGCAGTTACGCATGAGTGGCCCGTTACGTATGATTACGGCGCCCCCGTAGCCCAATGGCAGAGGCAAACCCCTTAAAAGGGTTCGAGTGAGGGTTCGAGTCCCTCCGGGGGCACTCATGGCGATCTGCCGAACAAGGCCCATGACCAGTAAAAACGCGGTCGTGGGCCTTTTGTGTTATCCGGCCCTCCACGGCCGGTGCCGAACGGTTGCGGGGCACCCATCCCAAATGCGCCCGCGAAACTTTCGGGGTTACCCAAATGTGATCATTTTCTTTGGGGCTCGGGATTCGCCGCCGGACGAGGACTCCCGCCTCCCGGCGCCCTTCGCGTGGACGGGGCGGTACGACCACGCCGCGCCCACCCGCCCGGCGCCGGGGCGCGCTTCTCCTTCTGAGGGGCAGACCGTAACTTAGCAATATGGACGGTAAGAATCCCCTAGGGGAGTTTCTCCGTGCTCGCCGCCAGGTCACGACCGTCGACCAGGTGGGGCTGCCGAGGACCCGTCGCCGGACACCCGGACTGCGCCGGGACGAGGTCGCGATGCTGGCCAACGTGAGCACCGACTACTACATCCGGCTGGAACAGGGAAGGGAGCGCAATCCATCGGCCCGGGTGCTCGAAGCGCTGGCGCGGGCCTTCCGGCTCGGCCCCGAGGCGACCGCGCACCTTCACGCTCTCGTGCAACCCCGGACGTTCTGCCACGAGCCGGACGGTTGCCCCAACCAGTTGCGCCCGGCCGTGCGGCGGTTCCTGGAGGGCTGTGATCACGCGGTGGTGTTCGCGCTGAACCGCCGGCTTGACGTCCTCGCCATGAATCCGCTGGCCACGGCTCTTTTCCAGGGACTGGACGGTTGTGACAACACGTTGCGGCTGACCTTCCTCAATCCCGTCGCGCGCGAGTTCTACGTGGACTGGGAGCAGCATGCCCAGGCCATGGTGGCCCACTTCCGCGCCGTCGGGGGAGTGGGTCCCGTGGACCCGCTCGTGCTGGAACTGGTCGAGGAGCTCTCGCTGAAGAGCGAGGACTTCCGGCGGCTGTGGGCCCGCCACGACGTCCGGGCCAGGACCTACAGGTCCGTTTCGTACCGTCATGGCGAGGTCGGTGAGATGACCCTGCACATCGAGGTGCTCCTCGTCGGCGCCGCCGCCGGCCAGCAGCTCGTCGTCGGCCAGCCCGAGCCGCACCCCGCCTCCGAACGCGCCTTCGAGGCCCTGGGCAGGCTCGCCGGCACCGGGACCGGCCGGAGTTGAAGGACCTGGCCTGACCGGCGGACTCGGAAGGGTTCGGACTCCCACGGGGTGATCGCGTCACCCGTTCGGTTAGCAGGCCGGTGACCAGCGTGAACGCGGTCGCGATGCGATTCGCCCCGCCTCTGGGATTCGATGGGTCCCCGGTATAAAATAGTAACCATGAGGGACGAAGCGAACCTGGAGCCCATACTTCGGGCCAACGGGATCGCCCGGCAGGTGATCGCGCACATCGGGGACAAGTGGTCCCTGCTGGTGATCGCGGCGCTGGGGCACGGAGCCCAGCGGTTCTCCCGGCTCAAGACGCGGATCGAGGGGATCAACCAGCGCATGCTGACCCGGACGCTGCGAGCCCTGGAGCGCGACGGCATCGTCGAGCGCAACGTCCATCCGACCTCGCCGCCTACGGTGGAATACGTGCTCACCCGGATGGGGCGGGACCTGTCGGTGGCCGTGACCGGCATCTGCGAGTGGGCGCGCCGCAACCTCGACGAGGTCGAGGCGTCGCAGCGGCTTTTCGACGAGCGAGCGGCGAAACAGATGTGAAGCCCGGGAACCGGACGCACCACCCGTTCGTTGGCAATGTCGGCGGTAGCCGTACGGCCACTTGGACAACATAGATATCAGCACGATACGGCCGTGTGACAACCGATCTAATACGCTGATCGCGTAGGTCGCAGCGTGGAGGCAGCGATGGAGAGCAAGAACCCCGTATTCAGTCGGCAGGGCAAGAACCAGCAGCAAGGCTGGGGCGCGCCGACCCCCACCCCTGAACAGCTTCAGGGCATGTACAACACGCCGTCGTACGCGCCGCCCGCACAGCGGACGATGACGATCGACGACGTGGTCGTGCGTGGTTTCATCACGCTTGGCACGCTTGTCGTCTCGGCGGCGGTCGCCTGGGTGCTCAACCTCGGCATGGTCGCGGCGATCGCCGGTGTCATCGTCGGCCTGGTGCTCGCACTGATCATCTCGTTCAAGTCCAGCACCAACCCCGTGCTGATCCTCGGCTACTCGGTCGCCTACGGCGTCGCCGTCGGTGTGATCAGCCACGTCTACAACGATCTGTACAGCGGCATCGTCTTCCAGGCGGTGGTCGGTACGGCCCTGGCGTTCGCCGCCATGCTGACCGTTTACTCGCTGCGCATCATCCGCGTGACGCCGAAGTTCACCAAGTTCGTCGTGGCGGCGGGGCTGGGCCTGATGGGTCTCGTGCTCATCAACCTGGTCGCCGGGTTCTTCATCGAGGACGGCATCGGCATCCGCTCCGGCGGCCCGCTGGCCTACGTGTTCAGCATCGCCGCGATCCTCGTCGGCTGCTTCTTCCTGCTCCTCGACTTCGACGAGGTCGAGCGCGGGGTCAAGAGCGGCGCCCCGGAGAAGTACTCCTGGCTGATGGCCTTCGGCCTCACCATGACCCTGGTCTGGATCTACCTGGAGATCCTGCGCCTGCTGAGCTACTTCTCGAGTAGCGACTGACGGTGACGCCGACAGACCCCGCCGGAGCGCGCTCCGGCGGGGTCTGTCGTTTTTCTGGGCGGCGCATGAGTGAACGGAAGGCAACGGGGGATAGACGAACCGCGACGGAAGAGAGCATCTCGGGGCTTGCTATCTGGGCTTTCGTGATGCACTGTCGAGCAAAGGAGCCTATCCGTGGAGGTGCCCATGTCGTTGAACCACTCACTGGAGACGCAGAGCAAGCTGATCGCAAGGGTCCCGGACATCACGGGACGCGCACTCCCAGAGTGGTTCCAAGCAATCGACAACGGCCCGTCGTTCCTTCGCTGTGATGAGCGCGCCACCTGGCTCGCCGACGAGCACGGGCTGACCCACGGCTACGCCGCCGCCATCGTGCACGAGCACGAGAGGCATCGCCGTACCCGTTACCTGTAAGTCGCCTATCTCCGTGAAGCCCGCGCCACTCCGGTGGTGCGGGCTTTGTCGTGCGCGCATGATGGTGTCATGGATCATGACAAGGCGCGCGAGTTCATCCGCGCCAACCACCGCGCGGTCATGCTGACCTCACACGCGGACGGACGTCCGCAGCTCTCCCCGGTCACCGTGGGGCTCGACGCGACGGGAAACGCGATCGTCAGCACCCGGGAGACCGCGGCGAAGGTACGCAATCTCCGCAGGAACCCGCAGGTCTCGCTCTGCGTGACGACCGACGCCTTCTTCGGCCAGTGGATCCAGATCGACGGGGTCGCGGAGATCGTTCCGCTGCCCGAGGCGATGGATCTCCTGGTCGACTACTACCGCGACATCTCCGGCGAGCACCCCGACTGGGACGACTACCGGGCCGCGATGGAACGGGAGCGGCGGGTGATCCTGAGGATCGCGATCACCCGGGCCGGCCCCGACGTGCACGGCTGACCCGCCGACCCCGGAGGGAGACACCGCGGCCGGGCGATCGTGGCTCCGATCGCCCGGCCGGGTTCGGCGGGGCCGGCCGTCTCAGCTGAGGCGCTCCAGCACCAGGGCCATGCCCTGGCCGCCGCCGACGCACATGGTCTCCAGGCCGATCGACCTGTCGTGGAAGGCGAGGCTGTTGATCAGCGTGGAGGTGATGCGGGCACCGGTCATCCCGAAGGGGTGGCCGACCGCGATGGCGCCGCCGTTGACGTTGAGCCGGTCGATGTCGATCCCGAGCTCCTGGTAGGACGGGATGACCTGGGCGGCGAACGCCTCGTTGATCTCGACGAGGTCCACGTCGCCGATGGCCATGCCCGCCCTGGCCAGGGCCTGCTTGGAGGCCTCGACCGGGCCCAGGCCCATGATCTCGGGGGACAGGCCGGTCACGCCGGTGGAGACGATCCGGGCGAGCGGGGTGATGCCGAGTTCGGCGGCCCGGGTGTCGCTCATCACGATCACGGCGGCGGCGCCGTCGTTCAGCGGGCAGCAGTTGCCCGCGGTGACCGTACCGTCGGGCCGGAAGACCGGCTTGAGCTGGGAGACCGCCTCGTAGGTGGTCCCGGCGCGGGGGCCGTCGTCCTTGCTCACCACGGTTCCGTCGGGCAGGGTCACCGGGGTGATGTCCTTCTCCCAGAAGCCGTTGGCGAGGGCCTTCTCCGCCAGGTTCTGGGAGCGGACGCCGAACTCGTCCTGCTCCTGCCGGGAGACGCCCTTCAGGCCGGCGAGGTTCTCCGCCGTCTGGCCCATCGCCACATAGACGTCGGGCAACTGGCCGTCCTCACGCGGGTCGTGCCAGACCCCCTTGCCGCCCTCGGCGGCACTGACCGAGCGGGCATGGGCGTCGCCGAACAGCGGGTTCATCGTGTCGGACCCCTGGTCGGAGCTGCCCTTCTTGAGGCGGGAGACGCACTCCACGCCCGCCGAGACGAACACGTCGCCCTCGCCGGCCCTGATCGCGTGCAGGGCCATCCGGGTGGTCTGCAGCGAGGACGAGCAGTAGCGGGTCACGGTGGTGCCCGGCACGCCGTCCAGGCCGAGCAGGGTGGCGACCACCCGGCCCATGTTGAAGCCCTGCTCGCCGCCCGGCAGGCCACAGCCCAGCATGAGGTCGTCGATCGTGGACGGGTCGAGCTGCGGGACCTTGGCAAGCGCGGCCTGGATGATCTGTACGGTCAGGTCGTCGGGGCGGATGTCCGTGAGGGACCCCTTGAAGGCGCGTCCGATGGGCGAGCGCGCGGTCGCGACGATGACTGCCTCGGGCATGTGGCTCTCCTGGGTTCGTGTCTGCTCCTCCAGCGGAGCGTACCGCGCGGTATGCCGGAAGCCACGCCCGGGGGGCGATGTAACAGAACTTTGTACGGTAAGCACAAGGCCCCGTCCGGCCCGGGATGGAACTCCGGGAGCAGCCGGGTGTGGGGGTCAGCCGTACATGCCGGGGGAGGTGCCGTCGCCGTCCTTGATCCCGTGGAGGCCGCCCTTCTCGTCGCGCCACATCCGCCAGCCGTTCTGGCTGCCGGTGAACCACAGGGGCGGGGCGCCCGAGCCGGACACCCGCGTGCCGTCGGCCAGCCTGAACTGGCACAGCGAGGCCACCGAGTAGAAGCCGGAGTTCTGGCCCTTGAGCGCGAGCGGCTTGGGGTCGGTCACGCAGAAGGACCAGGCCCGCTCGTCCTTGACGTCGGCGGTGCGGGCGGTGGGCAGGTCGAAGGCGTTGCCCGGCTTGCCGTGCCGCAGGAAGCCGATCTTCTCCATCCGGGGCGGGAAGGCGAGCCACCAGCCCGACTCGGGGACCTGCTCGGCGGAGATCTGGCCGAGCACCCGGCCGCTGTCGGCCTCCAGCCGGGCGAACCCGCCGTAGCGGCCCTCCTGGTCGACCGGGCGGACCACCGGCGCGAAACCGGGGCTGCCGCTGGGGTAGACGCGGACCACCGACGGGCGCATCCAGTTGACCGTGCCGTCGGTGAGCTTGACGGAGAACAGGCCGAAGGCGGAGACCTTGCTCGTCTTCGGATTGGTGTAGGGGGCGACGTACCCGACGAGGTTTCCCGCCGTGGCGCCGAAGGACCAGCCTCCCGACAGGTCCACCCCGGCGCCGAGGGGCTGCTCGACGGGGGTCCGCCAGATGGTCCTGCCGGTCCTCAGGTCGTGCGCCTCCAGGACCGGGTGGCGGGCCAGCCGCAGGAACACCACGCGCGAGGCGTCGGACCACTCGGCCTCGGCGATACCGGGGATCTTCCACATCGCCCTGCCGGTAGCCGGGTCGAGGACGACGACGCGGGCGCTCGCGAGCGCGGTGTTCTCGGACACGCATACGAAGGCCCCGCACCGCTGCGGGCCGAAGGTGGAGTGCACCGGGCGGCTCCACTTCCGCGTCCCGGTCCTGGCGTCGAGACCGACGAGCGTGGCCTTCCAGCGGCCCCGCCTGGCGGGGTCGATCGTCACCGCGACGGCCTGCCCCGCGGAGGTCTCGACGATCGCGGGGGCGGGCACCCCCATCCCCGGCAGGCGGCCCGCCATGGTCGAGGGGTGGGCCCACAGCTTTCTGCCCGTGGCGAGGTCGAGGGCCACCGTCTCCAGCGTGCCGTCGGGCTTCATGGAGGTCGTCGTGGCGACACCGCCTGCGACGGTGGTGCGGCTGACCGCGTTCATCTCGGTGTTGTGCCAGGTGGGATGGTCCGGGGTGGCCGCTTCGGTGCCGGAGCAGCCGCCCAGGGCCAGAGCTCCGGCGAGCACCAGGGCCGGTTTCGCGAGGGGCCGGATCATGGGTATCGCACTCCAATGCGGGCGAGGCGTTACGGCTTCGCAGCGGAGGGTGACCGTGTTCAGGCGTCGTTGGGCCGCATCCACGGCCTGCGGCCGAGTATGGTCACCCACCGTCCGTGAGGTCCGGTCGCTCGTCCGGCGACCCGGGTCGCGGAGACCTCGGCGCCGGGCTCCTCCGCGGCCTTGGCCGCCGCGAGGTAGATCGACTCAGTGCGCCGGGCCCGGGGCTCGGGCCAGAGTTCCAACGCACTGCATACGGAAGGTAGCACCGCGTAAGCGATCTGGAGATAGCCTTGAGCAGATGGGTGATAACGATCAAGGCCGAACATCTCCGCCGGGTTCGTGTCGAACTCCGGCCCCAGCAGGTCGGCGAAGGCCACCGTCCGCCCGCCCGCCTCGACCACCGCGACGGTCTGCGCGGCGGCCAGCTGGCGGCTCCACCGCCGCGTCACCCAGCGCAGCGGCTGCGCGATCGGCCGGACCGTGCCGAGGTCCGGACAGGTGCCCACGACCACCTCCGCCCCCGCCTCCCGCAGCCTCCTGACCGCCTTCTGCAGGTGGCGTACGGCATGGGCGGGCCTGCTCTGCGAGGTGACGTCGTTGGCCCCGATGAAGATGACCGCGATCTCCGGACGGGCCTTCAGCGCCCTGTCCACCTGCTCGCCCAGCTGCGCGGAGGTCGCTCCCGACATGCCCGCCACGGTCAGCCGCACCGGCCGCTCGGCGATCACGGCCAGCCCGTTGGCGATCAGCACGGCGGGCGTCTCCGCCGGATCGGAGGTGCCCAGGCCGACGGAGGTGGAGTCGCCGAGCATGACCATCCTGAGCGGCTCGCCGCCGAACGCTCCGTACGAACCGTCCGAGGGCGGTCCCTCCATGCCGTGCGGGCGGCCGACGGCGCGACGGGCCACCAGCGCCTCGGCCAGCAGCAGTCCGTAGGTCGCCGCGCCGAGCGCGGTGAGACCCCCTCCGCCCAGCGCGGCCGCCGCGGCGATGCGGCGGGCGGCCCGCGCCACTCCCGGTGTCCAGATCACAAGGCGTCGCTCCCTCCGTACGGGGCGGTAGCGTTGCCTCTGGTGACACAGCCGGGTCCCCACCACCCTCTTGGGATCACGGTGACCACAACAACAAGCCGACCGAGCTTTGGTATTTCGAGGTGATATCCCGGTGCGCGTACATGACTCGCTCGTCGAGCTGATGGGCAACACCCCTCTCGTCCGGCTGCACAAGGTGACGGAGGGCATCTCCGCCCAGGTGCTCGCGAAGGTGGAGTACTTCAACCCCGGAGGATCGGTGAAGGACCGCATCGCGGTCCGGATGATCGACGCCGCCGAGCGGTCGGGGGAGCTGCGCCCGGGGGGCACGATCGTGGAGCCCACCTCGGGCAACACCGGCATCGGCCTGGCCATCGTGGCCCAGCAGCGGGGATACCGCTGCCTGTTCGTGGTGCCCGACAAGGTGGCCCAGGACAAGATCTCGGTGCTGCGCGCCTACGGCGCCGAGGTCGTGGTCTGCCCGACGGCGGTCTCTCCCGACCACCCCGACTCCTACTACTCCGTCTCCGACCGGCTGGCCAAGGAGACGCCGAACGCCTGGAAGCCGGACCAGTACTCCAACCCCCACAACACCGAGAGCCACTACCACTCCACGGGCCCGGAGATCTGGGAGCAGACCGAGGGCAGGATCACCCACTTCGTGGCGGGCGTCGGCACCGGGGGCACGATCAGCGGCACCGGCCGCTACCTCAAGGAGGTCTCCGGCGGCAGGGTCAAGGTCATCGGGGCCGACCCGGAGGGCTCGGTCTACTCCGGCGGCACCGGGCGGCCGTACCTGGTGGAGGGGGTCGGCGAGGACATCTGGCCGGCCAACTACGACACCACGATCTGCGACGAGGTCATCGCGATCTCCGACCGTGACTCCTTCATCATGACCCGCCGCCTGGCCCGCGAGGAGGCGCTGCTGGTGGGCGGCTCCTGCGGCATGGCGACGGTCGCGGCGCTGCGCGTGGCCGAGCGGGCCGGGCCGGACGACGTGATCGTGGTGCTGCTGCCCGACGGCGGCCGGGGCTACCTGTCGAAGATCTTCAACGACGAGTGGATGGCCGACTACGGCTTCCTGACCACCTCCAGCGAGGAGGGCCTGGTCAAGGACGTCCTGACGCGCAAGAGCTCGGGCATGCCGGAGTTCGTGCACACCCACCCGCACGAGTCGGTCGACACGGCCATCTCGATCATGCGTGAGTACGGCGTGTCGCAGCTTCCGGTGATGAAGGAGGAGCCGCCGGTCATGGCCGCCGAGGTGGTCGGCTCGATCCTGGAGCGCGACCTGCTCGACGCCCTCTACCGGGGCCGGGTGCGGCCGACCGACCCGCTGGCCGCCCACATGTCGCAGCCGCTGCCGACGATCGGCGCGGGGGAGCCGGTCTCCATCGCCGTCGAGGCGCTGGAGAAGGCCGACGCCGCGGTCGTCCTCGACGACGGCAAGCCCGTCGGCCTGATCACCCGCCAGGACCTGCTGGCCTTCCTCGCCAACCACTGACCACGCCCAGGGCCGGGGGTCCCCCGGCCCTTCTCTTTCCGGTTTTCGGCGTCGAGAGGCTCCGGGGGCGGGGATCTCCGGGGTCAGAGGGGGAACTCCGCCATCACCTCCCAGGCCCCCGAGGGGGTGGGCCCGGCCATGAGACGGCCGCCGAGTGCCTCGACGCGCTCGGCCATGCCCACCAGGCCGAAGCCGCCACCGAGGCGGGAGATCCTGATGTCGGCCATCGAGCCGTAGTTGCGCACCCGCAGCCGTACGGCGCCTCCGGTGGCCGAGGTGCCGCCGATGCCCTCACCGGCCGAGGCGCCCGAGGCGCCCGAGGCGTACGCGGCCCGCCGGGCCCGCGGGTCCTGGCCGTTCCTCGCGCGCACGTGCTCCGCCCACGCGCGCAGGTCGGAGCCGTCGGTGAGCTTGAGGTCCGCCTCGACCCAGCCGGTGCCCGGGGCGTGCCTGCGGACGTTGGTCAGCGACTCCTGGAGGACCCGGTGCAGGGTGGTCATCACCTCCTGGGCCACGGTGCCGTCGGCGATGCCCTGGCCGATGTCGAAGGTGACCTGGGGGCCCGAGGCGGAGAAGCGTTCGACCATGGTGCGCATGTCCATGAGGGTGCTGCCCGGTGAGCGGGCGGCCTCGTCCTCCGAGCGCAGCACGCTGACCAGGCGGCGCATCGAGGTCAGCGCGTCGGCCCCGGCGTTGGCGATCGCCTCCAGGGAGGGGACCACGGCCTCCGGTTTCTGCTCGGCGACGACCTTGGCGGCCTGCGCCTGCACCACGATCCCGGTGATGTGGTGGGCGACCAGGTCGTGCAGCTCCCTGGCCAGCTCCAGGCGCTCGGAGCGCCGTACCGTGTCGACGGCCTCCCTGCGGCGCTCCAGCTGGAAGCGGAGGTAGGCGCCGATGCCGGCGGCGAAGGACCAGCAGACGAAGAGCAGGAAGCCGACCGCTATCGCCGGTTCCGGGTTCCCGGAGTTCAGGCGGGAGGGGGAGGCTTCGAGCACGACCATCGTGGCCAGGGAGAGCAGCGCGGCCCGCCGTACCGGCTCGATCGCGCGCAGGCCGCCGACGGTGAGGACGAGCAGCGAGCCGATCTCGGCCGCGCCGGGACTGCCGTCGCCACCGGTGATCCCGATGGCCAGGGAGGACAGGAACGACACCGTCAGCAGGGTGACGAGCCCGCCGACCCGCCAGCGGCGGCGTCGTACCACCGCCACGACGCCCACCAGGCCGCACACCGGGCTCAGCAGTATCGCCGGGTTGAGACTGTGCACGGCCGACACCACGTCGATCAGCAGGAGCAGGAGCAGCCAGCCGATCAACGCGATCTCGCTGAGGCGTTTGATCCAGTAAACTAGTCGGCTCGTTTCTCCCACGGTCCCCGAGCCTAAGCCTCGGGGAGGACATGTCGTATCGGCCGTTCGGCCGAACCGCCCCCACCGGAACCGGCCCTTCAGCGGAGGCGGCGCAGGGGGCCGTCGCCGATCCTTGAAAGGTCGGAGAGGCCCTCGAAAGGTCGAGGCGATCCTTGAAGGCCGAAGGGGGAAGAGATGACCGTCATCGGGATTGTGCTGCTGGTCGCGGGGCTCGTGGTCGGCGCGGCCCTGACGCTCGCCGATCCGCTCCTGCTCTCGCGGATCAGCGGGGAGCGCGTGGAGTAGGTGGCGCGGGGGCGTGGGGGGCGCCCCTACGGCCCTGGGGGCCGCCTCCTGCGGCCCTGGGGCCCCCGCTGCTGCGAGTAGCGTTGACCCCATGAACCATGGATTCGAGACACTGGCCATCCACGCAGGTCAGGAGCCCGACCCTCACACCGGGGCCGTGGTGCCGCCGATCTACGCGGTGTCCACCTACAAGCAGGACGGCGTGGGCGGGTTGCGCGCCGGATATGAGTACAGCCGGTCGGCCAACCCGACCAGGACCGCGCTGGAGGAGGCCGTGGCCGCCGTCGAGGGCGGCAGCCGCGGCCTGGCCTTCGCCTCGGGGCTGGCGGCCGAGGACGCGGTGCTCCGCGCGATCTGCAGGCCGGGTGACCACGTGATCATCCCGAACGACGCCTACGGCGGCACCTACCGCCTGTTCGCGAAGGTCCACGAGCGCTGGGGGCTGCACTACGACCCGGTGCCGCTGGGCGACCTGGCCGCGGTGGCCGCCGCCGTGACCCAGAAGACCAAGATCATTTGGGTGGAGACGCCCACCAACCCGCTGCTCGGCATCGCGGACATCGCGGCCCTGGCCCAGCTCGCGACCGAGTGCGGCGCGCTGCTGGTGGTGGACAACACCTTCGCCTCCCCGTACCTGCAGCAGCCGCTGGCGCTGGGCGCGGACGTCGTGGTCCACTCGACCACCAAGTACGTGGGCGGCCACTCCGACGTGGTCGGCGGCGCGCTCGTGGCGCGGGACGCCGGGCTGGGCGAGGAGCTCGCCTACCACCAGAACGCGATGGGCGCGGTGGCCGGGCCGTTCGACGCCTGGCTGACCCTGCGCGGTCTCAAGACGCTCGGGGTGAGGATGGACCGCCACTGCGACAACGCCGAGCGGGTGGTCGACCTGCTGCTCGCCCATCCGCGGGTGACCTCGGTGCTCTACCCGGGTCTGGCCGAGCACCCCGGTCACGAGGTGGCGGCCAAGCAGATGAGGCGTTTCGGCGGCATGGTCTCCTTCCGGATGGCCGGAGGCGAGGACGAGGCGGTCGCGGTGTGCGACAGGACCAGGTTGTTCACCCTGGGCGAGTCGCTCGGCGGCGTGGAGTCGCTGATCGAGCACCCGGGCCGGATGACCCACGCCTCCGTGGCGGGCTCGCCGCTGGAGGTCCCCGGTGACCTGGTGCGCCTGTCGGTCGGCATCGAGTCGATCGACGACCTGCTGGCCGACCTCACCCAGGCGCTGGGGTAGGAACGGGCGCGGGGAGGGCGGCGCGGACCGCCGGCGGGTTCAGACCGGGTCGCCCCAGACCATCAGCACCAGGATGACCATCCAGATCAGCACGATCACGCCGGAGAACGCGGCGATCCGGCCCACCTGCACCTTGGCGTCGTCGTCCGGGTTCTCGCTGGCGAGGACCCGGATGGCGGTGCTCTGGTCCCGGTCCACCATGATCAGTAGCACCGCGGCGACGACGAAAAGCGTCATGGACACCGACAGGTACGGCTTTCCGAGAAATTCGCGGCCCAGCAGCAGCCCGAACAGGAAGACCCCGATGGACGCGAAACCGTAGATTCGCGTGGTCCTGTGCAGATAGCGCAGGACGCCGACGTTCTTGGCGCGGATGAATCTGGGGGTGGACATCGTGGCGGCGGTGATCGGCCCCAGAGCGAAGATCGCAAAACCGATGTGCAGCCAGAGCAGCAGGTCTGTCATGCGCCAGACATTAGTATCCGGTGATCTCGTCTGGGTACGTCTCGCGAGGCCCCGCCACCCGGCGGGATCTTCTCGACGATCGTTCGTCCGGGACGGGGCCGGGTCACTTGCCCTCGACGCCGTCGTGCCTGTCGCGCGTTTGCGGGACCATGCACAACTCGAAACAGACGCAGACGATGAGCATCAGCGCCACGAGAATTCCCGCGAGCATCGGACTCACTTCCTCCCCTTCCAGGAACCGCGTTCTCTCATTTACTGGGTAGACGGCGTTTGTTTCAGGGTGGTTGTTACGGAAGGGTCACGGTTGAGGCGGGGGCGACGGCCCGCGTACGGGATTGTCGATCTTCGCATTCCGCGCGGAGCACACCCGCGAGGTCAGTAGGATCGTGGGCGAGCTCGTTCCGTGTGATGAGACCGGCGGCGGTGAAGTCGTGGTCGTGCCGGGCGGGCGTTCCATCGGACAGAGCAAGACGGCACAAGGGAGTGCCCGCCGTGGGTTTCAAACATGTCGAGCCGTACACCGACGAGTGGCGCGACCAGCCGTGCCACTACGCCGGCCTCGTCGTCGAGGCACTGGGTGATCAAGTCGAGGGCTGGTGGCAGGGGCCCTGCGACCCGCGCGCCGTCACCGTCCGCCTGGCCGGCGGCGACGCCCTGGTCTGGGACGAGGAGAGTGGCTGGCGCCGTGGCCGCTACGTGAGCGGCGACCCCGCCACCCCCACGGTCCTCGCCGACGATCGCTATCTCGGTGGCGGCCTCCTGCTCTCCCCCGAGCGGGTCCCCTCCGCGATCGCCGACGCCCGCGCGGGCGTCGGCAACAGCACGGCGTGGCGGCCCTGCTACCGCTCCCACCGCCACCACCGCGACGGCTTCGACCTGGCCCTCGACCGCTACGTCGCCTACGCCGGCGCCTGACCCCCTGCCAGGGGCTCAGCGGGTGCGGCGGGTGCGCAGGAAGTCGCTGACGACGTACTCGCCCAGGCGGTCGGCGCCGGGGGAGAAGACCCGGCCCCCGTTGCGCCGCCCGACCTCGTTCACGAACTCCTTCAGGCGCTCGTCGTCGGCGAGCATGAAGACGTTGAGCGTCGCCCGGCGCCGGGTCATCTTGTCGACCTCGGCGAGGGTCAGCTCCAGCGTCTCCTGGGTGGGCGGCCACTCGAAGGCCGCCGAGCCGTTGCGCCGCAGGTGGGCGGTGGGCTCGCCGTCGGTGACCACGAGCACCACCGGCTCGAAGTCGGGGTGGCGGTCCAGGTGGCGTCCGGCGATCAGCAGGGCATGGTGCAGGTTCGTCCCCTGGACCATGTCCCACTCCAGGCCCGCCAGCTCGTCGGGCTGCAGCACGCGGGCGTAGTTGGAGAAGCCGATGATCTGCACCGAGTCCTGGGGGAACTTCGAGGCCACCAGGGCCTGCAGCGCCATCGCCGTCTGCTTGGCGGCGGCCCAGGTGCCGCGCAGCGCCATCGAGTAGGACAGGTCGACCAGCAGGCACACCGCGGCCGCCGTGCGCCGCTCGGTCTCGGCCACCTCGAAGTCGTCGACCGACAGGGTCACCGTGCCGCCGCTCCCGCCGCGCCGGACGCCGTTGACCACCGTACGGACCACGTCGATCGGCTGCTCGTCGCCGAACCGCCAGGGCCGTGAGGAGCCGGTGAGCTCACCGGCCGAGCCCGCGTCCACCTGGTCGTGGTCGCCGCGGCGCCCGCTCTCCAGGGAGGCGAAGACGCGGCGCAGCGCGGTCTCCCCCAGCCGGCGCACGGCCTTGGGGGTGAGCTCCAGCTTGCCGCGCCGGCGCAGGAGGTAGCCCTGCTGCTCCAGCTCGCGCTCGATCTGCTTGAGCGCCTCAAGGTCGTCGACGGCCGACCGGCCCAGGGCGCGCCGGATCGCCGCCTCGTCGATGTCGTCCATGCGGGCGCCGGGGTAGTCCTGGCGGAGCGCGGCCTCCAGCTGGGTCAGGTCGGCGAGCTCGTCCAGCGCGCTCACGGCGTCGGACATGCCCATCGGCTCGTCGCCGCTCAGCCGCTCCGGGGTGTTCCAGGCCAGGTCGGGGCGGCGGGCGTGCAGGGACTCGCCCAGGCGGCGCATCTGCTCGTCCAGCCCGGCCTGGCGGAGGGTCTGCTCGATCAACTGGTCGAGCTCCTCGCGCTGGGCCGGGGTGAGGGAGGCGAGCAGGCGCTGGGTGGCCGCGGCCCGCCGGGCCAGGGTGTCGACCAGCTCCTCCAGGTTCCGGGGCGCCTCCGGGAACATGTCCCCATATTTCGACATGAACTGCTCGAAGTCCGCCTGGGTGTGCTCGCCCCGGGCATCCCGGTCGAGCATGTCGTTCAGATCGGACATCATCTCCCTGACCCGCTCCATGGCGGCCGGGTCGGGGTTGGCCAGGGACTGCCGCATGCCGCGGAACTGGCTGTCGAGCACCTCCCTGCGCAGCAGGTCGCGCAGCTCCTCGAACGTCCGCTGAGCGGCCGCCGAGCGCCACCGGTAATTGCCCAGCTCCCGGATGGCGCTCG
This sequence comes from Streptosporangium sp. NPDC002721, assembly GCF_042888905.1. NCBI lineage: Bacteria > Bacillati > Actinomycetota > Actinomycetes > Streptosporangiales > Streptosporangiaceae > Streptosporangium > Streptosporangium sp. NPDC002721. Next base: position 151,123 of record NZ_JBIAQI010000004.1, read on the forward strand.
CCGTGTCGTCGGGAAGGGCGGCCAGCTCCGCCTCGCGCAGCCGGGCCTCGTCGGAGGGGTCGGGAAACAGCTCGGCCCGCTCCTGGCCGATCGCCTTGTCCAGCAGCGCCCTGGCCCGCTCCAGCGTGCCGTCGAGACGGCCCCGCTCGCGCAGCTCGCGCCGGCGCCGGCGCACCTCGCGGAGCAGGTCCTCAAGGCCGCGACGGTCCTGCGCGCCCGGCAGGCCCTCCTTGAGCAGGTCGCGCAGGGCGTGGGCGGGGTTGGAACCGGACAGGATCGCGTCGCCCATCCGGTCCAGCGCCGAACGGACGTCGTACGGCGGGGCGAGCGGGTCGGGCCCGTCCCGGTATTCGCCATAGCGGTAGCTCATGCAGACACCTCAGGTGCGGTAAACCGTCGTGCCGTCCACCTCGTCCTTGGACAGCCGACGCAGGAGGTACAGGCCCTCCATGGCGAATTCCAGCGCGGCGGCGGCGTGTCCGGGGGACTCGTCGCCGATGCCGAGCTGGGACATGATCTTTGCCAGACCGGATACCGGGCCGATCCTGCGCAGCAGCTCGGCCGCGGGGACCGTCACCCCCGACTCCACCTGGATGCCCTCGGAGAACTTCTCCAGCAGCGGGTTCAGGTCGGTGCCGCCGAGCGTGCCGCGGAACGTCTCGGCCGTCGCCCTGCGCAGCAGGTGCGAGAGCACCTCGGTCTCCCGGCCCTCCTCGCTGACCTCGAACTCCACCTTGCCGCGCAGCGTGTGCACGATCCCCGGCAGGTCGGCGACCCTGGCCACCGCGTGGTCCTCGCCGGTCAGCGCCGCCCGTCGTACGGCGGAGGCGGCCGCGGTCTCGGCGGCGGCGATGGAGAAGCGGGCCGAGACCCCCGAGCGGGCGTCCACCGCGGTGGACTCGCGGACCAGCCGGGTGAACCGGGCGATCACCTCGATCAGGTGGTCGGGCAGGTCGGCGCCCACCTGGCCGAGCGCGGCCTCCTGGCGGATCAGGACCAGCTCGGTCTCGATCGACAGCGGGTAGTGGGTGCGGATCTCCGCGCCGAAACGGTCCTTCAGCGGGGTGATGATCCGGCCGCGGTTGGTGTAGTCCTCGGGGTTGGCGCTCGCGATCAGCAGGATGTCCAGGGGCAGGCGCAGGTTGTAGCCCCTGACCTGGATGTCGCGCTCCTCCAGCACGTTGAGCAGCGACACCTGGATGCGCTCGGCCAGGTCGGGCAGCTCGTTGACGGAGAACACCCCGCGGTTGCTCCTGGGGACCAGGCCGTAGTGGACGGTCTCCGGGTCGCCGAGCGTGCGCCCCTCGGCGATCTTGATCGGGTCGATGTCGCCGATCAGGTCGCCGACGGAGGTGTCGGGGGTGGCGAGCTTCTCGCCGTACCGCTCGTCCCGGTGCTTCCAGGAGATCGGCAGCTCCTCGCCCGTCTCGCCGGCCAGGCGGCGGCAGCGGACGCAGGAGGGCTCGTAGGGATGGTCGTTGATCTCACAGCCCTCGACGACGGGGGTCCACTCGTCGAGGAGCCCGGTCACGGTGCGGATCAGCCGGGTCTTGCCCTGACCCCGCTCACCGAGCAGGACCAGGTCGTGCCCGGCGAGCAGCGCTCGCTCCAGGTATGGCAGGACGGTGTCGTCGAAGCCCACGATGCCGGGGAACCGCGGCTCTCCTGCCCGCAGGCGGGTCAGGAGATTCTCACGGATCTCGGCCTTTACCGTACGGTGAATATGGCCGCTCGCGCGCAGCTCGCGCAGAGTACGTGGCTCTGGGATTTGAGGCACGGGATCGAGCCTACGTCCACAACGCCCGATCCGGCACTCTCATCCCTCTCTCGGATCTTGACGATTGCGTGGGAGGGAACGGGAGTGCTTGTGCCCCCAGTGGGGAGAATCGCTCCAAGACATCGCTCCACGACAAGGCGTCGCCCCGGCTTTCCGGTCGGGGGCCGGGCGACTCGGAAGGGACCGCGACGTGAGATCTCCGGTGTTCACGCTTCCACGGCACCGAGGGACCTCACGGCTCCACGACGGTTCATGACAGAATTTCACGGCAGTTCAGATGGTTCAGGCAGTTCACAGCAGGGACCCACGGCTTCCCGGCGAGCCTGCCGGCACTCTCCGGCGGGCCGCCGGACAAGGGATCAAGAAGGAGAGGCGAGACGAGTGGCGCTGATGACGAGCCGTTTCGCCGACGGCCTCGCGGTGGGGTCCGATCTGGTCTCCGCGGCCGAGACCGCGGTGCGCCAAGCCCTGTCCGGCCTCTCCGGACCGGCCGACCTGCTCTGCTTCTTCATCTGCGGGGACGATCCCGACGACGTCTCCCGCGCCGGCCTGCGCGCGATGAGCATGGCACCCGGTGCCGCCGTCCTCGGGTGCAGCGCCACCGGGGTCATCGGCGACGGCCAGGGGGTCGAGGTGACCCCCGCGGTGAGCGCCTGGGCCGCCTCCCTCGGCGGGGCCCGGCTGACGACCTTCGCGCTCGACACGCTGAGGACCGACGACCGCTTCGTCGTGGTCGGCCTGCCCGACCGCGCCCCGGACGACCACGCGGCCATCCTGCTCGCCGACCCCTACAGCTTCCCCACCGACGGTTTCGTCGAGCGCTCCGAGGAGGTCATGGGAAACCTCCCCCTGATCGGCGGCCTGGCCAACGCCGTACAGGGGCGCGGCGCGGTCCGGCTGTTCGCCAACGGGGAGATCCACACCGAGGGAGCCGTCGGGGTGCTGCTCAGCGGCGCCCTCAACGTCAGCACCGTCGTCAGCCAGGGCTGCCGTCCGATCGGCCCGACGATGGCCGTCACCTCCGCCGAGGACAATCTTCTGCTCGAACTCGCCGGTCAGCCCGCCCTGGCGCGGCTGGAGGAGATCGTCAGCGCCCTGGACGAGGACGACCGCGACCTGGTCGCCTCGGGGCTGCAGATCGGCATCGCCATGGACGAGTACGCCGAGAAGCACGAGCACGGCGACTTCCTGATCCGGGGCGTGCTCGGCATCGACCCCGAGCGGGAGGCCGTGGCCATCGGGGACGTCGTCGAGGTCGGCCGTACGGTCCGCTTCCAGGTCCGTGACGCCGCCACCGCCGACGAGGACCTGTACGAGCTGCTGGACGCGCACCGAGAGGAGTTCGGCCGGGTGGACGGCGCCCTGCTGTTCTCCTGCAACGGCCGGGGCTCGGCCATGTTCGGCAGCGCCGACCACGACGCCGTCGCCGTCCGCGACACCCTGGGCCCCATCGGGGTGGCCGGGTTCTTCGCCGCCGGGGAGGTGGGCCCGGTGGGCGGCCACAACCACGTCCACGGCTTCACCGCCTCGGTCCTGGTCTTCTCCTCCCACCAGCCGGCCGGGAGCTCGTAACGCCCGCTGGGACCGGGGACGTCATGACCCGGACCGCCGACGGGCCGACGCTCGGCGGGCCGGTGTCGCCGGTGAGGGCGAACCTGATCGTGTCGCCGCCCGCGTTCGGGTCGATGATCGACGTCCTGGCGGCCGATGACGGCTTCGAGGCGCATCCTTCGTCTCCACAGGTTCGGTAAGCGCTTTCCCGTGCCGGGTGAAGCCAACCACGTGCCGGCGGGCGATGGGAAGGCCCGGACATGAACGAGACCGCTCGCGGCATCCCGTCCTCACCGGCGGGTGGCGAGCTGACCGGGGTCTCGGGGGCGAAAAAGGGAGGCGTACCGGTCGGGCGGTCGTGAAAGTTTCAAGGACGGTGTGGCGAATGTGAATCGGATGGTGTGACCATGCGGGCCCCCTCGCCTGCGTTTTTGCAAACGGTTGTTGCAGAAATCGGGAGACGACCAGGCGGAACCTCCGGATCCGTTTGCAGTTTTACCTGAACGTATTGACGTTTCCTCTATGTAACGCGACTGTGTCTGCAACCGGTTGTTCACAAACCTGATCTCTGAGTGGCCCGCGTGACCGCTGTGTCGAGGTGGCGGGGCCGACGACGGCGTGCGTCACCACCTGAGGGCGCCGGGCTCCTCCGACTCGATTTCACGCAACCCCTCCCGGGCCTCCGCGGCTCGCAACCTCTGCTGTGCCATGCCCTGAATCCACACAGATCGCAGAAACGGAGCTGGAAGTGCGTAAGAAAGAACATCTCGCCAGGAGACTGGCGGTCGTCCTGTCCGCCGGCCTCCTCACCGCCGGCGGGCTGGTGGTCACCTTCAACACGCCCGCCTCGGCGGCCCCCTCCAACGGCAACTACACGCTGGCCAACGCGGGCAGCGGCCTGTGCGCCGCCGTACCCGGGCAGAGCACCGGCGATGGCGTCCAGCTGGCCCAGAGCGCCTGCGCCGACGCCGCCGGGCAGGTCTTCACGCTCACCTCCTCGGGCGGCGGCTACCAGATCAAGGCGGTGCACAGCGGCAGGTGCCTCGGGGTGCGGGACGCCTCCACCAGCGCGGGCAAGGCGGTCCAGCAGGAGTCCTGCACCTCGGCCGCCTCGCAGACCTGGCAGCTCACCGCCTCGGGCTCCAACTACCGGGTGGTCAACGGCAACGGCGGCAAGTGCCTCAACGTCAAGGACAACTCCACCTCCTCCGGCGCCCTGCTGCAGCAGAACTCCTGCGACTCGGCGGCCACCAAGCAGTGGACGCTGCGGCCCGCGGGCGGGGGCGGCACGCCCGACCCCACCCCCACCCCCACGCCGACACCCACGGTGACGCCGCCCCCCGGCGGCGGTGACGGCAGCGGTTCGTGGCCCTCGGACACCGGCAGCGTCCACCAGACCACCACCCGCAACGCCGGCACGTTCTTCGACGGCGGCATGAAGCGCTACTACGGCATCGGCGACGGCGGCCAGGGCGAGAGCCAGGACCCGATGTTCGTCGTGGCCAACGGCGGCACCATCCAGAACGTCATCCTCGACGCCCCGGCCGGCGACGGCATCCACTGCGAGGGCTCGTGCACCATCCGCAACGTCTGGTGGAACGACGTCGGCGAGGACGCCGCCACCTTCCGCAGCTCCAGCTCCTCGGCCACCTACCTGGTGGACGGCGGAGGCGCCAGGTCCGCCTCCGACAAGGTCTTCCAGCACAACGGAGCCGGCAAGCTGACCATCCGCAACTTCCAGGTGCACAACGCCGGCAAGCTGTACCGGGCCTGCGGCAACTGCTCCACCTCCTACCAGCGCCACGTCGTGCTGGACGGCATCACCGCCCGCTCCACCAAGGTGCTGGCCGGGATCAACTCCAACTGGGGCGACACCGCGCGCTTCAGCCGGATCACCGTTTACGGCAGCGCCACCATCTGCGAGCGCTACAAGGGCGTGCCCAAGGGCAGTGAGCCCAGCAAGATCGGTGAGGGCCCCGACGGCACGCACTGCCTGTACTCCGAATCCGACATCACCCGCCGCTAGAGCTCCGGGCAGGCGGGCCACCCCCGCCCGCCTGCCCGGCACTCCCGAACGGCGTCCCCGGCCGGAACGGCGAGACCGCGTCGAGCGCCGGGACGCGCGACAGCGGCGGCCTCCCGTGCCCTGCCCCTCGCCGGAGCCGGCCCAGACGCCGGAAAGGTCAACCCACAGCGGTCCCTCCTCCACCCGTCGTCCGACGACCCCTACCCGTCGTCCGACGACGATCACCCGTCGTCCCGCGACCCGACAATCCTGGAGACCAGCGATGCGCCTGACGCCTTTCCTCGCGTGCGCCACTCTGTTGGCCGGCGTGCTCGCCGCGCTGCCCGTGAGCGGGGCGCACGCCGCGACCACCCGATACGAGGCCGAGACCTCGCCCGCGGTCTGCACCGGCACCATCGACTCCAACTGGGCCGGCTACTCCGGCAGCGGCTTCTGCAACGGCACCAACGCCGTGGGCGCCCACGTCCAGTTCACCGTCACCGCCGCCACCGCCGGCACGGCGACCCTGGGCGTCCGGTTCGCCAACGGCACCGCGGCCCGCCCGGCCGGCCTGATCGTCAACGGTGCCGTCGTGCAGACCCCCTCGTTCGAGGGCACCGGCGCGTGGTCGGCCTGGGCCACCAAGACCATCACCGTCTCGCTGAACGCCGGCGCCAACACCATCCGGCTGAACCCGACCACCGCCGTCGGCCTGCCCAACCTCGACCACCTCGACGTCGAGACCGGCGGCCAGCCGCCGCCGGCGAACACGTTGTACGTCGCGACCAACGGCGACGACGCCGCCCCGGGCACGCAGGCCTCGCCGCTGCGGACGATACAGCGGGCCGTGGACCTGGCGCAGCCGGGGCACACGATCGTCATCCGCGGCGGCACCTACGCGCCGAGCACCAACATCCAGATCCTCAAGAACGGCACGCCGGGCCAGCCCATCACGATGCGCAACCAGGAGGGCGAGCGGGTCGTCATCGACGGTGAGAACATGCCCCACACGCCCGGCGCGGTCGGCTCCAGCATCCCCCGCCCCGAGCGGGGCGCCGTCCACATCGAGGGCGACTGGTGGCGCCTGACCGGCCTGGAGATCATCCATGGCCCGTACGGCGTCTTCGGCCTGGACGTCAACAACACCGTCTTCGACCGCCTGGTCACCCGGGACAACTACGAGTCGGGCCTGCACCTTCAGGGCGCCTCCGGCGACAACCAGATCATCGACCTGGACGCCTACGGCAACCGCGACCCGCGCAAGAACGGCGAGAGCGCCGACGGCCTGGCCATCAAGGAGGGCTCGGGCGGCGGCAACGTGGTGCGCGGTGCCCGGCTGTGGAACAACTCCGACGACGGCCTGGACTTCTGGATGTTCCTGTCCCCGGTCACCGTGGAGTCGTCGGTGGCGTGGGGCAACGGGTTCGACCGGTGGAACCTGCCCGACTACACCGGGGACGGCAACGGCTTCAAGCTCGGCGGCGGTGACCCCGACCCGGCGGCCGACCACGTGATCCGCAACTCCATCGCGTTCGACAACGCGGTCGGCGGCTTCATCGACAACGGCAACCCCGGCCGGCTGATCGCCGACCGCAACACCGCGTGGCGCAACGGCGGCACCGGCTTCGACTTCGCGGACTCCGACTCCACCCTCACCGGGAACCTGTCGGTGGCGAACGCGACGCAGGTCTCGCTCGGCTCCTCGTCCTCGGGCTCGGGCAACTCCTGGAACCTCGGCGGCACCTGGACCTTCGCCAGTACCGACCCCGGCACGATCACCGGACCCCGCGCGGCGGACGGCTCGATCCCGTCATCCTCCTTCCTGCGCCCGTCCAACGGCGCCGACGTCGGAGCACGTATCTGACCCGGGCGGATCCGCGTTTCCCGACACGGCTTCGCTGCTCGGCCGTTCCGGGAAGGCCCCGCCGGATGTTCGCGCACCCCGGACCGGGCCGGTCCGGGGTGTCGACGAGCGGGTCGTACGATGATCTGTATGTCAGACCCCCAGGTGACCTACGACGACGTGGTCGCCGCGCGTGAGCTGCTGGCCGACGTCGCGCTGCGCACCCCGATGCTGCACTCCCACGTGCTCTCCGAGATCATCGGCGGGCCCGTCCACCTCAAGTGCGAGAACCTGCAGCGCTCGGGGTCGTTCAAGATCCGGGGGGCGTACGTCAGGATCGCCGGGCTGACCGAGGACGAGCGGCGGCGGGGGGTGGTGGCGGCCAGCGCGGGCAACCACGCGCAGGGGGTCGCGCTCGGGGCCGGGCTGGTCGGCGCCGGGGCGACGGTCTACATGCCCCAGGGGGCGCCGCTGCCCAAGGTGGCCGCGACCCGGTCGTACGGCGCCGAGGTGCTCTTCGCGGGTGAGACCGTGGACGTCGCGCTGGAGCGGGCGAGGGAGCACGCGAACCGGACCGGGGCCGTGTTCATCCACCCCTTCGACCATCCCGACGTCGTCGCCGGGCAGGGCACGATCGGGCTGGAGATCGTGGAGCAGCTGCCCGAGGTCGGCACGATCGTGATGTCGCTGGGCGGGGGCGGGCTGGCGGCCGGGGTGGCGCTCGCGGCCAAGTCGCTGCGGCCGGGCGTGCGGATCGTCGGGGTCCAGGCGGAGAGGGCCGCCGCCTACCCGGCGTCGCTGGCCCTCGGGCACCCGGTGGAGGTGAGGCCCGCCTCGACGATGGCCGACGGCATCGCGGTGGGCCGTCCGGGCGAGCTGCCCTTCGAGCTGATCCACTATCTGGTCGACAGCGTCGTCACCGTCACCGAGAGCCAGATCTCCCAGGCGCTGGTGCTCTGCCTCGAACGCGCCAAGCAGGTCGTCGAGCCCGCGGGCGTGGCCGGGGTGGCCGCGATCCTGGCCCACCCGCACGTCTTCGAACCTCCCGTGGTGGCCGTGCTCTCCGGGGGCAACATCGACCCGCTGCTGCTGGCGAAGGTCCTCCGGCACGGCCTGGCCGCCGCCGGGCGCTATCTCACCGTGCGGGTCCCGCTCTCCGACCGGCCGGGCGCGCTGGCGGAGCTGCTGTCGCGGCTGGCGGAACTCGGCGCGAACGTGCTCGACATCGTGCACGAGCGGCTGGGCATGCACGTGGGGGAGGTCGAGGTCCAGCTGCAGCTGGAGACCAAGGGGCCGGTGCACTCCGAGGAGGTGCTGGGCTCCCTGCGCGTCGAGGGGTACAAGATCGTCGTCGCGTGAGCCGAAGGAGAGACCGGTGGGCCGACGCGGTGGCGGGGGGTCCGCCGCGTCGTCGGGGTCCGGGCGCGTCGGTGGCTGGACGGCCTTGTCAGCGGGGGGACGGCCTCGTCACCAGGTGGTCGGCTTCTTCGTGGTGAACAGCCAGGCGTCGAAGAGGGCGCCGAGCTTCTTCCCGGAGATCTTCTCGGCCATCGCGACGAATTCCGGGGTCGTGACGTTCCCGTACTTGTGCGTGGTGCTCCACTCCTTCAGGAGCCTGAAGAACGCCGGGTCGCCGATCCGCTGCCTGAGCGCGTGGAGCGTCATGCCGCCCCGGGTGTAGACGGAGTTGTTGAACAGGTCCTCCGGCCTGGCCTGGCCGGGGGCGTAGCTCCAGATCGGGTCGTCGGCCCCGGCGCTGTAGTGCCTGCGGAAGAGCTGCTCGGCGGTGGCCTGGCCGTCGTGCTCCGACCAGAGCCACTCGGCGTAGGTCGCGAAGCCCTCGTTGAGCCACAGGTCCTTCCAGCGGGTGATGCTGAGGCTGTCGCCGAACCACTGGTGGGCCAGCTCGTGGGCGATGATGGCGTCGTCGGGGGCGAACCCGCCGTACATGGGTTTGGTCTGGTTCTCCAGCGCGTACCCGGCGGGGAAGTCGTCGACCACGCCCCCGGTGGAGGAGAAGGGGTAGGGGCCGAAGATCGTGCTCCAGTAGTCGGTGACCCTTCCCGACACGTCGTACACCTTCCGCAGCGAGCCGCGGAACTTCGGGTCGACGGCCGCGATGTTCTTCAGGCCTCCGGCGGTCCTGCCCTGGAGCATCTCGAACTTGCCCAGCGTCATGGTGGCGAGATAGCTGGCCATCGGGTGGCTCTCCCGCCACCGGAAGGTCGTCTTGCCCCCGGAGGTCCTCGGCGTGCCGACGAGCTCGCCGTTGGCCAGCGCGGTCAGCCCGGCGGGCACGGTGATCTCGAAGTCGTAGCTCGCCTTGTCGGAGGGGTGGTCGTTGCCGGGGAACCAGGTCTTGGCGCCGTTGGGCTGGCAGGTGACGAACGCGCCGTCCTCGGTCGGGATGAAGCCGTACGTGCCCAGGTTGGAGGAGCCCCGGACCGGCTCGGGCCGGCCGGCGTACGCGACCTCGACGGTGAACGCCGAGGCGTTCGGGATGGACGCGGCCGGGGTGACGCTGAGCTCGGTCCCGGTCCTGTCGAACCTCGCGCTCCTGCCGTTCACGGTGATCCGGCTGACGGTGAGGCCGGAGAGGTCGAGGTTGAAGCTCGCCAGGTTCTGGGTGGCCCGCGCCGAGATCCGGGCCACGCCCGACAGATGCCTGGAGGCGGGGTTGTAGCCCAGCTTGAGCCCGTAGTGGCCGACGTCGTAGCCGCCGTTGCCGTCGGTGGGGAAGTCGGGGTCGCCGATCCCGGGGGAGCCGGGCACGGCCTCGCGACCGGCGGCGATGTCGGAGGCGGAGGCGACCGGCGTCAGGGGGCTCACGGCCGAGGCGTCCGGCCTCGCGGGGCTCGCGGGGCTCGCGGGGCTCACGGCGGAGGTGCCCGGTCTCGCGGAGCTCGCCGGGGGGACGCCCGCCCCGTTCGACGCCGAGCAGGCGACGGTGCCGATGGTCCCGAGCGTGCTGAGAAGAGCGGCGGTCGCCGTGGTGGCCAGCCGTTTGGACGCCATACGTTAAAGCCCCTTTCCCGGCCGGACGGCCGAGCCCGTGGAATGGCACACTACGCGACTGACCTGCGCCGATCAGGCGTCTATGACAAGCGTTCCGGCCGCGAGGTCGTGTACGGCCTGCTTGCGCGAGTGGAAAAGGATGAAAGCCACATCTATCCAGCCCAGGCAGCAGGTGGAGTACATCAGCCAGGAGACCAGCTGACGGAGCGCCGTCTGCTTGACACCGGCCCTGTGCCCGCCGATGTCCGCCACGCGCAGCCGAAAGATCTTCTTGCCGAGCGTCTGACCGTTCCAGAAGGAGGTCAGCAACCACGAGTAGAGGAAGCCGATCACCGCCACCAGGAGAGTCTCCGCGAAGGGTACCTGCACCGACAGACCGCTCTCCGCCCCCGTGACGGTGGTGACGGTCCGGTAGGTGAAGGGCGAGGAGAGGAATCCGATGACGAGAAGGTCGAGGATTCCGGCGAAGAGGCGGCGCCAGCGTCCGCCCAGCCTGATGGCGCCCTGCCGGGGAAATCCGCTGGACGGCTCCCCGGCGGACGGGTAACCGAAGACGGGATCGGGGCCCGGCCCGTGGCTGTGGCCATGGCCGGTGAGGGGATCGCGACCGGGGGCGAAGGAAGGGCCGTGGGCCGGTCTGTGACCCGAGTCGGGGCCGGGGTCAGGCTCGTGACCGTGGCCGGGACCCGGGCCGTCGTGACCCGGGCCGGGCGGCGTGGGGTCGGACCACGGGTCCGATCCCCGATCCTCCGGCGGTGGCGGTACTGATCCCATCCAAGGGTGATCGCCACAAGGCCGCCACAGCAAAGCCAAGGACGGTTATGGGTTGCTCCCCGGCCCCGGCCCCGGCCCCGTCCCCTTCCCCGGCCCCGGCCCCGGCCCCGGCCCCGGCCGGGGCAGGGGAAGGGGAAGGCCGGGGCTCGGTGGCTTCCGGGCGTGATCGCTTCCGGGACGGAGGCCGCCGTCCTTCCTCACGTCCCGGCCGGGGAGGCTTCCGGGCTTCCGGGCTCCCGGGCTTCCGGGTTCCCGGGGCCGATCCGGGCCGCAGGGGGGTCGGCCCGGCCGGTCCCGGTGCCACGGGTCGCCCCGGCTGCAGGTCACCCGGCTGCAGGTCGCCTGGTTGCAGGTCGCTCCGGCTGCAGGTCGCCCCGGCTACAGGTTGCCCCGCAGGTCCTGCTCGCGCTCGATCGCCTCGAAGAGCGCCTTGAAGTTGCCCTTGCCGAAGCCGAGCGAGCCGTGCCGCTCGATCAGCTCGAAGAACACCGTCGGGCGGTCCTGCACCGGCTTGGTGAAGATCTGCAGCAGGTAGCCGTCCTCGTCCCTGTCGACCAGGATCCCGCGCTTCTTCAGCTCCTCGATCGGCGCGCGGACCTCGCCGATGCGGGCGCGCAGCTCGGGGTCGTCATAGTAGGAGTCGGGGGTGGTCAGGAAGCTGACACCGGCCGCGCGCATGTGGTCGACGGTGCTGAGGATGTCGTTGGTGGCCAGCGCGATGTGCTGCACGCCGGGGCCGCCGTAGAACTCCAGGTACTCGTCGATCTGCGACTTCTTCCTGGAGATCGCCGGCTCGTTGAGCGGGAACTTCACCTTGCGGGTGCCGTCCGCGACCACCTTGGACATCAGCGCCGAGTACTCGGTGGCGATGTCGTCGCCGATGAACTCCGCCATGTTGGTGAAGCCCATGACCCGCTTGTAGAACTCCACCCACTCGTCCATCTTGCCGAGCTCCACGTTGCCGACGCAGTGGTCGACGGCCTGGAACAGGCGGCCGTTGCGCACGTCGGGGGCCGCCACCAGGGGCTCGGCCGCGACGTAGCCGGGCAGGTACGGGCCGCTGTAGTTGGACCTGTCGACCAGGGTGTGCCGGGTCTCGCCGTAGGTCGCGATCGCCGCCGACACCACCTTGCCGTGGTCGTCCTCGGTCACGTGCGGCTCCACCAGCCCCCGCGCGCCCTGGGCGAGCGCGTGGGCGTAGGCCGCCTCCACGTCGGGGACCTCGATGGCGAGGTCGATCACGCCGTCACCGTGCTCGGCCACGTGGCGGGCCACCCCGGTGCCGGGACGCACCGCCCCCCGGAACTCGAACCTGGCCGAGCCCGAGGTGAGGACGTACGCCACCTCGTCGCGACTGCCGTTCTCCGGGCCCCGGTAGGCCACGAGCCGCATGCCGAACGCGCTGGAGTAGTAGTGGGCGGCCTGCTTGGCGTTGCCCACCGCGAAGACCACGCAGTCCATACCGTTCACAGGAAAAATGTCGCTCATGCGCATACTGTCTGTTTTTCTGGACTGTTTGTGCAACACTGTCTTTGAAGACTGCGCAATATGCACACCTACTCACCGGTTACCGCGGAGTATCTGTACATCATGACGATCGACCAGCTCGACGCCCGGCTCATTGCCCTGCTGGCGGCGGAGCCCCGGCTGGGGGTGCTGGAGTGCTCACGGCGGCTCGGAGTGGCCAGGGGGACCGTGCAGGCGCGCCTCGACCGGCTGGTCGCCCGGGGGGTGGTCACCGGGTTCGGCCCGGACATCGCCCCGGCGGCGCTCGGCTACGACGTGACCGCGTTCGTGACCCTGCAGATCCGCCAGGTCAGCGGGCACGACCCGGTCTCCGACCAGCTCGCCGCCATCCCCGAGGTGCTGGAGGTGCACACGATCACCGGCGGCGACGACATGCACTGCCGGGTGGTGGCGCGCAGCAATGCCGACCTGCAGCGGGTAATTGACCTGATCGTCGACGTCCGGGGCGTGGTCAGGACCTCGTCGGTGATCGCCTTGGACACCCCTGTGCCATACCGTGTTCTGCCTTTGGTGGCCGATGTCCCGCGCAAGGGGAAGGGCTAGCCGTACCATGCCAAGCAGGGGCCAGACACCGTTATCCATCGTTTACCCTTAACGGTCCGCAACCGTCGGGGGTCGGCGGCGGGTCCTATCGGGGGGTCACGCGTGTTGAAAGGCGGGACGGGCAGTCCTGGAAGAAAGCTCCTGAGGATCACCCTCGTCGTCTTCGGCGCCGGGCTGTTCCTGGCGATCGTCCTGCTCGGGGTGGTGTGGGCGATCACCCCCATTCCCGACAGCACGCAGCCGAGGGCCACCGCGCAGGGGTCGGTGATCTACTACCGCGACGGCAAGACCGTGCTGGCCAGGCAGGGCGTCAACCGCAAGAGCGTGGCCCTCGACAAGGTGCCGCAGAGCCTGCGCAACGCGGTCATCGCCGCCGAGAACCGCTCCTTCTACGAGGACCAGGGCGTCTCCCTCTCGGGCACCTTCCGCGCCATGTGGTCCACGGTCAGCGGCCAGCAGCTCCAGGGCGGCTCCACGATCACCCAGCAGATGGTCCGCAACTACTACAGCGGCCTCAGCCAGGAACGGTCCATAATCAGGAAGCTCAAGGAGGTCATGATCTCCTTGAAGGTGGACCAGTCGAAGTCGAAGGACTGGGTGCTGGAGCAGTATCTCAACACGATCTACTTCGGCCGGGGGGCCGACGGGGTCCAGGCCGCCGCCGGGGCGTACTTCGGCAGGGACGTCAGCAAGCTCACCCTCGCCCAGGGCGCCTACCTCGCCGCGGTGATCCAGCAGCCCTCCAGGTTCGCCGACCCGCAGGGCCCCGACCTCTACGCGGCCAGGGACCGCTGGCGGTCGGTGATCGACGGGATGGTCGCCACCGGGGCCATCACCTCCCGGCAGGCCGCCGAGGTGACCTTCCCCACCCTCCGCAAGCCCAAGGCGATCTTCGCGCCCAAGGGGCAGGAGGGCTACATGCTCGACCAGGTGACGGCCGAGCTCAAGCAGCGGGGCTACACCGACGAGGTCATCAACCAGGGCGGGCTGAAGATCGTCTCGACCTTCGACAAGAACCTGATGGCCGCCGCCGAGCGGGCGGTCACCTCGGTCCTGCCGGAGGGCACCCCCAGGAAGGTCCGCACCGGGCTCGCCGCCGTCGACCCCGCCACCGGCGAGGTCGTGGCCTTCTACGGCGGCCGCAGCTACACCGCCAACAAGTTCGACAACTCCTTCTCGGCCAAGGTGCAGGCCGGGTCGACGTTCAAGGCCTACACGCTGGCCGCGGCCCTGGACAACGGCTTCGGCCTCGACACCAGGGTCGACGGCAACTCGCCGCTCCGGATCGCCTCCGCCGACATCCCCAACTCGGGCGGCTACTCCTACGGCGAGGTCAACCTCGTGAAGGCGACCCAGAGCTCGGTGAACACCGCGTTCGTCGACCTCGCCCAGAAGGTCGGCCTGAACAAGGTCGTCAAGCTCGCCGAGGAGGCCGGGATCCCCGAGGAGCAGCTCGCCCCGCACCGGGCCGCCGCCACGCTCCCGCTCGGCGTGGCCTCGGTGAGCGCCGTCCAGAACGCCTCCGGCTTCGCCTCCTTCGCCGCCGAGGGCGTCCACCGCGAGGCCCACGTGATCCGTTCGGTCACCGACGCCGAGGGCACGGTCGTCAAGAGCTCCACCAAGGGCAAACGCGCCTTCAGCGAGCAGGCCGCCATCGACGCCACGTACGCGCTGACCCAGGTCGTCGAGGCGGGGACCGGCTCCGGGGCCCGCCTCTACGACCGTCCCGTGGCGGGCAAGACGGGCACCACCGACGAGTCGGCGGCCGTGTGGTTCGCCGGGTTCACCCCGCAGCTGGCGGTGGCGGTCGACATGTTCCGCGACGACAACAAGCCGGTGACGGTGAACGGCAGCGCCCTGTACGGCGGCTCCTACCCCGCGCAGATCTGGCGGGCCTTCATGACCGAGGCGATGGAGGGCAAGCCGGTCAAGGAGTTCAAGGAGCCGTCCAACTACGGCTACTCCGACTCGTACGGCGGCTACGGCCCCGAGGACGACGAGTACGGCGACCCGCAGGGCGACGGCCAGGACAGGAGCACGCCCGGCCCCGAGGAGACGAGCACCCCCGACCCCGGCCAGAGCGCCACTCCCGAGCCGGGGACCCCGGGGCCCGACCAGCCTCCGGCCCCCGACGACCCCGGCCAGGGACCGGGCGGTCCCGGCGACGGCCCCGGCGGACGCGGCGACGAGGGCGGCCAGGGAGATCAGGGCGGCCAGGGGGGCGAGGACGGCGGCGACCGGGGCGGCAGGAACGGCGGCGACTTCGGCGTCGACGGCCTGGGCCGCACTCTCGGCGCCCCCGTCCGGGGCATCTGACAGGGGACGGGCGCGGTCACGCGGACGGCGGCCCCAGGCTCGGCGACGCTGTTCGGGGCGTCGGTCCTTCGGCCGTTATGGCGGTTCCCGGCCGGTCCGTGTTCAGGAGGGCGGCGCTGTTGAGGGTGACGGCCCCGGCCGGTTCGTCACGCGCCGCCCGTGAGTTCGGCGCGCAGGGCCGCCGGGGTGGTGACGGGCATCCTGCAGGTGAAGCCGCGGCACACGTAGGCCGCGGGCTCGCCGCCCACCAGGCCCCTGCCGGCCAGGAGCGGGACCTCCCCGGCACCGGCATCAGAACCGGCACCGGCGGAATCGGGCTCGCCGAGCGCCAGGACCAGGCCGGGCAGGGGTGACAGCAGGGCCTCCCTGTGCAGGGCCACCGTCGCCGGATCGCCCGCCGGGCCCACGATCGCGACCTCGATCGGGCCGGACAGCGCGGCCTGGGCCGCGGCCAGCCCCCATCCGGCGAACCGCGCGTGCTTGTCGGCCAGCACGGTGACCGTGCCCAGAGCCGCCTCGGCGGCCTCCCGGTGCCGGGCCGAGCCGGTCAGCGCGGCGTACGAGAGCAACGCGCCCGCGGCGGCGAACTGGCCGGACGGGGTGGCGTTGTCGGTCGCGTCCCGGGGGCGCTGGAAGAGCCGCTCGGCGTCGTCGGCGGTGTCGTAGAACCCGCCGGAGCCGTCGGAGAACCGCTCCAGGACGGCGTCGAGCAGCGCCTCGGCCCGCCGGAACCAGCGGACCTCCCCGGTCACCCCGTACAGGGCGAGCAGGCCCTCGGCGAGGTCGCCGTAGTCCTCCAGGACCCCGGCGTTGGTCCCCGCCCTGCCGTCGCGGGAGGTGCGCAGCAGCCGGTCGCCGTCCACGTGGAGCTCGTCGACCAGCACGGCCGCCGCGCGCGCGGCCTCGACGAGGTCGGGCCGCTCGAACAGGGCGCCGGTCTCCGCGAGGGCGGCGATCGCCAGGCCGTTCCAGGCGGCCACCACCTTGTCGTCCCGTCCAGGGCGCACCCGGCGGGCCCGCGCGGACAGCAGCGCGGAGCGGACCCGGGCGAACCGCTCGGCGTCGCCGGGACCGGGGTCGGCGAGGAGCTGCAGCACCGAGGTGCCGTGCTCGAACGTCCCGGTCACCTCGAACAGCTCGATCGCCCAGGGCCCGTCCTCCTCGCCGAGGACTTCGAGAAGCTCCTCACGGGTCCAGGCGTAGAACTTGCCCTCCACGCCCTCGCTGTCGGCGTCCAGGGCGGAGGCGAAGCCACCCTCGGGGGTGCGCATCTCGGCCAGCAGCCAGTCGGCCGTCTCCAGCGCGACCCTCCTGCCCAGGGCGGAGCCGGTGGAGCGCCACCAGTGCGCGTAGACCCGCAGGAGCAGGGCGTTGTCGTAGAGCATCTTCTCGAAGTGCGGAACCACCCACTCGGCGTCCACGCTGTAGCGGGCGAACCCCCCGCCGAGCTGGTCGTAGATGCCGCCCCGGGCCATGGCCTCCAGCGTCCGCCCGGCCATGACCGTCGCCGCCTCGGCGGTCGCCCGCCGCTCCTCGTCCTGGGTGGTCCCGAGGGCCGCCGCGCCGTACCGCAGCAGGAACTCCAGGGCCATCGACGGCGGGAACTTGGGCGCGCCGCCGAAGCCGCCGCGGACCGGGTCGAAGGAGTTGGCCAGGGTGTGTACGGCCCGGGTGAGCGTGTCCGGCGTGGGCAACGGCCCGGACGGCAGCGCCGACCGTTCGTTCAGCGCCTCCACGATCTTCGAGCCCTGCTCCAGCACGGCCTCCCGCTCCTCGGCCCAGGCGCCCGACACCCCGGCCAGCAGCCGCTGGAACTGCTGCCTGGGGAAGTACGTGCCGGTGTAGAAGGGGTGGCCCTCCGGGGTGGCGAAGACCGTCATCGGCCACCCGCCCTGGCCGGTCATGGCCTGGGTGGCGGCCATGTACACCGCGTCGACGTCCGGCCGCTCCTCGCGGTCGACCTTCACGTTGACGAAGTGCTCGTTCATCAACGCGGCCGTGGCCTGGTCCTCGAAGGACTCGTGGGCCATCACGTGGCACCAGTGGCACGCCGAGTAGCCGACGCTGATCAGCAGCGGCACGTTGCGCCGGACGGCCTCGGCGAACGCCGCCTCACCCCATTCGAACCATTCGACGGGGTTGTCCGCGTGCTGCAGCAGATAGGGGCTCGTCGCGTCCTTCAAGCGGTTCATAAAGACCCTTTCGCTCGTACGCGGCGCGTGGCTCTCCTCGCGGGGTGCGCGAAGGTCGCGCGTCGTGATTCTTCCCGCCCGATCCTTCTCACACTAAACCGAGGGAGGGAGGATGCCGTGTCCACGGGCGGGTGGCCGGACAAACCGGACGGACGGGTGGAGATTCGGCGGCGAGAGGGGGTGTGGTTGCCGAGATTTTAGCCACGGACGACGTACGCGGGTGCGTCGCTCCCGTACGGCCGCCGACGGCTCTGGTGGGGTTTGCTGGGGATCCCCGCCGGTGGGGCGCCCCTTTCCTCGGCGGGCGGCACGCGGCTTCGAACCGGCCCCGCCCGTACGTGAGGCGGACAGGACTGGCCGGGCGCGAGCCGGGCAGGAGGGGACCGTGATGACGAACAGGTCGGCCGAGAGGGGCGGAGCCGGGCGGATCGCCCTGCCCGGCACGGTTCTGGGCATCGGGCTGGGAGGGTTCGTCGACGGCATCCTGCTGCACCAGATCCTGCAGTGGCACCACATGCTGTCCAGCACCGACACCGACAACATCGGGGTGAGGTACTACCCGGTGGACACCGTCCCCGGGCTGCGGATGAACACGCTGTGGGACGGGCTGTTCCACGCGTTCACCTGGCTGGCGGTGCTGATCGGCCTCGGCCTGCTGTACTCGCGGGTCCTGCGCTCCCGCGGACGGGTGTGGAGATCGCGGGAGCTGTGGGGCTGGATCCTCGTCGGGTGGGGAGCGTTCAACCTGGTGGAGGGCGTCATCGATCATCACCTGCTGGGTGTCCACCACGTGCGTACCGGCCCGTACCAGCTCTGGTGGGACCTGGGATTCCTGCTCCTGGGCGTGCTGCTGATGATCGGCGGGTGGCTGCTGCAGCGCGGCGGCGGCCCCGGCCCGGTCGAGCTGTGTGACGAGAACGAGCGCGCCCCCGCCGCGCCGAGGCCATGATCGCCCTGGCGCACGAGGCCCACCGGCACGGCGCCGGCCCGGCGGGGGCGCTGCCGCTCGTCGTCCTGGCCGTGGCCGCGGGGGCGTACCTGCTGGCGGCGGCGCGGCGCGCTCGTGAGCCCAGGGGCTGGAGCCGGTGGCGGACGGCGGGTTTCGTCGCGGGCGTCGCGCTGGTCGCCGCCGCCGTGACCGGGCCCGTCGCCGCGTTCGCCGAGACGGATTTTCGCGGGCACATGCTGCAGCACCTGCTGATCGGCATGCTGGCGCCGCTGGGCCTGGTGCTGGGCGCCCCGGTGACGTTGCTGCTGCGCTCGCTGTCACCGGCCCGCGGGCGGCGCGTCGGCGCCCTGCTGCGCTCCCGGGCGGTGCACGTCCTGGCCGATCCGTGGGTCGCGCTGCTGCTCAGCGTGGGGGGCATGGTGGCGCTGTACTGCACCCCGCTGTACCGGCTCGTCTCCACCGGCGGGCTGCCGCACCACCTGACGCACGTGCACTTCCTGCTGGCCGGGTGCCTGTTCGCCTGGGTGATCGCCGGTCCTGACCCGGCGCCGCGACGCCCGCCGGTACCCCTCCGGCTGGTCGTGCTGGGGGTGGCGATCGCCGTACACGCCACGTTGTCGCAGCTGATGTACGCCGGGCTCGTCGTCGACGTGCCGGTGCCGGTCGCCCAGCTGCGCGGGGCCGCGGAGATCATGTACTACGGCGGCGACATCGCCGAGCTGCTGCTGGCCTTCGCGCTGGTGAGCACCTGGCGCCCGGTCAGGACCACCGCCCCGCGACGCGCGCGGGGCCTCGGGTGGGTGAGGTGACACCGGGCGGGAAGGTGTGTTCACCGCGCTTCCGGCGTAGGCTCACTGGGCGTGGATCTCGACTTCGTCTGTGTGCACGCCGGAAGGGCGGCTTCCGAGCTGACCCGGCGTGATGTTGCCCGCGCGCTGCTCGCCGTGCCGTCAGGAGTGGCGCTGGTGGCGCTGCCCGATCTGAGGCGGGCGATGCTGGCAGCGGGCAACCCGCTGTCGGTGCCCTTCTGGGACTCCGCGAAGGCGACGCTCAGCGCGATCGAGTCCGGCGGCGCGACCGTGGGGGACGTGCAGCGCTGGATGGAGTCCACGGGCACCGAGCCGCTCCTGCTCACCCCGAGCTTCTTCGTCTGGCCCGAGGAGGACGAGCGAGGGCCGGTCGGCGAGGAGATGTACCACGGGCTCGTCGCCTACCTGGAGGAACGGGTCGCCACCGGGGAGATCGACCCGGACGCGCTCGCCCGGGGCGACGAGCGGGCCAGGGAGGCCTACGCGGACCTCCAGGAGCGCTGGCTCACCGGCCCGCTGCCCGACGGGCGGATCCCCGGGACCGCGGTCTCCGACGAGCAGGACCAGGAGCTGTTCGCCGCCTGGGACGAGGAGGAGGCGTTCGCGCTGGCCGAGCTGCGGCGCATCCTGGCCGAGCTGCCCGAGCCCGAGCGGCCCGTCAGGGAGCTGCGGGCCGCGGCCACCCGGCTGCGCGAGGTGCTGGGCAGGCCCGGCTATCCCGGCAACGTGCTGCGGGCCTGCGCCGGGTACGAGGGGGAGCCGCTGCCGGCCGACGACGAGGAGCTCTGGCTGACCGTCACGGCGGGCATCGCGGGGCCGATCTCCGACCTGCCCGACGAGGAGGACAGGCCGGAGGTCTTCTCCGACCTGGACGGGGAGCTCAGCCACGAGGACTCGGTGCTGGCCGCCCTGTGCGCGATCCACCACGCCGACTGGCTGGCCGTGGTCGCCGCCCTGGCCAGGCGGGGGCCCGGGGTGCTGGCGTCGCCCGAGCGGATCGCCAGGCTCATCGCCGAGTCGGAGGACATCGACGTCGATCTGGACGAGCCGGAGGACCTGGAGGCGGCCGAGACGCTCTTCAGCTCGGTCACCCCGCTCTGGGCGTGCCTCGGGATCGTCGACAGGACCGAGGTCCTCACCTCGCTGGGCCGCTGGGGGCTGCCGAGGGCGCTGGAGCGCGCCTGGTCCTCGACGGACACCCTCGGCGACTGACCACGGGTCTCACCGTGAGGCGGGGCCGCGCGGCCGGCCCGTACGGGCCGGTCCGTAAGGGCAGGCCCGCGCGGTCAGCCCATGAGCGCGGTCAGCCTGTGAAGGCGGAGCCGTGTGGTGAGCCTGTGAAGGCGGAGTCACGCTCCCAGCCTGTGAAGGCGGAGCCGTGCGCTCAGGCTTCCTCTTCGAGGAGGTCGAGGTAGCCCTCGGGCACCAGGTCCCGGTACTCGGGATGGCGCCGGATGTAGCGGGCGACGAACGGGCAGAGCGGCACGACCGACCGGCCGGACGAGCGGCTCGCGTCGAGAGCCGCGGAGACCAGCCGGCCGCCCAGGCCCTTGCCCTCGTGCTCGGGGAGGATCTCGGTATGGGTGAAAATGATCTTCCCGGCGCGCAGGCGGTACCCGGCGAACCCGGCGACCTCGCCGTCCAGCAGGATCTCGAAGCGGAAGGCTTCGGGGTTGTCGGAAACCTCGGTGGCGTCGGCCATGCTCGTCCTCGCTCGTTGTCGGGGGTTTCGGCCCGGCCGATCCGCCCCCCGCGCGTGTCGCGCGGTGGCCGGTCAGAACCGTGGATCCGGCGAATCGGCGGATCCGGAGGGGCTCGGGGCTAGGGAGCGGTCGGCGTCGTCGTGGTGGTGGCGCCGTTGTCGTTCCGCTCCCTCAGCTCGGCCTCGGAGGGGACCTCGATCCGGGAGATCTGCTTCCTCATCGACTTGACCAGCAGGTAAAGGGCGAACCCCAGACCGGCCACGACGAGGAAGCCGATGAGACCCGGGCTGACGTCACCTTTGGTGACGGTGTCAAATGCAATCACACGTCAAGTTTGCCACCGCCACCCCATGGTCGCGTCAGTGGCAGGCGTGCGAGACCGTGTCGGCGGTGACCTCCGTGTGGACGCCCGTGAACAGGTCGTCCTCGGGAAGCTCGACGTCCACGAGCGAGCGGGCCAGGTGGTAGTCCTCGGTCGGCCAGATCTCACGCTGCAGGTCGCGCGGGCAGACGAACCAGAAGCCGTCCGGGTCGACCTGGGTGGCGTGCGCGAGCAGCGCCTCGTCGCGGAGCTCGAAGTAGTCGCCGCACGGGACGCGGGTGGTCACCGGCCACTTCTGCGGGCGGTCCTCCCAGCGGGAGATCCAGTCGGCGTACGGGGAGCCGATGCCGCGGGCGTTCATCGCCTCGTGCAGCGCCTCGAACCGGTCCTTGGTGAAACCCATGTGGTAGTAGAGCTTCAGGGGCTGCCAGGGCTCACCGGTGCCCGGGTAGCGGTCGGGGTCTCCGGCCGCCTCGAAGGCCTCCACCGAGACGCGGTTGGTCATGATGTGGTCGGGGTGGGGGTAGCCGCCGTCGTCGTCGTAGGTGAGGATCACGTGCGGCCTGAACTCGCGGACGGCCGCCACCAGCGGCGCCGAGGCGACCTCCAGCGGCTGCAGCGCGAAGCAGCCCTCGGGCAGCGGCTCGCTCTCGTCCTCCGGCAGGCCGGAGTCGACGAATCCCATGAAGCGCTGCCCCACGCCGAGGATCTCGCGGGCGCGCTCCATCTCCAGGCGCCGGACCTCGCCGATGTTCTCGAGGATCTCCGGGCGCTCCATCTTGGGGTTCAGGATCGACCCGCGCTCGCCTCCGGTGAGCGTACAGACCAGCACGTCCACGCCCTCGGCCACGTAGCGCGCCATGGTGGCGGCGCCCTTGCTCGACTCGTCGTCGGGATGCGCGTGAACGGCCATCAGCCTGAGCGGTGCACTCACGGGCTCGGTGTCTCCTTATGTCGGTCGCGCGTCGGATCGTCGTCGCTCGCCTCGCGGACGGCCTTCCCGGCCGTGTGTTCCGCTCCGCCAGACGTGGTTCCCCGCGCGCCCTCGGCTTACGTCACTCTAGGGAGAGGTTAGTTTCTCTTGGGCGGTCGCGAGGGCGAGGCCCCCGCAGGGGACAATTGTCTCGGATAACACCGAGGTAGTGCAGGGAGATTCCGTCATGGCCACCAGCGAAGCCGAGAAGGGCCGTCAGGACGGTCCCGTCCTCGGCACCCCGGGCGACTTTCCCGACCGCCCGGAGCGCAGGGGGCGCTTCGTCGTGCACGTCGTGATCGCGATCCTCTGCGCCGTCTGCGCCGGGGGATGGGGCTACGTGATGTGGGCGTCCAAGGGCAACACGGAGGTCATCGACCAGGTCGTCGCGTTCGATGCCAGTCGCGGCGATTCTTTGCAGATCACCTTCGAAGTGGTCAAACCATCCGATCGTGCGGCGCTCTGCCGCGTGCGGGCCACCGATGTCAACCACGTCGAGGTCGGTAGCAAGGAGGTCAATATTCCGGCTGGTGAGGGGTATGTTCGGCTTACCGAACGGCTAGAGACCAGTGCTCCATCCACTTCCGGCGATGTCCAGTACTGCTATCTCGTATAGTGAGACATTTGGGGAGGCGATCGAGGGGTTAACTTGTTAGCCTTTCGAGATTCGTTCGACCGTTACCCCCAGGCACCAAGCACGAAGCCCCCGAGGAAGCAAGGAGAACCCGTGGCCGACTCCCACAACGAGAGCGTCACCTGGCTCACTCAGGAGGCGTACGACCGCCTTAAGGCTGAGTTCGAGCACCTCTCGGGGCCCGGGCGCGTCGACATCGCCAAGAAGATCGAGGCGGCACGCGAAGAGGGCGACCTGAAGGAGAACGGCGGCTACCACGCCGCCAAGGACGAGCAGGGCAAGATGGAGGCCCGCATCTTCCACCTCCGCCAGATCCTGGACAGTGCCAAGGTCGGCGAGGCGCCCCGCACCGAGGGCGTGGTCGGCCCCGGAATGACGGTCACCGTCCGTTTCGAGGGCGACGACGAGGAGGTCGCCTTCCTGCTGGCCTCCCGCGAGGAGAGCGGCGCCCCGATCGACGTCTACTCACCCAAGTCGCCGCTCGGCGCGGCGATCAACGGCAAGAAGATCGGTGAGAAGGCGACCTACACGATGCCGAACGGCCGCTCCAACACCGTCGAGATCCTCGAGGCCGTGCCGTACATCGGCAACTGACCTCCGCAGACTCCGATCGATCCGCTGATCCGCCGGGACGGGTGTCCCGGCGGATTGCCGTGTGTCAGGAGATTTCATAGGGTTTCGCAAGTCTTGTGGCCATGTTGCACCATGTTGCAGATAGGGCGCTTTTCGATGGGTTTGCGTGCGTTGGAGGGCGGTCTGAGGCACCCTCGTAGGGCTGGAGTCCACGGGGAAGGGGAGATGTCGTGTTCGATCGGCGGCCACGTGTCTCCGACCTGATCCGGGAGGCCCGGCAGGACCTCGCCTACACCCCCCGTCTCCGCTACAGCCACCGCACCGCCCGCCTGATGAGGCGGGCCGTCCCGATCCTGGCCGTCCTGCTCGTCGGCCTGCTGGCCACCGGCCTGATGGTCTTCACCCAGATGCCGGAGGCCGAGCCGGAGACGATCACGATGCGCAGGTCCGTCGCCACCCTGCCGACCCAGGTGGCGAAGCCCGCCCAGGGCGCGCCGGCGGCGGAGCCGGTGGCGCCGCTCACCTCGATGCGGCGGCCGCACCTGTTCGTCGTCGCGCACCGGCCGCTCAGCGCGACCGTGGTCGCCAGGATCGCCCAGCTCTCCGGGGTACGGGCGGTGGAGCGCGCCGACGCCGCGGAGGTGGTCCTGGACGGCAAGCCGGTGCAGACGCTCGGGGTGAACCCCTCGACGTTCCGCGCGTACACCCCCAAGCCGACCGCCCGCTCCGACAGGCTCTGGCGGAACGTCTCGGCGGGCGAGGTCGCCGTCTCCTTCGTCCTGGGCAACGACGGGGGCATGCCCCTGGGCAAGACCTTCACCACCGCCGGGCGCAACCTGCGCGTCGGCGCCTACGCCACGATGGGCATGGGCGCCATCGACGCCGTGGTCTCCCGGCCGACCGCCCGCGCGCTGGGCATCCCGGAGAACAACGCGCTCGTGGTGAGCGCGCCGAAGGCCGACTCCGCGAGGCTGCGCCTCACCCTCCTGCGCGCCCTGCCCAAGGGGGCGCAGGTCGCGGTGATCAACCCGGTGCTGACGGCTCCGGGCAAGACCGCCGCGCAGACCCCCGCCAAGGCCGTGACCTGGTCCGCGAGCTCCTTCATGAGCGCCCCCCAGGTGACGACCGCGCTCACCGCCGCGATCGGCAAGCTCGGCCGCCCGTACGTGTGGGGCGCCGAGGGGCCGGACAGCTTCGACTGCTCGGGCCTGGTCCAGTGGGCGTACGCGCAGGCGGGGATCAAGGTGCCCCGGGTGACGCACCAGCAGTTCGTCTCCGGCCCCCAGATCCCGCTCGCCCAGGCCCAGCCCGGTGACCTGCTGTTCTGGCGGCACGACCCCACCAACCCCGGCTACGTCTCGCACGTGGCCATCTACTGGGGGGACGGCAAGATGCTGCACGCCCCCAGGACCGGAGACGTGGTCAAGCTCGTCCCCGTCACCACCCGCAACTTCGCCGGGGCCGTGCGGATCAGCCCCCAGGTCGCCGCCCGGGTCCGCTAGCCCGGGTCCGCTAGCCCGGGTCCGCCAGCCCGGGTCCGGCAGTCCGGCCCGCCAACCCGGGTACGTCAGCCCAGGTCCGCCGGCCAGGATCCGCCAGCCCGGGTCCGGCAGTCCGGCCCGCCAACCCGGGTACGTCAGCCCAGGTCCGCCGGCCAGGGCCCGCCAGCCCTGGCCCGCCGGTCCGGATCCGTCGGCCCGGGGTGTCGGCCCGCGTCCCTTCCCGTTCGGCGGACGTCGCCTCGTGGTCCCGCCCGGCGAAGCGCCCGGCGGGTCCTCGCCTTCTCGTGCCCGTGCACCCCTCCTGCGCCGTACGATGCTCTGGCTTCGTCAGATGAAGCGTTGTAATCTGAATTACATGGAAAACGACGAAGCGGTGGCGAAGCTGCGCGGATGGTTCTCGGGGAGGCTGCCCGAGGAGTGGTTCGAGGGCGGGGTCGAGATCGTGCTGGACCGCGAGGAGATCGCGGTGGTCGGCAGGCTCCGGGCTCCCGCGCTCGGTGACGACGTCTCGGAGGTGGAGCGTTCCGCCGCCATGGAGGGCGGCATCCTGAGGTTCCGCGAGGAGAGCAGGGAGCGACGCGTCGAGATCGCGCTGGAGGCCGAGCGCCGCTTCCGCAGGAAGGTCTCCTGGGGGGTCGCCGTCGGCGACGAGAAAGTGATGTTCACCACACTCTCGGTGCCCGTGATGACCCGGCTCAAGCAGTCGGAGCGTCAGGTGCTCGACACCCTCGTCGCGGCGGGAGTGGCCCGCAGCCGCAGTGACGCGCTCGCCTGGTGCGTGCGTCTGGTGGGCAACCACACCGACACCTGGCTGGCGGATCTGCGGGACGCGCTCCAGCACGTCGACCGCGTACGGGCGGCGGGCCCGGACATGAATTCCTGAGCCTGAGCGGCGGAAATGGTCGACAAATTGGTCTGAACCTGTCTCCTGATTGGTTTAGACCTTTCTCGATGGCCTATACCACTGCCGGGACGGCTTTTTTAGATTCACTTCTTTTGGGTAGGGGTTTTAAAACCTTGCGTCTCCTGCCTGGCCATACGCCGTCGGGGACGTCGAGCCCGGAGCGTCGTGACGCGCGATCGTGCTAATTCACTGGTCTACGCCAATTGGATTGGACACCGCTCGTTCGTCAATGATGTTTTGGCCCGGAGAAGTGTAAAGGAGCCCCAGTAGTGTCCGTTACCGTAGATGTCACCGCCGTCAGCCCGACCAGCCACGAGGAACTCGCCGGGTGGGTCAAGGAGATCGCCGAGCTGACCCGGCCGGACCGGATCGAATGGTGCGACGGCTCCGAGGCCGAATGGACCCGCCTGACGAATCTGCTGGTCGAGCAGGGCACGTTCACGCGCCTGGCCAAGCGGCAGAACAGCTTCCACGCCACCTCCGACCCGAGCGACGTCGCCAGGGTCGAGGACCGGACCTACATCTGTTCCGAGCGCGAGGAGGACGCGGGACCGACCAACAACTGGATCGCCCCCGCCGAGATGCGCCGTACCTTCGGCGAGATCTTCGAGGGCAGCATGCGCGGCCGGACGATGTACGTGGTGCCGTTCTGCATGGGCCCCCTGGGCGGCGAGATCTCCCAGCTCGGCGTGGAGATCACCGACTCGCCGTACGTGGTCGTGTCCATGCGCGTCATGACCCGCATGGGCGACGAGGCCCTGCGGCTCATCGAGGAGCGCGGCGGCTACGTCAAGGCCGTCCACTCGGTCGGCGCCCCGCTGGAGCCCGGCCAGGACGACGTGCCGTGGCCGTGCAACCCCACCAAGTACATCAGCCACTTCCCCGAGACCCGCGAGATCTGGTCCTACGGTTCCGGGTACGGCGGCAACGCCCTGCTCGGCAAGAAGTGCTACGCCCTGCGCATCGCCGGCACGATGGCCCGCGACGAGGGCTGGCTGGCCGAGCACATGCTCATCCTCAAGGTCACCCCGCCCGCCGGAGAGACACGCTACGTCGCGGCGGCCTTCCCGAGCGCCTGCGGGAAGACGAACCTCGCCATGCTCCAGCCGACCCTTCCCGGATGGAAGGTCGAGACGATCGGCGACGACATCGCCTGGATGCGCTTCGGCGACGACGGGCGGCTGCGCGCCATCAACCCCGAGGCGGGTTTCTTCGGCGTCGCCCCCGGAACCGGCGAGTCCACCAACGCCAACGCGATCAGGACGCTCTGGGGCAACAGCATCTTCACCAACGTCGCCCTCACCGACGACGGCGACGTGTGGTGGGAGGGGCTCACCGACGAGCCCCCGGCGCACCTGACCGACTGGAAGGGCCGCGACTGGACGCCGGAGTCCGGCGAGCCCGCCGCGCACCCCAACGCCCGCTTCACGGTCCCGGCCGCGCAGTGCCCGACGATCGCCCCCGAGTGGCAGGACCCCGCGGGGGTGCCGATCTCCGCGATCCTGTTCGGCGGGCGCCGGGCCAGCGCGGTCCCCCTGGTGACGGAGTCGACGAGCTGGCAGCACGGCGTCTTCGTGGGGGCCAACATCGCCTCGGAGAAGACCGCCGCCGCCGAGGGCAAGGTCGGCGAGCTGCGCCGGGACCCGTTCGCGATGCTGCCCTTCTGCGGCTACAACATGGGCGACTACTTCGCCCACTGGCTCAGGATCGGCCGGCGCGAGAACGCCCGGCTGCCGCGCATCTACTACGTGAACTGGTTCCGCAAGGACGACCGGGGCAGGTTCATCTGGCCCGGCTTCGGCGAGAACACCCGCGTGCTCAAGTGGATCGTCGACCGCCTCAACGGCCAGGCTGAGGCGGTACGGACCCCCATCGGCCTGCTCCCCGCCAAGCTCGACACCGACGGCCTCGACGTCTCCGACGAGGACATGCGGACGCTGCTGAGCGTCGACGAGGACATCTGGCGGCAGGAGGCCTCGCTCATGCCCGCCTTCTTCGAGACCTTCGGCGACCACCTGCCCAAGGAACTCTGGGAGGAGTACGAGGCCCTCGTCGCCCGCCTGGGCTGAGTGCCGGGCCCCGGGGAGCACCGGTGCCCTGGATCGAGCACCGGGTCATGGGGCGAGCACCGGGTCATGGGTTGAGCGCTGCGTCCTGGATCGAGCACCGCCCCCGGCCGCGCCGGAGGCCCGGAGGCGGTGCCCCGCCGACGCGCTGTACGAGATCCACCAGTCACCGCCCTCCGCCGCGCCGGAGGGCGGTGACTCGCATTTCGCCTGGTGACCGACATCTCACCGGGTCGCCGTCGAAGTCGGGTAAAACTTCTGCCAGGCTGTGCGCGTCTACCTGGGTACACGGGACCTCACTCCTGTGACTCACCTTCCCCCCCAAGGAGGCGGACATGGGGTTCCCGCTGTTCGTCATCGTCCTCGCCGTCGGCCTGGTCATCCTCTCCACGGCCCTCACGGTGCGCCGCGAGCACCGCCGGGTCCGCTCGGCCATGGTCGGCCACTACGGCGGGCCGCCGAACCCGTACGAGCTCGCCTATCTCTCCGGCGGGCCGCGCCGGGTGATCAACACCGCGCTCGGCGTGCTGGCCAGGGCCGGGGCGATCCGGATCTCGCGCGGCGGCCAGGCCAGCCTGGTCGCCGGGTCCCGGCCGTCCCCCGACCCGATCGAGTACGCCGTCATGGAGTCGCTCCACCAGCGCGGGGGCTCGGCCCCCGTGGACGAGGTCCGTCGCGCGGTGGCCGAGGGGCAGAGCGTCGACGGCCTGCGCTACCGGCTGCTGGGGCTCGGCCTGCTCGTGCCCGAGGGGGCGCTCGACCACGCGCAGATGCTGCTGAGCAGGCTCCAGATCGCCTCGCTCGTCGAGGTGGTCGTCGTGGCGGGCATCCTGCTCGCGGGAGCCACCGGCGGGTTCGGCACCTTCGCGCTGCTGGTGGGCATGGTCTCGGCGATCGGCGGTTTCTCCGTCTACACGCGGCAGAAGCGGGCCCTGCGCGACGCCCTGAGCCACGCCGGTCACCAGGTGCTCACCTCCGCCCGCGGAACCTACGTGCGGGGCGCCCGCCCCTTCGCGCCCGACCTGGCCTTCGCCGTCGGCATACCCGTCGCCCTGTACGGCCTGGGCGAGCTCAACGAGCCGGGCCTGGAGGAGGAACTGCAGCGGCAGGGCAGCGGTTCGAGCGGCTGCGCCTCGGGCGCCTGCGGCGGCGGTTCGAGCTCGGGGGACGGTGCCTCCTTCGGCGGTGGCGGTGACTTCGGCTCCGGCGGCTGGGGCGGGTCGAGCGACGGTGGCGGGTCGGGTGACGGCGGCGGCGGATCCAGCTGCGGTGGCGGCGGGTGCGGTGGCGGAGGTGGTTGCGGTGGCTGAGCGGCACCGGAGCCCGGCGGCGACCGGACACGCCGGGGATGTGGTGGTGGCCGGGCGGGGGAGCCTGTGATGGCGGCCGACCTCCCGGCGCTGGGGGTCGGCATCGGCTGGCGGCCGGAGATCGACCTGACCGTGGAGCGGTTGCCCGGGGTCGACTTCGTCGAGGTCATCGCCGAGAACGTCAACCCCGCCAGGCTCCCGGAGTCGCTGCGGGTGCTCCGCGGCCGTGGGGTCCCGGTGATCCCGCACGGTGTCGGGCTGGGCGTCGGCGGCGCCGAGCCCCCCGACCCGCGGCGGCTGGCGCACCTGGCCGACTGCGCCCGCGCCCTGGACGCGCCGCTGGTCAGCGAGCATCTCGCCTTCGTACGGGCGGGCGGGATGGAGGCCGGGCACCTGCTTCCGGTCCCGCGCACCCGGGATGCGCTCTCCGTCGTCGCCGAGAACGTGCGGCGGGCCCAGGAGGCGCTTCCCGTACCGCTGGCCCTGGAGAACGTCGCGGCGCTGTTCGGCTGGCCGGAGGACGAGATGACCGAGGCCGACTTCCTCGGCGAGCTGGTGGAGATGACCGGCGTCGGGCTCCTGGTCGACGTGGCGAACCTCTACACGAACCAGATCAACCTGGGCCTGTCGGCCACCGCCGCGCTGGACGGCCTGCCGCTGTCCGAGCTGGCCTACGTCCACGTCGCCGGAGGCCACTCCCATCAGGGGGTGTGGCACGACACCCATACCGCCCACGTCCCGCAGGACGTGCTGGACATCCTCTCCGAGCTGTGCGCCCGGGTCGATCCGCCCGGTGTGCTGCTCGAATGGGACGACGACTATCCCAGCGACGGCGCCCTGGAGGGGGAGCTCGGCCGCATCCGCGGCGCGATGGCCCGTGTCTGACGACGCGGCCCGCGACGCGACGCCCGAGGGGGACGCGGCGCGTGCGGCGCTGGCCAGGGCTCAGGAGGCTCTGGTGGCGGCCCTGGTGGCCGGGCGGGAGGCGCCCCAGGGGTTCGACCGGGAGCGGTTGCGGATCCAGGAGGCCGGTCTGATCTCCAAGCGGCGCAGGACGGTGGCCAGGCTGCGACCCGACCTGGTCGCGCTGCTCGGCGACGGTTTCGCCGGGGAGTTCGACGCGTACGCGAGGGGCCGTCCCAAGCCGCCGGGCGGCTCCCACGCCGACGCCCGTGACTTCGCCGACCGCCTCCGCGTGGCGGGACGGCTGCCGGAGGAGCCCGTGAGCCCCGAGCCGGGCCCCGCGCCCCGCCGGTGGTCGATCTTCGGCCGCCGGCGCTGAACCGGATGCCGCCGGACCGGCCTCGACCCGGGAGCCACCTGGCGGGGTGAGATCGAACCGGAGGGCCACGGGATCGGGTGTCGCCGGACCGGGGCCGAAACGGGTGTCGCCGGACCGGGGTCGGATCGGATGCCGCCGGATCGGGACCGAAACGGGTGTCGCCGGACCGGGGTCGGATCGGATGCCGCCGGATCGGGACCGAATCAGGTGTCGTCGAAACTTCCGGTGCTTCCCGTTCGTCCACTGGGTAGTAGACGTCACGCAGGGTCGTTCTCCCGGAGGCCGTCATGCAGACCGTGCAGATCGTCGTCATCGTGGGTGTCTCGCTTCTGGCGGTGGCCGTGCTGATCGCGCTGCGCCTGGCCGTCCGACCCCCGCGCGTTTACGAGGGGCCCGAGCTGACGCCGTACGAGCTGGCGCTGCTCGCGGGCGGCCGGTCCCGGGTGGTCGACACCGCGCTGGCCGCGCTGACCGCCGGAGGGGTGCTCAGGGCGCGGCGCGACGGGCGGCTGACACGGGTGTCGGACCAGGTCGGCGTGCTCACCCAGCCGGTGCAGACCGAGATCCTCGACCAGTTCAAGGGGCGGTGGGACGGTGTGGCGGTCTGGGGGGTCAGGGACAGGGTGGCCCAGGGGGCCGCGGTGACCATGCTGATCATGCGGCTGAGGGACCTGGGGCTGATCGACGTGCCCGGTTCCGGCCGGGCCGACCCCACCCACCCCAACCGCGCGGGGAAGACCGCGCTGGCCCACTACCGCCTGCGCCACCGCGAGGACAGGTCCCTGCCGCCCCGCGCCGGAGGCCACGTCGACCATGACGAGCTGAACATCCTGGGCGTCGCCCTGTACGGCCTGAAGCAGTGGGAGGAGGGGCGGCTGGCGGCGGTCCTGTCCATGAAGGGCCCGCCCCCGGCGCCGCGCCGCGGTTCCTCCCGCCGTGGTTCCTCCCGCAGCGGCTCCTCCGACGCCTCGGCGGGTGCCTACTACGGCGGGGGTGGTGGTGACGGCGGGGGCGGCTCCGACTCCGGTTCCGGTTCCAGCTGCGGGGGCGGGGGCTGCGGCAGTTCCTGAGGGATCTGTCCGGCCGAAGCTCGTTCGGTTAGGTTGGGCCGGCACACGTAGTACATGCCAGTACATGCCGATCGGGCGCCTGCATCGGAGTGACCGTGGGAAAGTTCGTCGATCACGCGACGTGGCCGCTGCGGCCCGAGGACGAGGGGCCGCACCAGCCGGGCCCCGAGCCGCTGTGGAGCGAGTCCGTCTATCTCGACTTCGCGGCCGAGGACGGCTCGCTCGCCGGTTACGTCCGGATCGGCCTCTACCCCAACTGGAACCGCGCCTGGTACTGGGCGTGCCTGGTCGGCAGGGACCGGCCCGCGGTGCTGCTGGCCGACCACCACGTCCCGCTGCCCGTCCACGGCCCTCCCGAGCAGGACGGGGCGGAGACGCGTCCCGGCGTCCTCGCGGTGCGCGGCGAGGGTTCCGGGGGGTTCCGGGCCGTCCACGACGTGACGGCCCCCATGCGGTCCTTCCGGGTGACCCTCGACGCCGGGGCGGCGGCCGTCCTGGACGACCCCGCCACGGCGTACGGGGACCTGGACGGCGCCGCGACGACCTCGCTCGCGTTCGACCTGGAGTGGCGGAGCGGCGGCGACCCGTACCCCTACCGCTTCATGTCCCGCTACGAGATCCCCTGCGAGGTCGCGGGGACGATCCGGGTGGGCGGGGACGAGGAGATCGCCTTCTCCGGGTACGGCGAGCGCGACCACAGCTGGGGCGAGCGCGACTGGTGGCGGCTGTCTTGGCTGTGGAGCTCGGGGCGGCTCGACGACGGCACGTTCTTCCACGGCATGCGCGCCAACGTCGGCTTCGAGATGCCCTGGCCGTGCTTCACGGTCCCGCCGGGCGGCGAGACCGAGGAGCGGGAGGGCTTCACCGCGGCGAGCGAGTTCGGCGAGGACGGCTTCCCGTCCGGGGCACGGCTGGGGGTGCCCGGCCTGCCGATGACGGCCGTCCCGGTCGCCTTCGCCCCGGTCGCCATGACGTCCCCCGACGGGGAGGTCGCCCGCTTCCCGCGCGCCCTGTGCCGGTTCGAGGCCGAGGACGGCCGGTCCGGGTACGGCTGGACCGAGTGGCACCAGCCGCCCGGCTGGCGCGGACACGGATGGCGTTGATCACGTTTTGGCGGACTGAGCCGGGGATACCCTCTCTGAGGTGGGGGGACTGCGTTGTCTTGATGGTTCTTATCTGACCGTTACGCCGGTGGCGTGCCGTGACAGTGTCGGCACGCCGTACGAGATCACCCTGCAGCTGCACCGCGACGGCGCGCTGTACGGGACGGTGGGCGAGCGGTGCGGCTGGTTCCTCACCCGGCTGGCGCGAGGGGTCGCCGAGGCGCGTGCCGGTCACGAGGCCCGGTGGCCCGACCCCGACGACCGCTTTCCCGACGACACGGAACTGTTCGCCTTTCGTTACCGGGCCAGGAACGGCGTCGTCGGCGGGGGCGAACTCCGCTGCCAGCTGCGGACCATCCCGGTGTGGGTTCCCCTGCCGCGGGGGCCCGGCGGGGAGTGGCGGCTCACCAGAAGGGCCTTCCTGGAGGCCTGGGGCGGCGGAGGGGTGGGGATGCGCGCCGTTCTGACATCCTCCGAGCTGGGCGTTTTCGTGGAGGCACTCGTCGCGGAGGCCGAGGACTGCCTGGGTTCCCGCAAGCCGGGCAAGCCCGCCAGATCCCTGTAGAGGGGGCGGAGGGGTCCGCGGGGCGGCGATAATTGCCTGTCAGTGCTCATTCGTGGCGGGTGCCGAGGGAGGGCTTCGATGGGCGTGCGCGATCTCGTCTACCGGTTGTACGAACGCAGGCTTGAGGCGAAGCTGTCCCGTCAGCGGGAGATGGCTCCCCGGCACGTCGGCGTGATCGTCGACGGCAACCGGCGCTGGGCGCGTTCGATGGGCATCGACGACGTGAGCCGCGGGCACCGCAAGGGCGCCGACAAGATCTCGGAGCTGCTCGGCTGGTGCCGCGAGGCCGGTGTCGAGGTCGTCACCGTCTGGTTGCTGTCGAGCGACAACATCAACCGGTCCAAGGACGAGCTGGACCTCCTGATGAAGATCATCGAGGACGTCGTCCAGGAGCTCGTGGCCGACGGGTGGCACATCAAGCCCATGGGCGCGCTCGATCTTTTGCCCGATCACACGGCCCGTGTCCTCAAAAACGCAAAAGAAGCGACATCACATCGTCCCGGTTTGATTGTGAACGTTGCTGTTGGGTATGGAGGAAGGCGTGAGATCGCTGATGCGGTGCGCTCCCTTCTCCAGGAACACGCGAGCAAGGGCGCTAGCATCGAGGACCTTGTCGAGGTCCTCGATGTCGAGCACATCGCGGAGCATCTCTACACGCGCGGCCAGCCCGACCCGGATCTGGTCATCCGGACCTCGGGGGAGCAGCGGCTCTCGGGCTTCCTGCTCTGGCAGAGCGCTCACTCCGAATTCTACTTCTGCGAGGCCTACTGGCCTGACTTCCGCAGGGTCGACTTCTTGCGGGCTCTCCGCTCCTACGCCGCGCGGCATCGCCGGTACGGTTCCTGAAACTCCACATGAACGACCCCTTTCGGTCAGTCTTAAGCAGTTGGAAGTCGGGCATTCAGGACGTACCGTAAGAAGTAGGAGAGCACAGCTCACCTACGCCGGAGAGGGCCCGCCTTTGCGTCACGACCTGCTGAGGAGGGCCGGCCAACGGCTCCTGCTCGACGTTCTCGTGAGCGGGCCCGGGGCCGGTCCGCATCCCAGCTCATGGCAGGGCGCCGTCCTTGGCGCCCGGGGGAGAACGCGTGGCAAACCCTTCGTCCTCACCCACGTCGCCGGCAGTGCAGCGGCGCACGTACGTCCTGGACACCTCGGTGCTCCTGGCGGATCCAACGGCGATGAGCCGTTTCGCCGAGCATGAGGTCGTCATCCCGATCGTCGTCATCACCGAGTTGGAGGGCAAACGCCATCATCCAGAGCTCGGATACTTCGCGCGCAAGGCGCTAAGGTCCCTCGACGAACTCCGGGTGACGCACGGACGGCTGGACGAGCCCATGCCGATCGGCGAGGGCACGATCCGGGTCGAGCTCAACCACAGTGACCCGTCCATCCTGCCCGTCGGGTTCCGGCTCGGCGACAACGACACCCGCATCCTGACCGTGGCGAAGACCCTCGCCGCGGAGGGCGCGGACGTGGTGCTGGTCTCCAAGGACCTGCCGATGCGGGTGAAGGCCGCCTCCATCGGGCTCGCCGCGGACGAGTACCGCGCCGAACTCGTGGTGGAGTCCGGCTGGACCGGCATGGACGAGCTCCAGGTGACCTCGGAGGACATCGAGACCCTCTTCGAGCACGGTACGGCCGACCTGGACGACGCCCGTGACCTGCCCACCCACACGGGTCTGCGCCTGCTGTCCAGCAGGGGCTCCGCGCTGGGCCGGGTGCTGCCCGACAAGTCGGTGCGGCTGGTGCGCGGTGACCGCGAGGTGTTCGGACTGCACGGCCGCTCCGCCGAGCAGCGGATCGCGCTCGACCTCCTGATGGACCCCGAGGTCGGTATCGTCTCGCTGGGTGGCCGGGCGGGCACCGGCAAGTCCGCGCTCGCCCTCTGCGCGGGCCTGGAGGCGGTCCTGGAGCGCCGCCAGCACCGCAAGGTCATCGTCTTCCGTCCCCTGTACGCCGTGGGCGGCCAGGAGCTGGGTTACCTGCCCGGTTCCGAGAACGAGAAGATGGGCCCGTGGGGGCAGGCGGTCTACGACACCCTGGGCGCGGTCACCACGCCCGAGGTGATCGAGGAGGTCATGGACCGGGGCATGCTTGAGGTGCTCCCGCTCACCCACATCCGCGGCCGGTCGCTCCACGACGCCTTCGTCATCGTGGACGAGGCGCAGTCGCTGGAGCGCGGGGTGCTGCTCACCGTGCTGAGCCGGATCGGCGCCAACTCCCGGGTCGTCCTCACCCACGACATCGCC
Source organism: Streptosporangium sp. NPDC002721 (assembly GCF_042888905.1). Taxonomy (NCBI): domain Bacteria; kingdom Bacillati; phylum Actinomycetota; class Actinomycetes; order Streptosporangiales; family Streptosporangiaceae; genus Streptosporangium; species Streptosporangium sp. NPDC002721. The sequence continues at coordinate 186,683 of NZ_JBIAQI010000004.1, forward strand.
CAGCGCGACAACCTGCGGGTGGGCCGCCACGACGGCGTCGTGGCGGTGGTGGAGAAGCTCAAGGGGCACCCGCTGTTCGCGCACGTCACCCTGACCCGCTCGGAGCGCTCGCCGATCGCGGCGCTGGTCACCGAGATGCTGGAGGACATCACGATGTGACGGGGCGTCCCGACGCCGACGCCACAGCCGGAGCGCGGTCGCGGGTGCTCGTAAAAGAGCCCCGCGACCGCGCTCCGCGCGTTGAGGCTTCGTGCGTTATGGCTCCGCGCGTTGAGGCTCCGGGCGTCACGGTTCCGCGCGTTGAGGCTCCGCGCGTCAAGGCGCCCCGCACGTCACGGCTTCGCGCGTTATGGCTCCGGGCGTCACGGCTCCGCGCGTTGAGGCTTCGCTTGCGTCGGGGCTCCGGGCTTCACGGCTCCGGCCCGTCAGGGTTTCTCAGGGTGGCAGCCGGACGCCGGGCGCCGCGAGGTTGCGGTACTCGAAGCAGCCCCGGTCGCCCATCGTCTCCGGGGTGCCGGGGAAGAGCCGGGTGACCTCGACGCTCCAGATGCTCTCCTGCTTGTTCTGCCGGATGGTGCAGGTGATCTGGGCGAGGGCCTCCTTGGTGACCTTGCCCTCGCCGGTGATGATCACGTTCAGCCGGTAGCCCAGGTTGTCGTCCGGCTCGTTGCGCTGGTCGGTGTTGTCCGAGTAGCGGGTGGTCTTGGTGTCGTAGTGGCTGAAGTCGTTGAGCGCGCTGGTCAGCCCGGCCTTCGGCGGCTGCTTGCCGGCCCGGAAGAGGGTGTCGATGATGTTCTTGGCCGAGTCGGAGACCACCGGGACCTTGACGGGCTCCAGCCGTCCGTCGCGCAGCAGGTAGACCGTCACCCACGTGGGGCTGTAGCTGATCACGGGCGGGCCGCCGTAGTCCTGGACGTCGGTGGGGGAGATGCCGCAGCCGCAGAGCGCCAGCGCGGCGGCGAGCAGGCAGGCGAACCACCTCGCGCGCGCTGGCCGCCTCACGCGTACGAGTCGCGTGCCGGGGAGTCGTCTCATGCCGGGGGGAGCCAGACCGTGAAGAGGGTTCCCGGCCGCTGGGCGCGGACCGAGATCGTGCCGCCGTGCAGCTGGGCGTTGGCCCGCGCGATGGACAGGCCGAGCCCGCTGCCGTCGCCCCGGGCCCCGGCCTTGTAGAAACGGTTGAACACGAAGGGCAGGTCCTTCGCCGGGATGCCCTTGCCGTGGTCGCGCACCTTCACCTCCAGGCCGTTCGGGGTGCTGCGGGCGGTCACCATCACCGGGAGCTCGCCGTGGCGCAGGGCGTTGCCCACCAGGTTGGCCACGATGACGTCGAAGCGCCTGGGGTCGACGGAGAAGGCGAGCCCCTCCGGCACGTTCACCCGTACCTGGTCCGACCAGCCGCGCATCTCCAGGCAGTCGCAGACCACGTCGACGATGTTCACGGTGTCCACGTTCAGCGTGGCCGTCCCCGAGTCGAACCGGCTCGCCTCGATGAGCTGCTCGATCAGGGTCCGCAGCCGCGCGATCTCGCGCAGCACCAGCCGTACGGCCGCCGCGGGCTCGGGAGGCAGCCGGTCGGCCTCCTCGGAGAGCATGTCGGTCACCGCGGTCATCGCGGTCAGCGGGGTCCTGAGCTCGTGGGAGACGTCGGCGACGAAGCGGCGGGACATCGCCTCCAGCGCGCGCAGCTCGGTGACGCTCCGCTCCAGGGCGGCGGCGGTGTCGTTGAACGTGGCGGTGAGCTCGGCGAGCTCGTCCTGGCCGTGCACGGGCAGGCGGGTGTCGAGGTGGCCGGCGCCGAGCGCGCGGGCCGCCGAGCCGAGCCGCCTGACCGGCAGCAGGAGCTGGCGGGCCGACACCAGGCCCACGGACAGCGCGATGATCAGCATGGCGGCGCCCGCGACGGCGAGCGGCTGCCGCAGGCCGCTCAGCAGCCGTTCCTCCTCGATGAGGGGGACGAAGACGAAGACGGTCATCCCGGTGGGCTGGGCGGTGTGGATGGGCTCGATCCGCCAGACGGGGGTGCCGATGAGCAGCCACATGTCGCCGCCGATGGTCATGCGCTTGGCGACCAGCCGCTGGGTGGCCCTGGCGGCGAGGTCGGCGGGGACGTCCTTGGGGCCGAAGTCGCCGTCGGGGTAGGGGTAGTCCTCGTAGCGGACCACCACCCTGCCGCCCTGGGGGCGCAGGCTTCTCTGCAGCGCGCTGATCTCCTCGTCGGTCGGCGGGCTGTCTCCCGGCCAGAGCGCGCCGACAGGCACCCTGCTGCCCTCCAGGATGTCGCGCACCTCGCTCACGGCCACGTGCTCGGCCCGCCTGATCATGCTGGTCTTGACGAACTCGTAGCCGATCACCGCGACGAGCGTGGAGGCGGTGATGGCGATCAGGGTGAAGGTGATCACCAGGCGCCCGCGCAGCCCGGTGTACATCCGCTTCACGGCGGGCTGAACCGGTAGCCGAATCCCCGTACCGTGTGGATGAACTCGGGCTCGGCGGGGACCGCCTCGATCTTGGCGCGGACCCGCTGGACGCAGGCGTCGACCAGCCGGGAGTCGGCGACGTGGGTGTGGTCCCAGACGGCCCGCAGCAGATACCTGCGGTTGAGCACCTGGCCGGGGTGGCGGACGAGTTCGAGCAGCAGGCGCAGCTCAGTGGGGGTGAGGTGGACCTCGCGGCCCCCCAGCGCCACCTTGAGCGCGCCCCGGTCGATGACCAGGTCGCCGAAGGTGATGCGGTCGGAGGCGACCGACTCCATCCGGCGCAGGACGGCGCGGATGCGGGCGTCCAGCACGCGGGGCTCGACGGGCTTGACCACGTAGTCGTCGGCGCCCGCCTCCAGGCCCACGACGACGTCGAGGTCGTCGCCCCTGGCGGTGAGGAGGATCACCGGGAGCTGGTCGAGCCTGCGGATGCGGCGGCACACCTCGACGCCGTCGATGCCGGGCAGCATGACGTCCAGGATGGCGATCTCGGGGCGGCGGGACCGGATGTGCTCAAGGGCCTCCTCACCGCTGGCGTACGCGGTGACGGAGTGGCCCTGCCGGGTGAGCGCGAGCTCCAGCCCGGTACGGACCGAGGGGTCGTCTTCGACGAGGAGGATGCCTGCCACCGGGTAATCATTCTCCCAAGGCTCGGATGGATCTGCCGGGTCACAAAACCCAGACATAACGCAAACAGTACCTGAATGAGGTGGTCAGACCACGATTCGGGCACTTCCATGATCGACAAAGGGGTCCGTACGGCACCGTACGGTAAAATGTGAGCAAAATCACTCCCAAGCTTTCCTTGCCGGGAAAGTGCTCGTGGCCTGGCGGTTAGGACGTGGGAAACCCCGGCGGACCCGGCCCGGCGCGGACCAACTCCGTCGTTCCGGTTGCGGACCACCCCCCTCCCCACGGCAAGCTCATAGGTCGTGAGTCCAGGATCACAGCAACTGCAGGAGCGCTCGGCGCCCCGCCCCCGCCGCGCGAACCGCAGGGCGGGCAGGGGGAAGGCCCCCGGCGAGCCCAGTTCGAAGCGCGGCATGACCTCCAAGCGCGTGCTGATCCTGGGCGCCGCGCTCGTGGTCCTGGTGGGCGGGGGCGCCTTCACCGCCTACACCGCCTACCAGAACGCCACGGCGCCGCCGACGAAGCCGCTCACCCTGGACGAGATGGCGCAGATGCTCGGCTCCGACCCGTTCGGCTCCGACCTGGAGTCCGACATGCTGAAGGCCCAGGCCGCCCAGGCGCTCAAGGCCGACAAGATCGCCGCCGAGCGCGACAACCGCAAGGCCCTGAACCAGGTCAAGATCGTTGACGAGGCGCCGGGCGGGGGCGGGTTCAACCCGCAGCAGCTCCCCCCGGGCACCTCCAACCCGACCGGCAACAGGGCGCTGGGCAAGCAGATGCTGGAGTCCAGGGGCTGGGCGGGCGAGTGGGGCTGCCTGGAGAAGCTCTGGATGAAGGAGAGCGGCTGGAACGAGCGCGCCATGAACACCTCCAGTGGCGCCTACGGCATCCCGCAGTCCCTCCCCGGCCACAAGATGGCCAGCGCCGGAAGCGACTGGCAGACCAACGCGGCCACCCAGATCGAGTGGGGGCTCACCTACATCAAGGGCCGCTACGGCTCGCCCTGCGGCGCCTGGGCCCATTCCCAGGCCAAGGGCTGGTACTGAGAGACCAGGAGTCGGCAAGTCTGATCCTCTCCCGGCGCCAGGCGCCGCACCCTTGGCCGCATGGACGTGAAGGTCAGCGTGGTGGTGCCGGTGCACAACCCCGGTGATGGCGCCGACGCCTGCATCCGGTCGGTGCTGGAGCAGTCAATGGCCTCCGAGGACTACGAGGTCGTCTTCGCCGACGACGGCTCCGACGACGGGATCCAGCAGCGCCTCGACACCCTGGCGACGGTACGGCCGAACGTCCGGGTGCTCCACCTGGAGCGGACCGGCTCGCCGATGCGCGGGCGCAACGTCGCCCTCATGGTCGCCCGGGGCGAGTACGTCTACCTGCTGGACCAGAACGACCGCCTGGAGCGGGACGCCCTGGAGCGGATGTACCTGCGCGCCGTGGAGACCGGGGCCGACGTCCTCCTCGGGCGGCTGATCAGCGACCGGAGGCCGCCCTCCACGGTCTTCGACGCCGACCGCGAGCACGCCGACGTCGTCAGGGACCGGCTGCTCACGCTGCTCACCCCGCACAAGCTCTTCCGCAGGGCCTTCCTCGACGCCGAGGCGCTGAACTTCCCCGACCCCGGCGGGTGCCTGGCCGAGCAGTCCTTCGTGCTCCGCGCCTACCTGCGGGCCGGGAACGTCGTCGTGATGGCCGGACCGGTCTGCTGCCACGTCACCGAGCGGCCCGAACCGCCGCAGGACCCCTACGTCTGGGCGGCGGAGCTGCGCGAGCTGCTCGACATCATCGACGACGAGGAGCCCGAGGGCCGCCGCCGCGACCGGATGTACGCCCAGTGGTTCCGCACCGCGGTGCTGCGACGGCTCGGCGGGGCCGGGTTCGCCACCTCCTCGGCGGGCCGGGCGGCCACCTTCACCACCCTGCGCGAGCTGGTCGTCCAGCGTTTCCCCCCGCGCCTCGACCTCCTGCTGCCCGTCCCGCTGCGGGCCCGCGCCGCGCTGCTCCGCGCGGGCAGGCTCGACCAGCTCGTCGTCCTGGCCGGGGCGATGCGCGGCGTCCGCCTCCAGGCCGACCTCGACGAGCTCACCTGGGACGACGGCGCGCTCACCGTCGGGCTCACCGTGGAGATCACACAGGCCGACGGCACCCCGGCGCGCTTCGTCCCGTACGGGAACGACGGCCTGCTCTGGCAGCCCCCGGTGCCCCTCGACGGGCTGCGCCTGCCGCCCGAGATGGCCGACGTCAGCCAGGCCGCCGCCAGGGCGCGGTTCGAGGTCTACGTCAGGCACGACGACACCGGGGCCGTCCACTTCCTGCCCACGGAGTGCTCGATGATCCGCAGCCGCCACCGGGACGGGGTCAGGCTCCAGGTCACCGGCGCGGCCCGGCTGGACGTCGACTCGGCGGCCGCGGGCGGCCCGCTGCACCCGGGACTCTGGGAGATGCACGTGCGCATGTACGGAGGGGCGCAGCAGGCCCGCACCCGGGTGACCGGGTCGCCGCTGAACTGCACCGGGATGGTCGCCGACTGCTCCAGGCGGCTGATCATCCCCTGGTGGTCCGACCGGGGGGAGCTGGGCATCTGCGTGGAGCCGCGCTCGTTCCCCGAGTCGATCGTCCTGGTCTCGCCGGGGACGACGGTCATCAGGCAGCGCGGGCACGTCTTCGTCGTCGTGCCCGTGCCGTACGTGCCGCCGAGCGGGGGACCGCCCGCGGAGCTGGTGTTCCGCCAGACCGCGGGCAGGGAGCGCGAGGTCGCCGCCCCGGCGCTGGTCGAGCCCGGGGTCCCCGGGGAACTGGCCGGGCGGCTGATCGCCAAGATCCCGATCCGGCTGGCGTACCGGGAGGGGTTTCTCGCGCCGGGCGTCTGGGCGCCGTTCCTGCGGGTGGACGGCGTGGAGACCGGGCTGCGCTTCAAGGTGGAGATGAACCGCGGCGGCCGGGTGGAGATCCACAGGTCCGCGGCCTCCGGGACCTCCGACCCCTGGTACCCGCTGCTGAAGCGGGTCGCGCTGCGGATACCGCTGGTCAGGAACGCGGTCCGGGTGACCAGGACCGTCCAGCGGCGCTACATGCTCAACTGAGAGCCCTCGGTACCTTTTCCGGGCTCCTGGACCTCCTTGGACCTCTCCTGGACATCCTGGACCCCCTGGACGCCCGACGGCGCCACACGGCCCGTCGGGGCGGTGTGGCGCCGTGCGGCGGTGTCCGCGGCGTGCGGTGGTATCGGCCTGGTGGCGGTGTCGGTCTGGGGCGGTGTCGGCTTGGTGTCGGCTTGGTGGCGGTGTCAGGCGCCCAGGTGGCACTCGTTGGCCAGGTCGCCGCTCGCGGGCCTCGGCAGGGTCGCGCTCGGCGGCGGGCTCTGCCTGCGCTCCACCCAGCCCTCCAGGGTCTCGAACGCGCTGCGGAAGCACGGCAGCAGCGGGCGCAGCTTGTCGGGGTAGGAGGCGTAGAGGCTGTCGACGTGGGTGCCGTCGGTGAGCCGGTAGTAGCGGAACGGCCGGTGCCCGCCGACCATGTCCGCGTAGACGTCGCTGGAGCGGGAGATCGGCAGCAGTGTGTCCAGCGTGCCGTGGATCGTGATCAGCGGCTTGCCGATCCGGCCGGTGAGCCCGATCTTCTTCACCGCGGCGTACGGCTTGCGCGCGTCGTAGTCGTAGTCGGCGTCGCAGGCCGGGGTGCCCGAGGCGCAGAAGGGGGTGCCCGCGTCGGTGTCGCCGTCGTAGGAGGGGTCGAGCTCCTCACGGTAGAGGCGCTGGGTCAGGTCCCAGTAGTACTGGTAGTGGAACGGCCAAAGGAACTCCGAGCCCCGGGCGAATCCCGCGTCGTACATCGCCTGGGTGTCGCCGGCCGGGTAGGCCCGCAGCGCCGGGGGCAGGTAGTTGACCAGGTTGTCGCCCTTGACCCGCCAGAGCGTGCCCTCCCAGTCGATCCCGCCGTCGTACAGCCAGGCCCGGTTCTCCAGCTGCCAGCGGACCAGGTATCCGCCGTTGGAGATGCCCGCGGCGTAGGTCCGCTTGGGAAGCGTGCCGTAGCGCTGGGCGACGACGGCCTTGGCCGCGATCGCGACCTGCGTGACCCGGTCGTTCCACTCGGCGACCGCGTCACCGGGCTTGCGGCCGTCCTTGTAGAAGTTGACGCCGACGTTGCCCTTGTCCGTCACCGCGTAGGCGTAGCCCTTGGCCAGCGCCCAGTCGGAGACGGTGAAGTCGTTGGCGTACTGCTCCCGGTTGCCGGGGGTGCCGGTGACGACCAGGCCGCCGTTCCAGTTGTCGGGCAGTCGCAGGACGAACTGCGAGTCGTGGTTCCAGCCGTGCGTCGTGTTGGAGGTCGAGGTGTCGGGGAAGTAGCCGTCGACCTGGATGCCGGGCACGCCCTTGGGGTTGACCGCCCCGGCCGGGTGCAGTCCCGCCCAGTCGGCCGGGTCGGTGTGCCCGGAGACGGCCGTGCCCGCCGTCGTGAGGTCGTCCAGACAGGCCTTCACCTGGTGCTCGGCACCCGGCACCTTCACCCGGTCCAGCCGGGCGCAGTGCGCCGCCGAGGTCTCCGCGCTCGCCACGGGCGCCCCGGCCAGGACCGTCAGGACGGCGAGCCCGACGGCGGCGATTTTGGTACTACGCATTTCAGCTCCGCTTCAGGTGGTCGGAGAGGGCGGCGCGGAACTCGGCGGGCCGCTCGATGTGCGGGCTGTGGCCGGCGTCCAGGACGACCTCGGTGTAGGGGCCGTACAGCTCCAGCGCGGCACGGGTCTGGGTGACCATCGGCTGCGCGGGGGTGCCGGGCGAGCCGGGGACGGCCCCCAGGGCGCCCAGGTGGGCCAGGTCGAACAGCGAGGTGTCGGAGACGATCACGTCGGCCTCGCCCCTGATCCACAGGATCGGCGGCTTGGGCTCGATCGTGTGCAGGTCGTCGATCCGGAAGTACGTCGGGGCGAACGAGTTGAGCACGCCCCGCGTGCCGGGACGCACCCCCGGCCACTCCTCCGACGTCGCCGCGTCACCCGGGTAGTGGTCCTCGCCGACCTTCGTGGACAGCATCGACGCGACCAGGGCGTCCTCGTCCTCGATCACCGTGCCGGGCTTCACGTACGTGGTCCGCATCACGTTCCTCGGCGAGGCCGGGGAGCTGTCGGAGGTGTCGCCCGCCGCGAGCAGCCTCACGAAGTCGGCGTTGGCCGCCCCCGCCCCGCCGCCCGTGCCGTCGGGGTGGTTCAGCGCGCCGTCGGCGCCGTGCGTGCCGCCGAAGCCGTACGGGGAGATCGGGTTGACCAGGGTCACGCTCCGCACGGCGGAGGGCCGGTCGCGCAGCGCCTGCAGCACGACCCCGCCGCCCATGCTCCAGCCGACCAGGTGCACGCCGTCCAGCCCGAGGGCCTCGATGAGGGCGAGCACGTCGTCGGAGTAGTCCCGCAGGCCACGGGTGGCGTCGACCGGGGCGGGCTCGGTGTCGCCGAAGCCCCGCAGGTCCACGGCGAGCGGCCGGTGGCCCTGCTCGGCCAGGGCGAGCATCGTGCCCCGCCAGAAGGCGGAGCTCGACACGTTCCCGTGCACGAACAGCACGGTCTCGCCGCCCTCCGGGGCGTTCCCCGTCACCGACAGGACGTTCTGGGTGATCCGGCCGGTGGGCACCGGCCGGTTCTCGATGCGCATCAGATGTCTCTCCGTACGGTTCAGCGGGTGATCTTGGCCTCGTCGTGGGTGTCGCCGATGGTGACGAGGTCACGCCCCTTGGTCTCGCGCGAGACGTACACGGTGATCAGGGTGAGCACGGCGGCCCCGGCCACGTACAGCATGATGGGGAACGACGACTTGTAGCTGTCCAGCAGGGCGACCGCGATCAGCGGGGCGAGGGCGCCCGCGACGATCGAGGCGAGCTGCGAGCCGATCGAGACGCCCGAGTAGCGCATCCTCGTGGCGAACAGCTCGGAGAAGAACGCGGCCTGCGGGCCGTACATCGCGCCGTGCAGGATCAGGCCGACGGTCACCGCCAGGGTGACGGCGGCGAAGTTCTTCGTGTCGATCAGCGGGAAGAACGCGAAGGCCCACAGACCCACCCCGGCGGCGCCGAGCAGGTAGACGGGCCGGCGGCCGAGCCGGTCGGAGAGCGCGCCCCACATCGGGATCGAGACGAAGTGGATGGCCGACCCGATCAGCACCGCGTTGAGCACGAGGGGCTTCGACAGTCCCGCCTGCTGCGTCGCGTAGACCAGCACGAACGCGGTGATCACGTAGTAGGAGACGTTCTCCGCGAAACGGGCGCCGATCGCGATGAGGACGTCGCGCCAGTGGTACCTGAAGACCTCCACGATCGGCAGGGACTTCGAGGGCTTGGCGTTCGCGACCGCCTGCTGGAAGACCGGCGACTCGCTGATGGAGAGCCGGATCCACATGCCGACCAGCACCAGTACGCCGGACAGCAGGAACGGGATCCGCCAGCCCCAGCTCTGGAACGCCTCCTCCGTCTGGACCGCGGCCAGCACCGCGAGCACGGCGGTGGCCAGCAGGTTGCCGCCGGGGGCGCCCGCCTGCGGCCAGGAGGCCCAGAAGCCCCGGCGCGCGGGGTCGCCGTGCTCGGAGACGATCAGCACCGCGCCGCCCCACTCGCCGCCGAGGGCGAAGCCCTGGACGAGCCGGAGCAGGGTCAGCAGCAGCGGTGCCGCCATGCCGATCGCCGCGTGGGTCGGCAGGCAGCCGATCAGGAAGGTCGCCCCGCCCATCATCAGCAGACTGACCACCAGCAGCTTCTTGCGTCCGAGCCGGTCGCCGAAGTGCCCGAACACCAGCGCGCCCAGCGGGCGGGCCACGAAGCCCACCGCGTAGGTCAGGAACGCCAGCAGGGTGCCGGTCAGCGGCTCCGACTGGGGGAAGAACAGCTGCGGGAAGACCAGCGCGGCGGCGGAGCCGTACAGGAAGAAGTCATACCACTCGATCGTGGTGCCGACGAGGCTGGCACCCACGATCTTTCCGATGGGGGTACGGGTTTTCTCTGCCATCTCACTCACCAAGGGGAATCGCTGTTGGGGGGGATTCCGGCTACCGTACGTAGTGACCGGCGTCACTCCTATGGGTGCGACCGCCATAGCCGACGGGCGCCCTATGTGGGTGTGTGAGATCGCCTCGCCGCGAGGCCGTCCGGCAGCTGTCCGATGACCTTCAGGCAGCTTCGGGCGGCCTTCGGGCGGCCTTCGGGCGGCCGGATCAGCCGCTGAGGCGGTGCAGGCGCAGGGCGAGCTGGATCTCCAGGGCCCGCTCCGGGACCTGCCAGTCGTCGCCGAGCAGCTGGCCGATCCGGTCCAGACGCTGGGTGACCGTGTTGACGTGAATGTGCAGGGTCTCGCTCGTCCGCGACAGCGAGCCGCCCATGCCGAAGTACGCGGTGAGCGTCTGGACCAGCGCGGTGCCCCTGCGGGCGTCGTAGTCGATCACCGGGCCGAGCACCGAGGCGAGGAAGGCCCCGATGTCGCGCCCGTCGCCGACCAGCAGGCCGACGAAGCCCAGCTCCCTGGCCCCGGCGCCCTCCCCGGCCCTGCCCAGCGCCACCAGGGCGTCGGCGCAGCGCTGGGCCTCCCGGTGCGCGGCGGCCACCTCCGCGGCGCCGCGCACGGGCCCTCCCGCGCCCGCGGTGGCCGGGTGGCCGAGCGAGGCGCTCAGCTCGGCCGCCACCCGCTTGGCCAGCGGGCCCGGCCGGTCGCCGGGAAGCAACAGGACCACCTCGTCGCCGCGCTGCGCGGCGAGGCCGTGGTGCAGCGTCGCCTGGGAGGACGCCCAGAACGCGGCCCGCTCCCGGCCGCCGCCGTGGCGGACCACGACCACCACGTGGTCGCGGTCGAGGTTCACCCCCACCCGCCGGGCGCGGTCGGCCAGGCCGTCGAGGGCGGGCCGCGAGATCAGGTCGTCGAGGAGCTCGCCCCTGACCCGGCCCTCGGCCTCGGCCACCGTACGCCTGAACAGAAGGAGCAGCGCGGTCACCAGAGCGGCCCGCTCCAGGATGCGCTGGTCGGCGTCCGACACCTGACCGCCGTTGCGCAGCACCAGCGTGCACAGCGGCTCCGCGCCCACGTCCACCGACGCGACCAGCAGGTCTCCCTGCCGCACGGTCCGCCCCAGCGCCCTCGACGACCGCGCGGCGTCCGCGATCACCTCCGTGGCCTTGCGCGTCCTCTGCCTGGCGCCGGGCTTCGAGCCCGCTCTCCGGCTCGTTCCCGGGCCTGACGCCGGCTGGTCGGACGCCGTCTCGACCGGCGCGTCCTCCTCCAGCACGCCCGCGTCCCCGGCGATCGGGCGCCCGGCGTCGTCGAGCACCGTCAGCGAGCCGCCGAGCACCTCCGTCACCACCGCCGCCACGTCCTCGACCCCGCCGCCGCGCAACACCAGGCCGGTCATCCGGTCGTGCGCGAGCGCGGCGCGCTCCACGGCCTGGCTGTGCGCGTTCACCTGCCGGTTGGCCTCGCTGAGCTCCTCCAGCGCGTTCCTGGTCTCCTGCAGCAGCCGGGCGTTGTCGATCGCCACCGCCGCGTGCGCCGCCAGCGAGCCCAGCAGCACCACCTCGTCCTGGGTGAAGGGCCGCACGCTCCGGTTGGCGGCGAACAGCACGCCGATCACCCGGGCGCCCAGCTTGAGCGGTACGCCGAGGATGGCGACCAGCCCCTCTTCGAGCACCGCGTCGTCGATGTCGGTCTTGTGGCGGAAGCGCTCGTCGGCGAAGTAGTCGGCGGTGGAGTACGGGGTGGCGGTCTGGGCGACCAGGCCGCCGAGCCCGGCGCCCATGGCCAGCCGCAGCGCCCGGAACTTCGCCGACACCGAGCCGTCGGTCACCCGCATCCAGGTGTCGCCCCGCTCGGGGTCGTGCAGCGTCATGTAGGCGGCGTCGGTGCCGAGCAGCTGCCTGGCCCGGTGCACGATGGCCTCCAGGACGGCGTCCAGGTCCCGCAGCCCGGCCAGGTCCCCCGCCGTGTCGAACAGCGCCGACAGCTCCGCCTCGCGCTTCGCCCTGCGCCGCAGCAGCGCCCGCACCTTCAGCGCGGCGAGCTTGGCCTCCTCCAGCTCCGCCAGCGCCTCCGCGTCGGCCCCGCCGCTCCTCGCCGCGAGAACGGGCCCCTCGAACTCGACCGCCGACGCCTCCCTGGCCAGCAGTTCGAGAAAGACCCGTGTGCTCATGGCGACCATTCTCCGTTCATGGCGACGCTGTGTTCACGGCGACGCTTCGCGTCGCGGTTCGGCCGCTCTTACCGGGCTCCTTCTCTCGTCGGTCCAGTCTCCAGCGCGGTCTCATGGAGGTCAGCGGGCGGTCCAGCCGCCGTCTATGGGGAGGGAGGTGCCGGTCATGAAGGAGCCGTGCGGGCCGCAGAGGTAGGCGACGAGCTCGGCGACCTCCTCGGGTTCGATCAGCCGCTTGACGGCGGCGGGGGCGAGCATGATCTGCTCGACCACCTCGTCCCTGCCGATGCCGTGGGTGCCGGCCTGCGCGCCGATCTGGTTCTCCACCAGGGGCGTGCGGACGTAGGCGGGGTTCACGCAGTTGGAGGTGACGCCGTGCGGGGCGCCCTCCAGCGCGATCGTCTTGGACAGCCCTTCGAGGGCGTGCTTGGCGGTGACGTACGCCGACTTGTAGGGCGAGGCACGGAGCCCGTGGACCGAGGAGATGTTGACGATCCGGCCCCAGCCGCGTTCGTACATGCCGGGCAGGGTCTCCCTGACCAGCAGGAAGGGCGCCTCGACCATCACTTTGAGGATCTTGGAGAACACCTCCGGGGGGAACTCCTCGATCGGGGCGACGTGCTGGAACCCGGCGTTGTTCACCACGATGTCCGCACCGGGCGGGATCGCCCGGACGAAGTCCGGTTCCGACAGGTCCGCGACGACGGGCGTCCCCGAGATCTCCGCGGCGACCTTCGCCGCCGCCTCGGCGTCGATGTCGACCACCACCACGTGTGCGCCCGCCACGGCCAGCCGGTGCGCGCAGGCGCGCCCGATCCCGCTACCCGCCCCGGTCACTACGGCTCGCCGACCCGCTAGGTCAATCATGCTGCCGAATCTAGGCAATGACCCGAATCCCGGCCCATGTCGCCCACCCCCACACTCCGCCGCGTGCTTATGTGGCGATCCTCCGCTCCGGCGGGGCGCCGCCTTCGCCGTATCCGTACCCGTTCCCAGGGGCTCGGGAGGGACTTGGGAGGGACTTCCGAGGGACGAACGCCCGGAGCCGGTCGCCGCCGAGGGGCGCGGTGACGGCGGCCGGGGCCGCGCGTGGCTCAGATGGTGACCGGGTACATGAGCGTGAGTTCGTCGCCGGGGAGGCCGCGGATGCCCCAGTTGACCTTGGGGGACTCCATGATCACGATTTCCAGGTCCTCGGCGGGGAGGTCGAACGCTTCCCCGACCCTGGCGAACAGGGTACGGATCAGCGAGCGCTTGGCCTCGTCCGACCGGCCGCCGAAGCAGATGATCTCCACGATGAGGTACCGCTCGCTCCGCTGCGGGCAGATCATGTCCTCGGCGTCCAGCAGCAGGAACCGGTGGAACCGCTTGTCCTCGGGGAGTTTCCACACGTCCACCAGGCAGCCGTGGACGGTGTCGGAGATCTCCCGGCGCCGGTCGGCCCACACGTCCCCGCGGCCGTAGAACTTGATCTGGGTCATGCCCCAGTCTCCCAGGCGGCCGGTCTACGGCGCCGGTAGGGCTGGCATCTGGATCCGCCGGTCCGTCACGCCGGTCCGGTCACCGGCCCGCGACGGCGGCCGGGACGCGGGCTACGAGGGCGGCCGGGTCATGGACAGGACGTCCAGCAGCTCGTCGAGCCGTTCCTCGGTGAGGGTGCCGTTGGTGGTGTGGCCGCGCTCGATCACGACCTCGCGGATGGTCTTGCGCTCCGCCAGGGCCTGCTTCGCTATCTTCGCGGCCTCCTCGTACCCCACGTACGGGTTGAGCGGGGTGACGATCGACGGCGACGACTCCGCGTACTCGCGCATGCGGTCGACGTTGGCGGTGATGCCGTGCACGCACCGGTCGGCCAGCAGGCGGGAGGCGTTGGCGAGCAGCCGCACCGACTCCAGGACGTTGCGCGCGATGACCGGGAGCATCACGTTGAGCTCGAACGTGCCCGAGGCGCCGGAGAAGGCGATGGCCGCGTCGTTCCCGATGACCTGGGCGGCGACCATGGTCACCGCCTCGGGGACGACCGGGTTGACCTTGCCGGGCATGATCGAGGAGCCGGGCTGCAGGTCGGGCAGGTTGATCTCGCCCAGTCCCGCCCGCGGGCCGGACCCCATCCAGCGCAGGTCGTTGGCGATCTTGTTGAGCGAGATCGCGACCGTGCGGAGCTGGCCGGAGAGCTCCACGACCGCGTCCCGGGCACCCTGGGCCTCGAAGTGGTCGGGAGCCTCCGAGAACGGCAGTCCGGTGGCCTCGCGCAGCCTCTCGATGACCTTGGCCGCGAAGCCGGGCGGGGTGTTGACCCCGGTGCCGACCGCAGTGCCGCCCAGGGGCAGCTGGGCGAGGCGAGGCAGCGCGCTCCGCACCCGCGCGATGCCGTTGTCGATCTGCGTGGCGTACCCGCCGAACTCCTGTCCCAGCGTGACCGGGGTGGCGTCCATCAGGTGCGTGCGCCCCGCCTTGACCACGCCGTCGAACTCCAGCGACTTGTCCCGCAGCGCGGTGGCCAGGTGCCGCAGCGAGGGGATCAGGTGGTACGAGACCTCGGTCGTGGCGGCGACGTGGATGGAGGTGGGGAAGACGTCGTTGGACGACTGCGAGGCGTTCACGTGGTCGTTGGGGTGGACGGGACGGCCCAGCCGCTCCTCGGCGAGGGTGGCGATCACCTCGTTGGCGTTCATGTTGGAGGAGGTGCCGGAGCCGGTCTGGAAGACGTCGACGGGGAACTCGCCGTCCCACTCGTTCTCCGCGACGTCGGTGGCGGCCTCGGCGATCGCCTGCGCCAGCTCCTTGTCGAGCACCCCCAGCTCCGCGTTGACCTCGGCGGCGAGTGCCTTGATCAGGCCGAGCGCCGCGATGTGCGGTACCTCCAGCCCTCGCCCGGAGACGGGGAAGTTCTCCACCGCCCGCTGGGTCTGCGCCCGCCACTTCGCGCCCGCGGGAACCCGTACCTCACCCATCGAGTCATGCTCGATCCGATACTCGCTCATGAACCCAGTCTGCGTCCTGAGGAGGGAATCAAACCGGGGCGGGGTGTGGTGGGTACGGGGTTCCTCGTCGCGTGCCGTGCCCGGGACACGGCCCGGAGCACGGCCCGGAGTCGTACTCCGGGCCGTGCTCGTCGGAAGCCGTCAGAAGAAAGCCGTCAGAAGGAAGCCGTCAGAAGGAAGCCGTCAGAAGAAGGCGGCCACTGTCAGGATCATGATCACCACGAGGGCGATCGCCGCCACGCCCATGAGCACGAGGACGCCGATCCGGGCCTTCTGCGACGGCGGCTTCCTCGGCCCGGGGCGGCCGGGGTCGGGCTGGGCGTTCTGGCCCGCGATCGCGAACAGGTCGGTGCCCAGGCCCGGGGAGCGGTAGGCGCCGTCGGACGCCTCGGGACCCGGCGGGCGCCAGGGCTGTGAGGACACCGGCCCCTCCTGGCCGGGCGGGCCTCCGGTGCCGGGGGGCCGGTTGTCGGGACCGGGCCGGTTGTCGGGGAAGAGCCTCAGCGGTGGGGGAAGGGCTTCGGAGCC
The DNA here is from genome assembly GCF_042888905.1 of Streptosporangium sp. NPDC002721. Taxonomy (NCBI): domain Bacteria; kingdom Bacillati; phylum Actinomycetota; class Actinomycetes; order Streptosporangiales; family Streptosporangiaceae; genus Streptosporangium; species Streptosporangium sp. NPDC002721. The sequence goes on from NZ_JBIAQI010000004.1 coordinate 202,460, forward strand.
GGGAGCCCCCGCGAGATCCGGATCGACCGGGGGGAAGCCGTGCGGCGGGGTGACGGAGAGGTCGGGCCTGCCGCTCACCGGGAACCCGTGGGGCGGCGTGGCCGCCGACTCGCTCCCCGGCCCTCCGAAGGCCGCCGTCTCCTCGGCCGTCTCCTCGAAGGCACCCCGCCCTGACGTGCCCGGCCCGGACGTGCCCCGCCCGGACGTGCCCCGCCCGGACGTACCCGGCCCGGAATCACCCTGCCTCCCGAAGGCGCCGCGGATCACGGAACCTCCCGCGACGGGGGTGCCGAGGCCGGGAGGGCCCTGCCGTCCCGCGACCGGCCTGCCAGGCTCCGCGAGGGGCGGCCGGTCGGGGTAGGGCGAGGTCTTCGGGCGGCCGGAGGAGGACGCCGGGGACGGGGAGGGCTCGGCGGGCGCCGTCCCGCCGGGGATGCGCAGGCCGTCCTTGGGGCGGATGACCATCATGGTGCGGTCGGCGTCGAAACCGTCGGTGTCGTCGGGAGCGTCAGGGGCGTCAGGCTCACCGGTGTCGTCGGGCCCCTCAGGCTCCCGCTCGGCGTCAGCGTCTCCGGTGTCGGTGTCTCCAGCGTCCCTAGTGTCCCCGGCGTCCCCGGCGTCCCCGGCGTCCTCCACGAGGGGGATCTCGGCGGCCGGGGGAGACGGCGCGAAGGTGGGGGCGGCGGGCGCCGGGGGCGGCGGCAGGGAGTCCGCGAGGTGCGAGGGGGTGTCGGCCACCGCCCGGAGCAGCGCGCCCGCCTGACCGGCCGTCAGCCGCGCCGTGTGGTCCTTCTCCAGCAGCTGTTCGAGCACCGGGCGCAGCGGCCCCGCCTGGGTCGGCGGGTCGACCTGCTCGCTCATCAGCGCGGCCAGCGTCTCCGCCACCGACGACCGCTCGTAGGCGGGACGGCCCTCGACCGCGAAGTACAGCGTGGCGCCGAGGGACCACAGGTCCGACTCGGGCCCGGTGTGCTCGCCACGGGCCCGCTCGGGCGCGGTGTATCCGGGAGAGCCGATCACCATGCCGGTCTTGGTGAGGCTCGTGTCGCCCTCGGCCTTGGCGATGCCGAAGTCGGTGAGGACCACCCGGCCGCTCTCGGTGATCAGCACGTTGCCGGGTTTCACGTCGCGGTGCAGGACCCCCTGGGCGTGGGCCGCGCGGAGCGCCCCCAGCAGGTCGGCCCCGATCTCGGCGACGAGCCGGGGTGGGAGAGGCCCCTCCTCCTCGATCACCTGCTCCAGGGAACGCGCCTGTACGAGCTCCATGATGATCCAGGGGCTGCCGTCCTCGACGATGGCGTCGTGGACGGTGGCCACCGAGGGGTGGCTGATGCGGGCGGCCGTACGACCCTCGCGGATCATCCGTTCCCGAAGTTCGGTGCGCTGCGCCTCGCTGAGGCCGGGCTCCTGGCGGATCTCCTTGATGGCGACCTCACGGCCGAGGGAACGGTCGTGGGCTTTCCAAACGGTGCCCATCGTGCCCCGGCCGAGCGGCGCGATCAGCTCGTAACGGTCCGCGAGCACACGCGTCTGCTGTTCCGGCATGAGAAGAAGATAGCCATTCAACCTTGAGAAGCGCTTTACCCGCGCTTACGGAGTTCCCTCGGCCAGAGAAGACGCGGGAGGACCAACCTTATGAAGGGTGTCATAAAACGGACAAATGGGCGATAGGTTGGCGAAAACTCCGCAGGCTTCCGGTGGACGCCCTCGCCGGGCCGCCGGTGCGCGCGAAGCTGGGGTGTCGGCCCCGAGGCGGGCCCCGAGGGCGGCGGGGGTGTGCCGGGCGACGAGGGCCGGGGCGCCGGTGGCGGCGCGGAGCCGACCCGGTGCATCCCGCGGTGCTGCGAGCGGCGGCTGAACGGCGGGGCCGACGCCCCGTCGGACCCGCTCGTGGACGGCCTGCCGTCGGGTCTCCCTGGCGGCCTGGAGAAGTGCTCCTCGACCATCCCGCCGGCCGCCACCCGGGCGAGCATCATCGAGGCCCGTCCCGCGTCGAGCCGGGAGTTGGGGTCGATCGTGAGCAGGCCGCGCAGCACCGGGGTGAGCGGTCCGGCCCGCTCCATGGGAATCGGCTCGCCACTGGTCAGCGCGGCGAGCGCGGCCGCGGCCGTACGGCGCCCGTGCAGGCCCCGGCCCTCGACGGCGGTGTAGAGGGTCGCGCCGAGCGACCACAGGTCGCCGGCCGGGCTGGCCTTGGCCCCCAGCACGCGCTCGGGGGCGATGTATCCGGCCGAACCCAGCACGATGCCCGCCTGGGTGATCGACACGTCGCCTTCGAGCGCGGCCAGGCCGAAGTCGGTGAGCACGGCCCGGTCGTCGGTCACCAGGACGTTGCTCGGCTTCACGTCGCGGTGCAGGATCCCCTTGGCGTGCACGGCGCGCAGCGCGCCCAGGACCTGCCGGCCGATCTCCGCCACCTGGCGCGGCGGCAGCGGCCCGTGGTCCTGGAGAAGTTGCTCCAGCGAACGGGCGCGGAGCAGCTCCATCACGATCCAGGGGCGCTCGTCCTCGGTGACGACGTCGAAGACGGTGATGACGGAGGGATGGGCGACCATCGCGGTCGCGCGTCCCTCGCGCTCGGTCCTGGCGCACAGCTCGGCGCGCAGCTCCTCGTCGAGGACCAGGGGCAGGCGCACCTCCTTGACGGCCACTTCGCGGTTGAGCAACTCGTCGTGTGCCCGCCAGACGGTGCCCATGCCGCCGCGCCCCACCGGTTCCGACAGCCGGTAGCGCGCTGCGAGAAGGTATCCGGGCGGCGCACGCATGTGGTGCAGCTTACCGATTTGCGTAATGCGACCAGTAGAGACCGGGCCGATTCTTCTTGCCAACTTGGGTCAGATTTTCGCGCTAGTAACTGTTGAGAAACGTTGCGTGACATCTGCCCAGTTGACCAGACTCCACAGCTTCTCGACATAGTCGGGCCGCACGTTGCGGTACTGCAGGTAATAGGCGTGCTCCCAGGCGTCGAACACGAGCAGCGGGGTGGAGTTCATCCCGACATTGCCGTGGTGGTCGTAGACCTGCTCGACGACCAGGCGGCGGCCCAGCGGTTCCCAGGCCAGGATGCCCCAGCCGGAGCCCTGCACCCCGGCGGTGGCGGCGCTCAGCTGCCTCTGGAAGGCCTCGAAGGAGCCGAAGTGCTCGTCGATAGCCGCGGCCAGCTCGCCGTCGGGGCGGTCGCCGCCGTCCGGGGAGAGGTTCTCCCAGAAGATCGAGTGCAGCACGTGCCCGGACAGGTTGAAGGCGAAGGTCTTCTCCAGTCCGACCAGCCCGCCGAACTCGCCCCTGTCGCGCGCCTCGGCCAGCCGCTCCAGGGTGTCGTTGGCGCCCTTGACGTACGCGGCGTGGTGCTTGGAGTGGTGCAGCTCCAGGATCTCCCCGGTGATCGCGGGCTCCAGGGCCGCGTAGTCGTAGGGCATGTCGGGCAGGACGTACTCACCCATGCGGGCTACCTCCTCGTTGATCACCTTTCCTTCGGACACTATTGCAAGTGATTCGCATCTGCATCAGTCTTGCGACCTAGGTCTCCGTCTATGCGAAGAGGTTGCAGTTGCAGCATGATGGCGAGTGTCGATTTGGTCCAGGAGGTCTCGTGCCGCCGGTCTTCGACGACGCGGTGCCGAGCGCCGCGGCGTTGAGGCCGATCTACGCGGCGGCGTTCGCGCCGCCGCCGTGGCACGAGACCCCCGACCAGGTCGAGGCCTTCGTCGCGCGCCTGCCGTCGCAGACGGGCAGGCCGGGCTTCCGTTGCGTGACAGCCCGCGTCGGCGGCGAGCCCGCCGGTTCCGCCTACGGCTTCGACGGCCCCGACCCATGGCCCGCCGACCGCCTCTACCGCCCCATCGCGGACGCCCTCGGTTCCGCGACGCCGCCGCCTTCTGGGAGGTCGGCCACGACCCCGAACTCGCGTTCCGGCTGAACGCCCTGGTCGGCGGGACCCCGGCCTACCTTGAGATGTGCGGTGGATCCGGGCCGGCCGACCTGGCGAAGTTCGACGGATGGGTGGAGCGGCGCCTCCTCAACCCGGCTTCGGCCATGTTCCGCGAGGGCGCGCTCCTGCTCAGGGAGGAACCCTCGATCGCCGATCCGACCTCCTACGCCGCGACGCTGAGCGCTCTCAGCGCCGGCAACCACCGGCGTTCGGAGATCGCCTCGGCGCTCGGCCGCCCGAGCGGTGCCCTGGCACATCTGCTGTCGGGACTTCAGGACATCGGCCTGATCGAGCAGGTCGACGACGCCCTGCGGGAGAAGCGCGCCCTGTTCCGCGTCGCGGAACCCATCGTCCGCTTCCATCAGCTGATCGTCCAGCGGCATGAGCCCGAGCTGGTCGTACGGCGGGCGGCCCAGGTCTGGGCCGCCAACGCGGACACGGTGTCAGGGAAGATCTACGGTCCGCACTTCGAGGACCTCTCCAGGGAGTGGTGCTTCGAACACGCCGCCGCCGAGACCCTCGGGGGTGTCGCGGCGGCCGTCCGGCCCACGCGGATCCCCTGCAGGGAGCACCGGCAGGGCCACGAGCTGGACATCGTGGTGACCGAGACGAATCCCTTCGCGGCCGACAGGATCACCGCGATCGGGGAGGCCAAGTCGACCATCACCCCCGTCTCCCTCGCCGAACTCCAGCGTCTCGAACACCTCCGGGGGCTGCTGCCCAGCGCGAAGGTCGTCGCGTTGCCCAAGATCCTGTTGTTCTCGCGGGCGGGGTTCACCGCCGACCTCGCGCACACCGCCGCACGGCGCTCCGACGTCGAGCTGGTCGACCTCGGGCGCCTGTACGGCGGATCCTGACGCCGGGGGCGGTCAGCGGCGGCCGATGGTGAGGACGGGGCCGGTGGAGTCGGTGAAGAAGTCCTCGCCCTTGTCGTCGACGACGATGAAGGCGGGGAAGTCCTCGACCTCGATCTTCCAGACGGCCTCCATGCCCAGCTCGGGGTATTCGAGGACCTCCACCTTCTTGATGCAGTCCTGGGCGAGCCGGGCGGCGGGGCCGCCGATGGAGCCGAGGTAGAAGCCGCCGTGGGCCTTGCACGCGTCGGTGACCTGCTTGGAGCGGTTGCCCTTGGCGAGCATGACCTTGGAGCCCCCGGCCGCCTGGAAGCGTTCGACGTAGGAGTCCATGCGCCCGGCGGTGGTGGGGCCGAAGGAGCCGGAGGCGTAGCCCTCGGGGGTCTTGGCGGGGCCCGCGTAGTAGACCGCGTGGTTTTTGAGGTACTCGGGCATCTCGCCGCCCGCGTCCAGCAGCTCGCCGATCTTGGCGTGGGCGATGTCGCGGGCGACCACCAGCGGCCCGGTGAGCGACAGGCGGGTCTTGACCGGGTATCTGGTCAGTTCGGCGAGGATCTCCGGCATCGGGCGGTTGAGGTCGATCTTGACGACGTCGTCCGAGAGGTGGTCGTCCGTGGTCTCCGGCAGGAACCGCGCCGGGTCGGTCTCCAGCCGCTCAAGGAAGACCCCCTCGGGGGTGATCTTCGCCAGGGCCTGGCGGTCGGCGCTGCAGGAGACCGCGATGGCGACGGGGCAGGAGGCGCCGTGGCGGGGGAGGCGGATGACGCGGACGTCGTGGCAGAAGTACTTGCCGCCGAACTGCGCGCCGATGCCGAGCTTCTGGGTGAGCTCGAAGACCTTGGCCTCCAGCTCGGTGTCGCGGAAGCCGTGGCCCGAGGGGGAGCCCTCGGTGGGGATGGAGTCCAGGTAGCGGGCGCTGGCGTACTTCGCGGTCTTCAGGGCGAACTCGGCGGACGTGCCACCGACGACGATCGCCAGGTGGTACGGCGGGCAGGCGGCGGTCCCGAGCGAGCGGATCTTCTCCTCCAGGAACTGGAGCATCCGCTTCTCGTTCAGCACCGCCTTCGTCTCCTGGTACAGGAACGACTTGTTGGCGCTGCCGCCGCCCTTGGCCATGAACAGCAGCTTGTACTCGTCGGGGTGGCCGCCCGGGTCCTCGGCGTAGAGCTCGATCTGCGCGGGGAGGTTGGAGCCGGTGTTCTTCTCCTCCCACATGGTGAGGGGGGCCATCTGGGAGTAGCGCAGGTTCAGCCGGGTGTAGGCGTCGTAGACCCCCCGGGAGATGTGCTCGGCGTCGGCGCCGTCGGTGAGCACGTGGCGCCCGCGCTTGCCCATCACGATCGCGGTGCCGGTGTCCTGGCACATCGGGAGCACGCCGCCCGCCGAGATCGACGCGTTCTTCAGCAGGTCGAGGGCGACGAAGCGGTCGTTGCCGCTCGACTCGGGGTCCTCGATGATCTTGCGGAGCTGGGCGAGGTGGGACGACCGCAGGTAGTGGGAGATGTCGTGGATCGCGTTCTCGGTGAGGAGTCGCAGCGCCTCGGGCTCGACCTCCAGGAACCTGCGGCCCGCGGCCTCGACGACCCGTACCCCCTCGGCGGTGATCAGACGGTACTCCGTCTCGTCCGGTCCCATGGGAAGCAGGTCGGTGTAGTCGAACTCGGGCATCGTCGTCGATCCTCCGTGCGGGCGTGTTTTCCCTAGAGGGTACGGCCTCGCGTTCACGCTCCATCCGCGCGGTCCTCGCCGCTCCGAGGCCGCGCGCAAGTGAGCAGATATATGACATTAAATCGGCATATTTAGGACAAATATTAGTTGGTTATGCGGCTTTTAAGGGGGTGTGTCCGAATGTACGAGAGAAGCTGGAAGAGCCGGGCCGAGCGTCCGGGGAAGCTGGGGGCATCATGAACATCGGAAACACCGTCCTGGCCGGGAACATCGTCCTGCTCGTGATCATGGGCGTCTTCGTGGTGGCCGGTCTCGGCGTGTCACTGATAGCCATCACGCTGACGAGCATCAAGGAATCCAACGGCCGCACCCCCGAATGGCCGGTGAGCTGGCCGGAGCCCCCGCTGACCATCTCCCGGCAGCGGCTTGACGTCGCCTCGGGGAAGGCGAGCCTGCCCTCGCAACGGGTGGTTCTGCCCCTGCAGCGGGCGAGCGAGCCCGCGCGACAGGTCAACCTGCCCCAGCAGGTCGAGATCCCCCGGCAGCGGACCGCCCCGCCCCAGCCGGCCGCTCCGCCCCAGCCGGCCGGCGTGCCCCCGCAGCGGGTGAGCCCGAGGTACTGAGGCCGACGACGATGCCGGTGACCACCAGCGCGGCGCCGGCCAGGTCGGGCACCGAGGGCGTGCCCAGGCCGAGGGCGGCGCCGGTGACGATGGCGCCGACCGGGATCAGCCCGGCGAACAGCCCCGCCCTTCCCGGGCCGAGCCGGGGCAGGGCGTCGTACCAGAGGAAGAACGCCAGGGCCGTCACGACCAGCGCCTGGTAGCCCAGCCCCGCGGCCTCGGGCACCGTCGGCACGCGGAACATCGCGGTGCCGTCCGTGAGCAGACCGGCGGCCACGAACATCGGCACGGCCAGCGTCACCGAGTACGCCGAGACGCGTACCGCGCCCAGCTTCGGCAGCAGCGGGATGGCCAGCAGGGAGAAGCAGAGCTCGCATCCCAGCGCGCCCAGCGACCAGAGCAGTCCGGGCAGGTCGCCGGTGCCCAGCCCGGCGGCCACCGTCGCCCCGGTGGCCACCAGTGCCGCCGCCCCGAGGAGCCGGGGCGAGGGGCGCCCGCCGAGCAGGGCGAGCGCCAGCGGAACGGTGCCGAGGACGGTCCCGACCAGGGCCGGGCCGCCGTGCCGGGTCGCCTCGATCACGCATACGTTGAAGATCACCAGCCCCGTCAGGGAGAGCGTCGCCAGCAGCGCCGTCTCGCGGGGCGTGAGCCGTACGAACCGCAGGCCCATGACGCGGGCGACGGTGAGCAGGACCGCGGCCGCCAGCAGGTGGCGCAGGGTCTGGCCGCCGTAGATCGGGTAGCCCCCGATCACGCCGGCGACCGCCGCCAGGGTGCCCACCAGGAACATCGCCGTCGCGGCCTGGACCGGGCCGCGTGGCTCCAGCCGGGTGGCGGGACGGGGAGGAGTGCTGACATCCACGTTCATGTGCGGAATGCTAGGAAGCCAATGGTGCCCCTGTCGGGTCCAATGTGACGGTGAAACAGAGGACCAATTGGCCGATCTGCACCTCGTCGTCGACCGGGCGGCGGGCGGCGTCGCCGCCCAGATCGCCCGCGAGCTCCGCGAGGCCGTACGGCGCGGGCGCCTGGCCGCGGGGGTCAGGCTGCCCGCCAGCCGCGAGCTGGCCAGGGACCTCGGGCTCTCCCGGGGCGTGGTGGTCGAGGCGTACGAGCAGCTGGTCGCCGAGGGTTTCCTGATCTCCAGGGTCGGGGCCGGGACCGTCGTGGCCCCGGTGGCGAGCCGTCCCGCCCTCCCCGGCGGCACTTCCCGTACTCCGGAGAACCGAGGCGGTACTCCGGAGAACCGAGGCGGGGAAGAGGAGCGCGAGGCGCACCTCGGGCGCCGCTCCACCGCGCCCGACCTGGGGGCCTTCCCCAGGGAGCGGTGGCTGGCCTCGATGCGCAGGACGCTCGCCGCGCTGCCCGCCGATGCCCTGGACTACGGCGACCCCGGCGGCGTCCAGGTGCTGCGCGAGGAGCTGGCCGCCTACCTCAGGAGGGTGAGGGCGGCCGACGTGAGCCCGGACAACCTGGTGGTCGTGGGCGGGGTGGCCCAGGGGATCAGCCTCACGATCCAGGCGCTCGCGGGGAGGCTCCCCCGGGGCCGCTCGCCCCACGACCTCGGCTGGTACGTCCGGCGGGCCGCGCGGCCGGTGCCGGCCCCCGGGCGGATCCGGCTGGCGGTCGAGGACCCGGCCGGGGGACGCCAGCTCCCGCTGCTGCGCGCCGCGGGCGCCGACCTGGTCGCCGTCCCGGTGGACGGCGAGGGCGTCGACGTCGGGGCCCTGGCCGCGTCCGGGGCGGACGCGGTGCTGCTCACCCCCGCGCACCAGTACCCGACGGGCGTCGTGCTCTCGCCCCGCCGCCGCGCCGAGCTGATCGGGTGGGCCGCCGCGACCGGGGCGGCGATCCTGGAGGACGACTACGACGCGGAGTTCCGCTTCGACCGCGACCCGGTGGGCTGCCTGCAGGGGCTGGCCGCCGACCGGGTGATCCTGATCGGGAGCGTCAGCAAGTCCCTCGCCCCCGGGCTCCGCCTGGGCTGGGTGGCCGCCCCGCCGGAGATCGCCGAGTCGCTGCGGCTGGCCCGCGGCGAGCTGGACCTGGGCTCACCGGTCCTGGAGCAGTACGTCCTGGCCGACTTCGTCACGACCGGCGGCTACGACCGGCACCTGAGAAGGATGCGCCGCGAGTACCGTGCCCGCCGCGACGCCTTCGCGCTCGCCCTCGGCGAGCACCTTCCCGAGATCACCGTGCGGGGCGTCTCCGCCGGGCTCCACCTGCTCGCCGAGCTGCCGTACGGCTGGGACGAGGAGGCGGTGGCGGAGACGGCCCAGGACTGCGGGCTCGCGGTCGAGCCGGTGGGCCCGATGCGGCACGCCCCGGGCCCGCCCGCGCTGGTGATGGGCTTCGCCCGCCTGCCCGCCCGCCGCGCCGACGCGACGATCCGCGCCCTCGCGGACGCCCTTTCACCTGGTGGTTAAGCCCCCCACCTGCGAACACGTGTCAAGGGCGGTCCGGGGAATCGTCCTTATGTCCTGACAAATTCTTGACGGCTCCTGCCTCGTCGCCTAGAACTGGAGATCGACCGCTTTCTTCTCCTCCGGAGGCACGATGCGTGTTGGGCTGCTGGGACTCGGCCGGATCGGGGCGTTCCACGCCGCGACCCTGGCGGCGCATCCCGGGGTCGGCGAGCTGGTGGTGAGCGACGCGGACGGCGGGCGGGCGGCGGAGGTGGCCGCCAGGCTGGGAGCCCGGGTGGGGGACGCGTTCGACAGCGACGCGGTGGTGGTCGCCACCCCCACGGCCACCCACGCCGAGCTGCTGTTGCGCGCCTGCGCCGAGGGGGTGCCGGTGTTCTGCGAGAAACCGGTGGCGGCCGGCGTACGGGAGACCCTGCGGGTGCTCGACGCGGTCAGGCGGAGCGGCACGCTCGTGCACATCGGCTTCCAGCGGCGCTTCGACGCCGGGTACGCCACCGCGCGGAAGGCGCTGGCCGGAGGCGAGCTGGGCACGCTGCAACGGGTGCACATGGTGAGCGCCGACCCCCACCCGCCCGACCCCGGATACATCCCGCGCTCGGGGGGCATCTACCGCGACTGCCACATCCACGACTTCGACATCCTGCGCTGGGTCACCGGCAGGGAGGCCGACACCGTCTACGCGACCGGCGCCAACCGGGGGGAGGCGTTCTTCGCCGAGGCGGGGGACGTCGACAACAGCGCCGCGCTGCTCACCATGGACGACGGCACGCTCGTCACCCTGCAGGGCTCGCGCTACAACGGCGCCGGGTACGACGTGCGGATGGAGCTGGCGGGCACCCGGCGGACGCTGGCGGTCGGCCTCGATCCGCGCGTGCCGCTGACCAGCGCCGAGGGCCTTCAGCCGCCGGGCGAGCCCTGGCCCGACTTCACGGCCAGGTTCGAGCCCGCCTACGCCGCCGAGCTCGGCGCGTTTCTCGGTGCGGCGCGGGGGGAGACGGAGAGTCCCTGCACCGTCGAGGACGCCCTCGCCGCGCTCTACCTCGCCGAGGCCGCTGAGCTCTCCCGTCGCGAGGGGCGTCCGGTGCGCGTCACGGAGGTGATCGTGTGAGAAGAGGCGACCCTGTACGAGAGACCGGTGCCGTCGGTGGCGGTGGTCCGGTGAGGACGGCCGGAGCGCCCATCTCCTGGGGCGTCTGCGAGGTCCCCGGCTGGGGGCGGCAGCTGGATCGCTCCCGGGTGCTCGCCGAGATGAGGGAGCTGGGCCTGACGGCCACCGAGCTCGGCCCCGACGGGTTCCTGCCCCCCTCGCCGACGCGCTGCCGCTCCCTCCTCGCGGGGTACGGGCTGCGGGCGGTGGGCGGGTTCGTCCCCGTCGTCCTGCACGAGGCCGACCACGACCCGCTCCCGGTCGTCCGGGCCGCGATGCGCGCCTTCATGGACGGCGAGGTGGACGTGGTCGTGCTGGCCGCCTCCACCGGCGGCGAGAGCTACGACGCCAGGCCGGAGCTGGACGCGGCCGCCTGGAAGACCCTCACCGGCAACCTGCGCCGGATCCTCAAGAACGCCAAGGAGTTCGGCAGGACCGTCACCCTGCACCCGCACGTCGGGACCGTGGTGGAGAACCGGGAGGAGGTCCAGCGGGTGCTCGACGACAGCGCGATGCCGCTCTGCCTCGACACCGGCCACCTCCTCGCGGGCGGCACCGACCCCGCCGAACTGGTCTCCCGGGCCGCGAGACGGGTCGCGCACGTCCACCTCAAGGACGTGGACGCCGCCATGGCCGAACGGGTCAGGGCGGGCGAGCTCACCTACACCCGGGCGGTGAAGGAGGGCCTCTACCGGCCGCTGGGCCGGGGCGACGTCGACCTCCCCGCCATCGTCGGCGGCCTGACCGGGGCCGGGTACGACGGCTGGTACGTCCTGGAGCAGGACGTCGTGCTGGGTTCCGCCGAGGACGACTCCAACGACCCCAAGGAGAACGTCCGCGAGAGCCTGGCGTATCTGAGGGGGCTCACCGGCGACGAGACCGAGCCTCCCGGAGGCGGCGAGCCGGGGAGCGGCGGGGCGGGGGGCGGAGTGCCTTCCGGCGAGGTGTCTTCCGGCCAGGTGTCCTCCGGCGGGCCGCCCGGCGAGGGGCGCGCATGATCGAGGTCCTGACCATGGGCCGGGCCGGGGTCGACGTCTACCCGCTGCAGGTGGGGGTGTCGCTGCGCGAGGTCGAGACCTTCGGCAAGTATCTGGGCGGCAGTCCCACCAACGTGGCCGTGGCCGCCGCCCGGCTGGGCCACTTCAGCTCGGTGATCACCAGGACCGGCGACGACCCGTTCGGGCTCTTCGTGCACGACGCGCTGCGTGAGTACGGGGTCGACGACAGCTTCGTCACCCCGGTCGCGCACCTGCCCACCCCGGTGACGTTCTGCGAGATCCGGCCGCCGGACGACTTCCCGCTCTACTTCTACCGCTTCCCCAAGGCCCCCGACCTGGAGATCCTCCCCGAGGAGCTGGACCTGGCGGCCGTCGCGGAGGCCCGGCTGTTCTGGGCGACCGTCACCGGCCTGTCCCAGGAGCCCTCCAGGAGCGCGCACCTCGCGGCCTGGCGGGCCAGGGGACGCGCGCCGCACACCGTCCTCGACCTCGACTACCGCCCGATGTTCTGGCCGGACGTGAGCGAGGCCCGCGAGCAGGTGCGCGAGGCCCTGCGCCACGTCACGGTGGCGGTGGGGAACCTGGAGGAGGCCGAGGTGGCGACCGGCCTTCGCGAGCCGCACGAGGCCGCCGAGGCGCTGCTCGACGCGGGCGCCGAACTCGCGATCGTGAAGCTGGGCGCGGAAGGTGTGCTCGGCATGACCGCGGCCGAGACGGTTCGGGTGCCGCCGGTGCCGGTGGAGGTGGTCAACGGCCTCGGCGCGGGAGACGCCTTCGGCGGTGCCCTCTGCCACGGTCTCCTCGAACGCTGGCCGCTGGAGGCCACGCTGCGGTTCGCCAACGCGGCCGGGTCCATCGTCGCGGGACGGCTGGCCTGCGCCCCGGCGATGCCACGGCTCGACGAGGTGATGGACGTGCTCGGCACGAGCGGCGGCGGCCCGACAGGGGTGGGAGGCACATGAACGAGCGAGAGCACCGGACGCTCATCGACACGCGGGCGCGGTATCCCTGGCGGATCGCCGAGGCGGCGGCGGCCCGGCGGCGCGGGAGGCCGCTGGCGGAGCGCGACCGGCTTCTGATCATCGCCGCCGACCACACGGCCAGGGGCGTCGTCGGCGTCGGAGGCCGTCCCGGGGCGATGGAGAGCCGCGTCGAGCTGCTGGAACGCCTGTGCGTGGCGCTGGCCAGGCCCGGCGTGGACGGCCTGCTCGGCACCCCCGACATCGTCGAGGACCTCCTGCTGCTCGGCGCGCTGGAGGGCAAGGTCGTCATCGGGTCGATGAACCGGGGCGGCCTACACGGGTCGGCCTTCGAGTTCGACGACCGCTTCACCGCCTACGACGTCCCCTCGATCGCCGGGGCACGCCTCGACGGGGGCAAGATGCTCTGCCGGATCGGCGTGGACGACCCGTCCACCGCCCGCACCCTGGAGTCGTGCGGCCGGGCCGTCACCGAACTGGCCGCGCACCACCTGGTCGCCCTGGTCGAGCCGTTCTGGTCGCGCCGGGCGGGCGGCGCGCTCACCCACGACCTGTCCCCCGAGGGGGTCATCCGCTCCATGCACGTCGCCCAGGCGCTCGGCGCGACCTCCGCGCGCACCTGGCTGAAGATCCCGGTCGTGGACGGCATGGAACGGGTGGTGCGGGCCACCACGCTGCCGACGCTGCTCCTGGGCGGCGACCCGGGCGGCGCGCCGGAGCTCACCTACGCGGCCTGGCGCGCGGCTCTGCGGCTTCCCGGCGTGCGGGGTCTGGTGGTGGGCCGTGCGTTGCTGTATCCCTCCGATGACGACGTGGCCGCGGCCGTCGACACCGCCGCGGCGATGCTGGAGGTGACATGAACGAGATACCGGACCAGGACGGCTACGGCGACGGCGAGGAGCGGCCATGACCTTCGTTCCCGCGGGAAGCACCGCGCGGGCGCCGTGGGCCCTGTCGATCACCCCGGAGGCGGCCGGGTGGACGTACGCCGGGCTCCGCGTGCTCTGCCTGTCCGGGGAGGGCGTGGAGTTCGACACCGGCGACGAGGAGATGCTGGTCCTGCCGCTGTCGGGCGCGTGCGTGGTCGAGTGCGAGGGGGAGCGGCTCACCCTGGAGGGCAGGACCTCGGTCTTCCACGCGGTCACCGACTTCGCGTACCTGCCCGTCGGCGCGACCGCGCGCGTCACCGGCGAGGGCCGCTTCGCCCTCCCCGCCGCCCGCGCGACCAGGCGCCTGCCCGTGCGGTACGGCCCCGCGCACGAGGTCCCCGTCGAGGTGCGCGGGACGGGGTCGGCCAGCCGCCAGGTGAACAACTTCTGCGCCCCCGACGCCTTCGACTGCGACAGGCTCGTCGCGGTGGAGGTGCTCACCCCCGGCGGCAACTGGTCGTCGTACCCGCCGCACAAGCACGACACGGCCTCCGAGCACGAGGCCGTGCTGGAGGAGATCTACTACTTCGAGGGCGGCCCCGGCTACCAGCGGGTGTACGGCACCCACGAGACCCTGGCCGAGGTGTCGGGCGGCGACGTGGTGCTCGTCCCCAGCGGCTACCACGGCCCGTCGATGGCGGCCCCCGGCTACGACCTCTACTACCTGAACGTGCTGGCCGGGCCCGCGCCCGAGCGGTCGATGGCCTTCTGCGACGACCCCCGGCACGCCTGGATCCGCTCCTCGTGGGCGGAGCAGCAGATCGACCCGAGGCTTCCGATGACGAAGGCGTTGTGAGGTGACGGGATGAGACTCACCGTGGCACAGGCACTCCTGCGGTTCCTCGCGAACCAGTGGTCGGAGCGCGACGGGGTGGAACACCGGCTGGTGGCCGGATGCCTGGGCATCTTCGGCCACGGCAACGTCGCCGGGATCGGGCAGGCCCTCGCCGAGCGGGGGGCGGGCACCGACGGCGACCTCCCGTACTACCTCGCGCGCAACGAACAGGCCATGGTGCACACCGCCGTCGGCTACGCGCGGGCCCGCAACCGGCTGTCCGCCTTCGCCTGCACCTCCTCGATCGGCCCCGGCGCCACCAACATGGTCACCGGGGCGGCGCTGGCCACGATCAACCGGATCCCGGTGCTGCTGCTGCCCGGCGACGTCTTCGCCACCCGCGCCGCCGACCCGGTCCTGCAGCAGCTGGAGGACCCCCGCTTCCCCGACGTGACCGTCAACGACGCGCTGCGCCCCGTCTCCCGGTTCTTCGACAGGATCAACCGGCCCGAGCAGCTTCTCGCGGCCCTCCCGGCCGCGATGCGGGTGCTGGCCGACCCGGCCGAGACGGGCGCGGTCACGCTGGCGCTGCCGCAGGACGTGCAGGTGGAGGCGTACGACTGGCCGGAGGAGCTGTTCGCCCGCCGGGTGTGGCACGTGGCGCGGCCCGTCCCCGAACCCGCCGCGCTGGCGCGGGCGGCGGAGCTGGTCAGGCGGTCGAGGCGGCCGCTGGTCGTGGCGGGGGGCGGGGTGGTCTACAGCGAGGCGTGGCAGACGCTGGCCGCGTTCGCCGCCGACCACGGCGTCCCGGTGGGGGAGACGCAGGCGGGCAAGGGGGCGCTGCCGTACGACCACCCCTGCGCGGTCGGCGCGATCGGGCACACCGGCACCGCCGCCGCCAACGACCTGGCCCGCGACGCCGACCTGGTCATCGGGGTCGGCACCCGCTACAGCGACTTCACCACCGCCTCGCGCACCCTGTTCGGCGAGGCCGCGTTCCTGAATGTCAACGTCACGGCCTTCGACGCCGCCAAGCACTCCGGCGAGATGCTCGTCGCCGACGCCCGCGAGGCGCTGCGCGCCCTGGACCTCGGCGACTGGAGCGCCGACCCCGGCTGGACCGCCAGGGCGACGCGCCTGACCCACGACTGGCAGGAGCAGGTCTCCCTGCTGACGACCGGGGACGCGCTGACCCAGCCGGTGGTGCTCGGCACGGTGAACGAGGTGGCCCGGCCCTCGGACGTGGTGGTCAACGCGGCCGGGTCGATGCCCGGCGACCTGCACAAGCTGTGGCGCGCGACCGACCCGAAGTCCTACCACGTCGAGTACGGCTACTCCTGCATGGGCTACGAGATCGCCGGAGGGCTCGGGGTGAAGCTGGCCGCGCCGGAGCGCGAGGTGTTCGTGCTGGTCGGCGACGGGTCCTACCTGATGATGGCCCAGGAGATCGCCACCGCCGTGCAGGAGGGCGTCAAGCTCGTCGTCGTGCTGGTCGACAACCGTGGCTTCGCCTCCATCGGCGGCCTGTCGGAGGCGGTCGGCGCGGGGCGCCTGGGCACCGCCTACCGGATGCGCGGGGCCGGGGGCGCGCTGGACGGCGCCCTCCTCCCGGTGGACCTGGCCGCCAACGCGGCCAGCCTGGGCGCCGACGTGATCCGCGCCGACGGCCCGGAGTCCCTGCGGGTGGCGCTCACCAAGGCGAGGGAGGCCGTCGGCACCACCGTCGTGTACGTCGAGACGGTGCCGGGCCCCGGTCCCCGGACCACGGCCTGGTGGGACGTCCCGGTGGCGGAGGTGTCGGGGCTGCCGGAGGCGCGGCGGGCCCGCGCCGCGTACGAACAGGCCAAACGGGACCAGCGCCACTACCTGTGAGGTCTCGGGTGGTCACGGCCGCGGTGAGGCTGTGAAGTCCTTCGTGGCCACGGCCGAGGTGCCCGTGAGGTCTTGGCGTGGCCAGGGCCGCGCGGGGTCTTGCGTGGCCAGGGGCGTGCGGCGGGTTGCGTGGCTAGGGCCGCGCGGCGGGCTCCGGGTCCGGCTGGAAGCCCCTGGCGAGGAACACGATCAGGGCCACCAGGACGGCGGCGGGCACGAACGCGACCCGGATGTCCACCGTGTCGTTGAGCGTCCCGACCACGGCGGCGCCGACGAGGAAGCCGACGTAGTTGAACATGTTGACCCGCGCGATCGCGGTCTCCGCCCCGGCGCCCAGCCGCCCCGCGGCCGAGAACGACTGCGGGGCGATGACGGACAGGCCGATGCCGACCAGGCCGAACGACACGACGGCCACCGCGACGCCGGGCGCCACGACGATCCCCAGCGTGCCCACGGCCGCGATCACCGCGCCCGCCCGGACCACCGGCGCGGGCCCGTACCTGCGCACGGCGAGGTCGCCGGGGACCCGGGCCAGGAGCATGGTCGCCTGGTAGACGAAGTAGGCGAACGGCACCAGCCAGCCGCTCGCCGCCAGCGCCTTCTCCATGTAGATGGTGCTGTAGTTGGAGACCGCCGCGTCGCCGACGTACAGGAACGCCATCGCCAGGCAGAGCGGGATGATCGGCCGCCACGGCACCCGGGCCGCCGCCGCGTGCGCGGCCCGCTCGGTGGACCTCTCCTCCTCCCGCCCGTAGAGGCGGGGAAGCATGATCACCGAGACCGCCGCGCCGATCAGCACCGGGACGGAGAAGGACCAGCGCAGCTCCACGCCGAGCTCGCTGAAGACCGAGGTGAACCCGGCCCCGAGCAACGAGCCGACGCTCCACACGGCGTGGAAGCCGGTCAGCACGCTCATGCCGTACCGGCGCTCGACCGCGACCGCCTGCATGTTCATCGTCGCGTCCACCGCGCCGAGGAACAGGCCGAACACGGCGCTGAGCGCGTACAGGCCGGCGAGCTGGTCGTTCCAGCCCGACAGGACCACCGCGGTGCAGACGCCGACCTGGGAGATCCGCAGGACCGGGCCGCTGCCGTAGCGGCTCGCCAGGAGGCCCGCGACCGCGCTGCCGACCCCGGCGATCACCGGCACGAGCAGCAGGACCAGGGTGAGGTCGCCGTCGCTGAGCCCGAACCTGCGCTGAAGGTCGGCCACATGGGTGAGCAGGGTGGAGAGGCACAGGCCCTGGACGAAGAACGCCGCCCAGGTCGCCACGCGCGCCTGCCTGTCACGTGGGGTCGGCATGACGACCTCCGGGGGGAACGTGAGGGGGATTCAAGTTCCCGTCAGGTTATGGGCGGGGTACCCGGGGGTCAATGGCCTGTCATCCGCCTCCGGGGCATGTCGGGGTGCTCGCTCCGCTGCCGGAGTCCCGGCAGGGATTATGGTCGAAGGGTGGAGAGTCCCCGTCCCCCCGCCGTCCGCCGCCACGCCCCCGAGCCACGTCCCGCCGACCTGAGGGCCGGAGACACCGACCGCGAGAGGGTGGCCGCCGTGCTGGGCGACGCGCTCGCCGACGGGCGCCTCGACCACGAGGAGCACGACGAGCGCACCGAGGCCCTGTACCGCGCCCGCACGCTGGGAGAGCTCTCCGCGCTCACCGCCGACCTGCTGCCGCCCGAGGCACAGCCGCTCCGCACCGACGTCCGCCCGGTGACGGCGTTCTTCGGCTCCGAGGAGCGCTCGGGCCGCTGGGTCGTGCCGACCCGGTTCACGGCCACCGCGATCTGCGCCAACGTCAGGCTCGACCTGTGCGACGCGCTGCTCCAGTCCAGCCACGTGACCCTGCACGTCACCGTGATGGGCGGCACCCTCACCCTGATCGTCCCCGAGGGCGTACGGATCGAGATGCCCGTCTCGGCGTTCATGGGGGGAAGGAGGAACCAGGTCCCGGCCTCACCGGACGGGCCGGTCATCGAGATCACCGGCGTCGTCACGCTCGGGAACATCGTCGCCAAGTCCCCCAAGCGCCCCCGCCGCCCCTGGTTCCGCCGCTGACGCCGTCTCCGGGTCAGCGGCCGGAACCCGGTTCTCAGCTGGCGCTGTCGAAGTTGATCGCGCTGTAGGCCCGCAGCTTCCAGAGCTGGTGCTCGCTCTCGATCTTCCGTATCGTCCCCGAGCGGCCGCGCATGACCAGGGAGTTGGTGATGGCCCTTCCCGCCCGGTAGCGGACGCCCTGCATGAGCTCGCCGTCGGTGATCCCGGTGGCCGCGAAGAACACGTCGTCGGACCTGACCAGGTCGTCGGTGCTCAGCGTGGCGTCGAGGTCGAGGCCCGCGTCCAGCGCCCGGCGGCGCTCGGCGTCGTCCTGCGGCCAGAGCCTGCCCTGGATGACGCCGCCCAGGCACTTGAGCGCGCACGCGGCGATGATGCCCTCCGGGGTGCCGCCGATGCCGAGCATCAGGTCGACGCCCGTACCCACCCGGGCCGCCATGATCGCACCGGCCACGTCGCCGTCGGTGATGAGCCTGATCCGGGCGCCGGCGTCCCGGATCTCCCGGATGAGCTTCTCGTGGCGGGGGCGGTCGAGGACGACCACGGTCACGTCCGAGGGCTCGCCGCCCTTGGCGCGGGCCACCGCGGCGATGTTGTCGGCCACCGGCGCGTTGATGTCGACCGACGAGGCGGCCTCTGGGCCGGTGACCAGCTTGTCCATGTAGAAGACGGCCGAAGGGTCGTACATCGAGCCGCGCTCGCTGACCGCGATCACCGAGATGCCGTTGGGCATGCCGAGCGCGGTGAGCCGGGTGCCGTCGATCGGGTCCACGGCCACGTCGCACGCCGCACCGCTGCCGTCGCCCACGAGCTCGCCGTTGTAGAGCATCGGCGCGTTGTCCTTCTCGCCCTCGCCGATCACCACCACGCCGCTCATGGACACCGTGTTGATCAGCTGGCGCATGGCGTTGACCGCGGCGCCGTCGGCGCCGTTCTTGTCACCCCGCCCGACCCAGCGGGCACCGGCCATGGCGGCGGCCTCCGTGACCCGGACCAGTTCCAGAGCGAGGTTGCGATCGGGTGCGTGCTCTCCCGCGGCGAGGGCGTCGGGAACGGACGTCTCATCGGACATGGTGGGAAACCCCTCTCGTGGTCAATGCAACGATCGTAGTTGGCACCCCTCTGACCGGTCGGCGGAGGATAATGTGCCCACCATGAGCAGCGACACGGAACGACTGGTGAAAGGCGTGGGTGCGCGGACCTCCGAGCGAGGTGCCGCCACGCGCGTCGCGCTCCTGTCCGCCGCGAGGGAGATCTTCGTCACGAGTGGTTTCGCCGAGACCGGGGTCACCGACGTGGTGGCCCGCGCGGGAGCGAGTGTCGGAAGCCTTTACCACCACTTCTCCGGCAAGGCCGACCTCTACCTCACCCTTTTCGAGGAGTTCCAGACCCGTCAGACCCAGCGGACCAAGCAGGCGGTCCAGGACTCCAGGGCCGACGGCGAGAACGACCCGATGCGGCTGTTCATCGCCGGGGCCCGCGCCTACCTGGAGGGATGCCTGGCCGAGCGGGAGATCTCCGCGCTGTTCCTGCGCGGGGACGGGCCGCCCGGGTTCGAGCTCATCATGCGCGACCGGCTCCGGCAGTGGGCCAAGCGCAACGCGGCCCTGTTCGAGGGCGACGAGGGGGCGCTGGTCGTGGTCCTCACCGGCGCGCTCGCCGCCGCGGTCTCCGAGGTCGCCCTGTCCGACGACGAGGACGCCTCCCGTGCCCTGGCCGAGGACGTGCTGACGATCATCGCCCAGTTCCACCGCCCCTGACTCCGGACCGCCCTCCCGAACGGATAGTGTCGACAGTCGTGCAAAAGTTCACTCAGGGCTTCTACGGCTATGTGTTCGCGATGGCGGTCTGTCTGGGCGCCGTCGGCCTGTTCCTGCTGGTCACGCCGCAGAGCAGGACCGAGCACATCCCCAGGGTCGACTACTCGATCGCCCTGGCCGACCTGCGCCGCACGGCGCCCTTCCAGGTGTGGGCCCCCGAGCCCGTCGCCGCCGGGTGGGTCCCGAACAGCTCCCGGAACACGAACACCAACGGCGTCACGACCTGGAGGCTCGGTTTCGCCACGGCCAAGCGCTTCCACGCGATGCTCGCCCAGAGCAACGAGAAGCCCCCCGCAGAGTTCGCCAACCGGCTCTCCAACACCTCCACGGTCACCGGGACCGTCCAGATCAACGGCGTGACCTGGGAGCAGCGCGTCCGCGAGGACAAGGACCAGCGTTCCCTCGTACGGCTCCTGCCGGACGTCACGATCGTCGTCACCGGCACCGCCCCGTGGGACGAGCTGTCGACCCTGGCCGGGTCCCTCAAGCAGCAGCCGAAGGTCACCTCCTGAGACCAGTTCCCCGAAGGACGGGGATCGCGCTCGTCCCGGACCCGTGCGGGGACGGGGAAAAAGAGGGCGACCCGACCGCTGGTTACGCTGATCGGGTGTCCGATCCTTGCGGGAGCCGAGCGGAAGCGCGTCCGTGATGTCCTTCGTTCCCGACACGCCCGGCCGTGGCGCGAGCCCGGTCATGGCGGCCCAGATCCCGCCGCACGCGAGCGTGAGCCGGTCATGGGCGTGACCGAGGAGCGGCTGGAGCGGTTCGAGGCCAACCGCGGGCGTCTGTTCGGGGTGGCCTACCGGCTGCTCGGGGAGGCCTCCGGGGCCGAGGACGTGGTGCAGGACGCCTACCTGCGCTGGGAGCGCAGCGACACGGCGGTCTCGCCGGAGGCGTGGCTGACCAAGGTGGTCACCAACCTGTGCCTGGACCGGCTCACCTCGGCGCGGGCGCGGCGGGAGAGCTATGTCGGGACGTGGCTGCCCGAGCCGGTCGTCACCGGCGGCGGCGCGCTCGGCCCGCTGGAGACGGTGGAGCAGCGGGAGTCGCTGTCGCTGGGGATGCTGGTGCTGCTGGAGCGGCTCACCCCGCCGGAGCGGGCGGTGTTCGTGCTGCGCGAGGCGTTCGGTCACAGCCACCGCGAGGTCGCGGAGATCCTGGAGGTGAGCGAGCCGCACGCACGGCAGCTGTACCGCCGGGCGCGACGGCACGTCGCCGAGGCGCGCAAGCGGTTCACCGCCTCGCCCGGGCAGCGCCGGAAACTCCTGGAGCGGTTCCTGGAGGCCACGCTGGCCGGCGACGTGCCGGCGCTGGAGCGGATGCTGGCCGAGGACGTCGTCGCCTGGGCCGACGGTGGCGGCAAGGCGCGAGCGGTGCGGCATCCGCTGGTCGGCCGGGAACAGGTCCTGCGTTACCTGCGCCTCCTCGCCGAGTACGCCCAGCGCATCCGCCTCGTACCGGACGTGGTGAACGGGGAGCCCGCCCTCATGGTGTACCTGGACGGCCGGTTGTCCGGAGTCACCGCCCTTGAGTTCGACGGCGACCGCGTCGTCACCCTCCGTACCATCGCCAACCCGGACAAGCTCGCCTTCGTCGCGAAGCAAAAGATGTAATCGTTTCCCGGGCCGAGGTGTCACGAATCGCCGCCGTATCCCGTTCATCCAGCGTCGAACGACGGATGGAGAACGCTCATGACGACGACACCGAACATCGCGGTCCTGGGCGCCGGATACACCGGCGTCACGACCGCCAAGCTGCTCGCCGGGCGCACCGGCGCGAACGTCACGATCATCAACGACCGTGACCGGTTCGTGGAGCGGATGCGCAACCACCAGCTCGCCTCCGGCCGGAGGGTGCGGCACCTGCCACTGCGCGGGCTGTTCGAGGGCACCGGCGTCCGGCTGATCGTCGACCGGGTCACGCGCGTCGACACGGAGGACAGGCGGGTGGAACTGGCCGGCGGCGCCGAGCCGATCGGCTACGACCTGCTGGTGTACGCGCTGGGCAGCCGCGCCGACCTGGACACCGTCCCCGGGGTGGCCGAGCACGCCTACACCGTCGCCGGCGGGGAGCAGGCCGAGCGGCTGCGCGACCGGATGCGCACCGCCGACACGGTCGCCGTGGTCGGCGCCGGGCCGACCGGCCTGGAGACGGCCACCGCGCTGGCCGAGACCTACCCCGACCGCACGGTGCGGCTGGTCACCGGCGGCTCGCTGGGCCAGGAGCTGTCCGAGCAGGGCCGTGACCACCTGCACCGCGCCCTGGGCCGCCTCGGCGTCCAGGTATGGGAGCACGCCAGGGTCGCCAAGGTCGGCGCGGACGGCGTGCTGCTGGAGGGGGGCGAGCACGTCGCCGCCGACACGGTTGTGTGGACCACCGGCTTCACGGTCCCGGAGCTGGCGCGCGAGGCCGGCCTGGCCGTGGACGACCGCGGCCGCATGCTCGTGGACGGAACCCTGCGCTCGCGGTCGCACCCGGAGGTCTACGGCATCGGGGACGCCGCGGCCGCGCACACCCAGGACGGGCAGGTGCTGCGCATGGGCTGCGGCCCCGGCGGGCTGGCGGCCGCGTGCGCCTTCCACGCGATCACCGCCCGCATGGCGGGACGTAGCCCGAAGCCGCTGCGCGTCAAGGCCGACGCCCTGTGCGTCAGCCTCGGCGAGTGGGACGGCCTCCTCCAGCCCACCGACCTCGACGGCAACCCGCACGGGAAGGTACGCACCGGTCGCCCGGTCGCGTTGATCAAGAAGGGTGTGCTCCGCGTCACCGGGTGGTACAACCTTCGCCACCCCGCCCTGACCGTGATCGGCGCCAGGCAGGGGTGACGGCTCCCGCCCGGATCCGCCGGTCGGCGGATCCGGGCGGGAAAGGTTCAGAAGGGGGCGTCTCCGGCGGGGTCGGGCTGCCGCCGCTGCGCCATGGCCGCCGCGAGCTTCACCCTGGCCCCCTGGAGCCACTCCTCGCAGATCGCGGCCAGCCTCTCGCCGCGCTCCCAGAGCTCGATCGACTGTTCCAGGGTGAGCCCGCCCGCCTCAAGACTGCGGACCACCTCGGTCAGCTCCTCGCGCGCCTGCTCGTACGACGGTGTCTTCTCATCGGCCACGCATCCCACCTTAGGTCGTGTCCCGGGGATCTTCGGCCCGCGACGTCCGCCCGGCGTGGTTTCGACGCGGTCTCGCCGGTGACGTCCCCCGGTTCGCAGTACCGGCCGCCCGCGGGTGATCCACAAGGCGCCTCCCCGGTCGCTCCGCCGCGGCGTACGGCTGGGAGGATGCTCGGATGAACGTTCGCGACGCGACCACGGAGGACATCCCCGAGCTGGTGCGTCTTCGTGAGGTCCTGGCCGACCGGATGGCCCAGGACGGCAACTATCCGGTCGAGGAGGAGTGGCAGAGGGCCTACGCGGAGAGCCTCGGGGAGCGGCTGGGCAGCTCCGACACGGCCGTCTACGTGGTGGACGCCCCCGGCTCGGGGCTGGCGGCCTGCGGGATCGGCCTCATCTTCGACCGTTTCCCCGGGCCGAGCCTCCCCGACGGCCGCTACGGCTACGTCCAGGGCATGGCCACCGACCCCCGCCACCGGCGCCGGGGGCACGGCCGGGCCATCATGGGAGCCCTCCTGGAGTGGTACCGCGACAGCGGGGTCCGCAGGGTCGACCTGCACTCGACCTCCGACGCCGAGTCCCTCTACCGGCAGCTCGGCTTCGTCGACGACGGCTACCCCTCGCTCACGTGGCGCCCTCGCTCCTGACCGTCACCCGGTCGTCGGGGAAGCGCACGGTCAGCTCCTCGCCGGGGGAGACCTCGCTCGCGAGACGTACGACATCGCCCGAGGGGCGCTGCACGATCGCGTAGCCGCGCTCCAGCGTGGCGGCCGGGGACAGCGAGACCAGGCGGGCGCGCAGGTGCTGCAGCGAGTCCTGGGCGCGGTCCAGGGAGGCGGTGAGGGAGCGTCTCGCCCGGTCCCTGAGCTGCTCGGCCTGTTCGGCCCTGCGCTCGACCTCGCGCACCGGGTCGGCGAGGGAGGGACGGGAGCGGGCCGCCGCCAGCCAGGCCGTCTCGCGGTCGAGCCAGCCGCCCGCCACCCTGCGGCCCCGGTCGCGGAGCTGGCGGATCAGCGTCATCTGCTCGCCGACGTCCGGCACGACCTTCTTCGCCGCGTCCGTCGGCGTGGACGCGCGCACGTCGGCGACCAGGTCGAGCAGCGGGTTGTCCTGCTCGTGGCCGATCGCGCTGACCACGGGCGTGCGGCACGCCGCCACCGCCCGCACGAGGGCCTCGTCGGAGAAGGGCAGCAGGTCCTCCATCGACCCGCCGCCCCGCGCGACCACGATGACGTCGACCTCGCCGTCGGCGTCGAACTTCCGCAGCGCCTCGGTGACCTCGCCGACCGCGTACGGCCCCTGCACGGCCACCGGCTCGACCTTGAACCGCACGGCGGGCCAGCGGCGCCGCGAGTTCTCCAGCACGTCGCGCTCGGCGGCCGAGTCGCGACCGCAGATCAGCCCGACCGTGCCCGGCAGGAACGGCAGCCGCCGCTTCCTGTCGACACCGAAGAGCCCCTCGGACGCGAGCAGCTGGCGCAGCCGTTCCAGCCGCGCCAGCAGCTCACCGACCCCCACCGGCCGCAACTCCAGCGCGGTGAACGCGAAGGAGCCCTTGTTGACCCAGAAATCGGGCTTCAGATGGGCCACGATCCTGGCGCCGTCGACCGGCCGGGGGAGGGTCGCCTCGTACACGCCGCGCGGGCAGGTGACCCGGGCCGACACGTTGGCCACCGGGTCACGCAAGGTCAGGAACACCGTGCCGCCGCGGGCGGTCAGCTCGGTGATCTGCCCCTCGACCCAGACGGTGCCGAGCTTGCCGATCCAGCCGCCGACCATCTGCAACACCGTGCGAACCGGGAGGGGCTGCTCAGGGGTGGTCTTCGAGCTCATGGCCGGGAGCCTACGCGCCGGGCGTGACTATTCGGCGGTCTCCAGCTTGGCCAGGCGGTTCTCGTACATCCGCACGACGGCCTCGCGGTTGGCGTTCGCCCGCTCGTAGGTGATCAGTTCCAGGATCTGCCCGGCCGTCCTGCCGCGCATCCGCGCCCGCAGGGACGCGACCGTCAGCTCGGCGTAACCGGGCAGCGGCTCGGCGAGGGTGGTCGCCTCCGAGGAGGGCCCGGTCGTCCCGGAGGACCCCGCCGCGTCGGACGCGTCAGACGCGTCGGCCGTCTCGGGGGCCGAGGCCCTGGTCGCCGTCACCTCGACCACCGCGGCGTCCGCGGTCTCGGGCTTCGCGGTCTCGACCCTCGTCACCTCGACCTTCACCGCGGAGGGGGTCTCCAGTACGGTCTCCGCCGGGGCGTTCGCCGTGCTGTTCTCCGTGGCGCTCGTCAGGGCGCCGTTCTCCGCGCTCTCGGTCGCGGTCTCCACGGGGGCGGCCTTGGTGGTCCTGCGGGTCCTGGTGGCCCTGGCCTTCGGAGCGGCCTGGGCGGCCTCGGGCGCGGCGGTCCCGGACTCCGCGGCTGCGGACTCCGCGGTCTCGGACTTCGCGGCCTTGGCACCCGTGGTCTTGGCACCCGCGGCCTTTGAACCCGCGGCCCTGGACTTCGTGGTCTTGGGGCTCACGGTCTCGGAGTCCGCGGCCTTGGAGTCCGCGGTTTCGGGCGCGGCGGCCTCGGTGGCCGGGGCCTTGGCCTTGGCCCGGGTGGCCCTGGGCTTCCTGGCGGGGGCCTCGGTGCCCGCGCTCTCCTCGGTGGCCTGGGGCTCGGCGGCCTCGGGCTTCGCGGCGGGAGCCTTGGCCCTGGTGGCCCTGGCCCGCTTGGCGGGGGCCTTGACCTCGGTGGCGGGCGCCTCGGGGGCGGTGGTCTCGGGGGTGACGGCCTCCGTGGTCTCGGCGGTCTCGGCGGTCCTCTCGGCCTCGGTGGTGGCGTTGCCGGCGGCCTCGGGCTTCGTGGCTTCTGCGGCCGGGGTCTCCGTGACCTTGGCTTCGACGGCTTCAGTGACTTCGGTGGCTTCGACGGTGGCCGGGACCTCCGGGGTCCTCGCCTCCGGGGTCTCCGTCTTCGGGGTGGCCGAGGTCTCCGCGGCGACCGGGGCTTCCGTCTTCGCGTCGGCGGGGGTCTCCGCGGCCGGGGCCTCCGTGACCAGGGGCTTCGTGGTGGCCTCGGCGGGCTTCGCCGGGGCGGTCCGGGACCCCGGAGCGTCGGCGGGGGCCTCGGTGGTTCCGGTGGTTCCGGTGGTGGCGGTCTCCGTGGCGGTCTCGGCGGGCTTCGCCGGGGCCTCGACGGTCTCGGCCCTGGCCTCGGGGGCCTTGACCTCGGGGGTGGAGGGCGACGCGGTGTCGGGCTTGGTGGGGCTGAAGATGACCGGGTCGGGAGCGGTCCTGGCCCCGTTGCTCTCGGCCGCGGGCTTGCTCGCGGGCTTGTCCGAGCGCGGCGCGAAGATGACGGGCTCGCGGCGGGCGGGCTTCTCCGCCTGGTCCGCGGTCTTCCCGCCGGTCTCCGAGGGCTTGTCGCCGGCCGTCCCGAGGGGCTTCTCGGTCTCGGTCTGGCCGGAGGTGCCCTTGAACTTGTTACGGACGCGGTCACCGAGAAGCAGGGCCTGGCCGACCCCGCTCAGCGCGCTCTGCAGCATGTGCAGCGGCAGGTCTTTCGCCTTTTGCGTGGCATTGCGGATCATGTCGGGGACTGACATATCGTCTCCCTGGGAGGTCTGTATCGAGAAGGCTAGTGTGGCAAGACGTGTGCCGCATGAGCTCGTGGGACGTATGGGCTGTCTCGCGGACGTGTCCACGTAGCATAAGAGCATGACTTCAGACACCCCCGCGACCCGACGCGTACTAGTGGCGAAGCCCCGTGGTTACTGTGCCGGGGTCGATCGCGCGGTCCAGGCCGTGGAGAAGGCGCTGGAGCAGTACGGCGCCCCGATCTACGTTCGTAAGCAGATCGTCCACAACACCCACGTGGTCAAGACGCTGGAGACACGCGGGGCGATCTTCGTCGAGGAGACCGAGGAGGTGCCCGAGGGCGCCATCGTCGTCTTCTCCGCCCACGGGGTCTCCCCGGCGGTCCACAAGGAGGCCGCCCTGCGCAGCCTCAAGACGATCGACGCCACCTGCCCCCTGGTGACCAAGGTGCACAACGAGGCCAAGCGTTTCGCCTCCCAGGACTACGACATCCTCCTGATCGGCCACGAGGGCCACGAGGAGGTCGAGGGCACCGCGGGCGAGGCGCCCGACCACGTCCAGCTCGTCGACGGCCTGAACTCGGTCGACACCGTGCGGGTCAAGGACCCCGAGCGGCTGGTCTGGCTATCGCAGACCACGCTGTCGGTGGACGAGACGACCGAGACGGTCTCCCGGCTCAAGGAGCGCTTCCCCAACCTGATCGACCCCCCGAGCGACGACATCTGCTACGCCACCCAGAACCGCCAGGTCGCGGTCAAGGAGATCGCCGCCCAGGCCCAGCTGGTCATCGTCGTCGGCTCGGAGAACTCCTCCAACTCCAAGCGGCTCGTCGAGGTCGCCCTCGACCACGGGGCCGACGCCTCCTACCTGGTCGACGACGCCTCGCTCATCGACGACGCCTGGTTCGACGGCGTCACCACGGTCGGCGTGACGAGCGGCGCCTCGGTGCCCGAGGAGCTCGTCACCAAGGTCCTGGCCCGCCTGGCGCGGAACGGCTTCGCGGACGTCGAGGAGGTCGAGTCGGTCCACGAGAGCGTGCGCTTCGCGCTCCCGCACGAGCTGCGCAAGGACCTGCGCGCCACGGTCTGACCACACCGGCGCCGCCCCGGCAGGCCGCCTCCCGCGCGGGAAACCGCCTCACCCGAAGGACCTTCGTCACGGGTGAGGCCCCGCGTCCGGCGGCTATTGGCCCTCGCGCGGGGTGCCGTACACCTTGGGCTCGAAGTACCCCTCGGGTTCGGGGGCGAAGGCGGTGCCGCCGTCGCCGCCGCTCCTGGGGCGGGGGACCGAGGCCTTGGTCGCCCTGAGCTCCTCGCGCAGCTCGCGGACGCAGCGGGTGAGGCCGCGGCGCCAGGCGATGACCAGCACCAGGAACGAGCCGCCGAACAGCCACGGGGCTCCCTGCGACAGCGCCGTGTACATCCCCAGGCCGAAGGCCTGGACGGGCGTGGCCGCGAACAGGGAGCGGACCGCCTCGATGAGCGCGGTGGTCACGAAGAAGACCAGGGGCGGGGACACCACCAGCGACAGCAGGTCCCGGCGGTTCACGAGCGACGCGGCGGCCACGCAACCGGCCACGAACGCCGCCCCGGTCAGCGCGGCCACCCCCAGCAGCGCCTGCAGCACGCTGCCCACCAGCGTGGACGCCAGTACGAAGGCCAGCGCGCCCCGGACGGTCAGCCGGATGCCCGCGGTCCGGTCAAGCTCACTCATGCGATCACCCCGCAGGCCGGCTGCACGCCGCCTCGCTCGTCCACCACTCGCCCCCTTGACCTTGGGCCCTCGCGGATCCCCGCGTCGTCGGCCCCACTGTCTCCAGTGTCCGGCCGCCGGAGCCTTCAGGGAACAGTTTCTAGGGCAGGTCGTTGGTCAACCTACCGTTCATGCGGGATACGAGAGGTGAGCTTGTCTCCTCTCGCGCGAGCAGTTCCGGCGAGGTCAGGGCGCGCGGCAGGTCCTCGACCGCCTGCGGTGTGTCCAGCTCGGTCTCGACCAGCCCCAGGTCGTTCAGCTTGCGGGCGCTCACCAGCACCCGGGTCTCCAGCGAGCCGACCGTCCTGTTGTACGACTCCACGGCCCGGCTCAGCGAGCGTCCCAGGGCGTCGACGTTGCGTCCCATGCTGCTCAGCCGCTCGTACAGCTCCTTGCCGACCTCGAAGATCGCCCGCGCGTTCTCGCCGAGCGCGGCCTGCTGCCAGGCGTACTGCGCGGTGCGGAGCATGGTGATCAGCGTGGTGGGGGTGGCGATGTGGACCCGGCGCCGCATGGCGTACTCCAGCAGGGCGGGGTCGCGTTCCAGCGCCGGGGCGAGGAACGCCTCGCCGGGGATGAACAGGACCATGAACTCCGGCGCCGGGCTGAACGCCTGCCAGTAGGGCTTGGAGGCCAGCCGGTCGACGTGGTCGCGCACGTGCCGGGCGTGGGCGTCGAGCCGGACCGACTGGTGGTCGGGATCGGCCGACTCGGCGGCCTCCAGGTAGGCGGACAGCGAGACCTTGGAGTCGACCACGATGTTCTTGCCGCCCGCCAGCCGCACGATCATGTCGGGCCGCAGCACGCCGTCCGGCGTGGTGACGCTCACCTGCTCGTCGAAGTCGCAGTAGCGCTGCATGCCGGCGATCTCGGCGACCCTGCGGAGCTGGAGCTCCCCCCACCGGCCCCTGGCCTCGGGGCGCTGCAGGGCCCGTACCAGCGAGCTCGTCTGGGCGCGGAGCTGCTCGTTGCTCTCGCGTACGACGTCGATGTGCTTGGCCAGCTCGGCGTGGGCGGCCCGCTGGCCCGTCTGGGTGTCGCGCAGCTGCGTCTCGACGCGGGCCAGGGTGTCCTTCAGCGGCTCGATCAGGTGCTCGACGGCCTGCTTGCGCTGCTCCAGCTCGCCGGACGCCTCGGCCCGGCCGGCGGCCAGCCTCGTCTCCGCCAGCTCCAGGAACCGCAGGTTGTTGACGTCGAGCGCCCGGCTCGACAGGGCCTGGAACCGCTCGGAGAGCTGGCCCTCGACGTAGGCGACCTTCTCTTCGGCGATCTTCGCTCGGGCCTCGGCGTCGGCCAGGCGCGCGGTGACGTCGGCGGCTCCCGAGGCGGCTCGCGCCCGGCCCAGCAGGAACCCGATCGCGAGTCCCGCGGCGAGGCCCACCGCGAGCTGGAAGGAGAGAGCCATGACATCCACCCCGGCATGATTCCAGGCCCGGCCACTCCTGGCGCGCCGACACGCTCCCGGACCGCTCCCGGACCGCTCCCGGCTCTGTGTCGGCTCCGTGTCGGCTCCGTGCCGACACACCTCGCGGCCCGTGACTCCTACCTGTGACCCACCCGTGGCGGGTAGCAGTGGGTCATTCCGCGTAAACTCGGCTCACGTGAGCCTGAGCATCGGCATCGTCGGATTGCCCAACGTCGGCAAGTCAACGCTTTTCAACGCGCTGACGAAGACCGCCAACGCCCTGGCGGCGAACTACCCGTTCGCCACCATCGAGCCCAACGTGGGCATCGTCGGCGTTCCCGACCCGCGTCTTGAGAAGCTGGCCGAGATCTTCGGATCCGCCAAGATCCTGCCGGCGAAGGTCGAGTTCGTCGACATCGCCGGTCTGGTCCGCGGCGCCTCGGAGGGGCAGGGGCGGGGCAACCAGTTCCTCGCCAACATCCGTGACACCGACGCGATCTGCCAGGTCATCCGGGTCTTCAACGACCCCGACGTGACCCACGTGGACGGCGGCGTCGCCCCCGGGCGCGACATCGAGACGATCAACACCGAGCTGATCCTGGCCGACCTGCAGACGCTGGAGAAGGCGATCCCCCGCCTGCAGAAGGAGTCCAGGACCAACAAGGACCGCAAGGCCGCGCTCGACGCGGCGGAGGCGGCGTTCAAGCTCCTCGATGGCGGCACCACCCTGTACGCCGGGGCCAAGGGCGCGGGCATCGACCCCAAGGAGCTGCGCGAGCTGCACCTGCTGACGGCCAAGCCGTTCCTGTACGTCTTCAACCTCGACGCCGACGAGCTGGTGGACGAGAAGCTCCGGGCCCAGCTGTCGGAGCTCGTCGCGCCCGCCGAGGCCGTCTTCCTCGACGCGAAGATCGAGTCCGAGCTCGTCGAGCTCGACGACGTCGAGGCGCTGGAGCTCCTGCAGTCCGTCGGCCAGGAGGAGTCGGGCCTCACCCAGCTGGCCAGGGTGGGCTTCGAGACCCTGGGACTGCAGACCTACCTGACCGCCGGTCCCAAGGAGACCAGGGCCTGGACGATCCGCAAGGGCGCCACCGCCCCCGAGGCGGCCGGGGTCATCCACACCGACTTCCAGCGCGGCTTCATCAAGGCCGAGATCGTCTCCTTCGACGAGCTCGTGGAGGCCGGCTCCATCGCCTCCGCCCGCCAGGCGGGCAAGGCCCGCATCGAGGGCAAGGACTACGTCATGCGCGACGGCGACGTGGTGGAGTTCCGCTTCAACGTCTGACCGGTCGCGTGTCACGCGAGGGAGGTTTCCCGGCCCGCCACGAGGAGCGGGCGGGAGCCCCCTCCCAAGACTCGCGCATTCCTGCCCTGTGCCCGTCCCGCACATCGTGTATGTCTCTCAAGACTCGCGGGTGACCGGCTTCTGAGGGGTACTCCCGGACAGATCGGGAGACTTGCCCACCACTGTGGAGGATTCACCCCTGACCGGGCCTGCCGAGCAATGGCATTTTGGGGTATGTGACCCTGGGTGACGTATTTAGTGGTAAATGCGCAGGTCGCGACAGTCCGGGGGCCGTCCAGTTAGCAATGGGTGGCGTTTGAGTAATCAGCCCACGCGCTGGCCAGGGGTAATACGCCTTTCGCGGGTCATCGGCGGCATCGGCGGCCTCGTCGGCGATCCAGACCCGGTTTGCTCAGTCATCGCGATGCCTGCAGCATAGGCGTGGCTTTCCTGGAAGAATCGGCGGGGCGGCTAGAGTAAGTGCGTCACCATGGCCAACGGGATCGGCGGCGAATATGACCCCTGCCGGCCGAGGATTGACGCGAGCGGAGGCGTGATGGCTCGAAGGTCGACGGTCCAGCGAGATCCCCGGATCGCTGGCGACCCTGAGCTGTCGGCATACCCGGACTTTCCCGACGATCCTGACCTTGATCGCGCTCCGGCGCGCGGGCGGGGCGCGTCGCGCGGGCGCTGGTCCGGTGGAGGCGGTCGCTGGCTGGTGTGGACCGGCCGTGCCGTGCTCTGGGCGCTGATCGTCGTCATCGTGGTGAACGGGGTCCGCGCGCCCTTCGAGCGCTTCACCCAGCAGAACGCCCCCTCGGGCGCGGTGGCCGCGCCCGACGACGGATTCCCCAGGGTCCAGGCCTCCGCCTTCGCGGCCCAGTTCGCCGAGGTCTACCTGAACTTCGACGGCGCCCGCCTCGCGGAGCGGGAGTCGAGGCTCGCCCCCTACCTGCCCGAGGGCGCCGAGGCCCAGTTCGGCTGGGACGGTTTCGGCAGGATGAGCGCTGGAGCGGTGCAACCGTACGGGATCGAGGTCGTCGACGCCGACAACGCCGTCGTCACCGTCGCCTACCAGTCGGAGAACCGCCGCCAGCTCCTGTCGGTGCCCGTCTACCGCGACCGTCTCGCGGGGAGGTTCGTCGTCGCCGGGCGTCCGGGCATCCTGCCCGCGCCCAGGGCGGCCGATCTGCCGCCCAAGGCCGCCCCCGAGCGCGACCGCGCCGCCGAGCAGGAGCTCCGCACCACGCTGGAAGACTTCTTCAAGGCGTACGCGGGTGACACCACCTCGCTGCAGCAGTACGCCGACGCGGGGGTCACCCTGCAGGGGTTCGGCGGCGCGTTCACCTTCCTGCAGCTCAAGGACCTCGCCGTGCCCGCCGGTGGGGGAGCGGCCCGTGAGGTGACCGCGACGGTCACGTGGGGCGTGCCGTCGAAGGCGGCCCCGTCCGTCGAGCCGGAGCCCGCCGACCCCGGCCAAACAGGAGGCAAGCTGGAACAGTCCTACTTGCTCACCATGGTCAAGCAAGGCGACAAGTGGTTCGTCAAGGACATTCGCGGCGCATACCGATCCGTGGCGGGGTAGCGCATGATCGAATGGTGCCGGTCCACGGTGAGCAGACCCCCCCTGATCGATGAGCCGCCGGTCCGGGTTCCCGCGCTTACGCGCCGCGGGCCCGTCGCCGCCCGGCGGGCACGATCGTGAGTACGGAGGACAAGAAGTGATTCTCAAGACCATGCTGCTGAGCGCCATCGAGCTCGCTCAGCCCACAGCTCCTCCGGCGGGCGTCAACACCGAGGGCCTCGCTGACTTCCTCCGCAGCTTCTTCGCGCCACTCTTCCTGGTCATCGTCTCGGTGGTGGCCCTCTTCTTCCTCTTCACCCGTGAGATCACCAGGTTCGTCCAGTTCATCATCCTGGCGATCGCCATCGGAGTGATCTTCTACGTGCCGAACATCATCGAGGTGACTGCCAAGGCGATCGCGGGCGCGCTGGGCATCTCGGGGGGTTGAGACCGGCTCCGAACGGTCAAACAAGGAGAGGCGGAGAGGAGGATCACGTGGATCTGCCCACGTACACCAATATCTGGAGGATCGAGAAGCGGCTCTACAAGCTGTACGACCTACGGCTGCCGATGCCGCTCCCGATCGTCTGGATCGGTGGGTTCGTGGGAGTGCTGGCCCCGTGGTCGCTGCTGCTCTACCTGCTCGGCCTGCCCTTCGCCGCCCCCTGGCACGTTATCTACCTGGTTCCGCCCGGTATCGTCACCTGGCTCTCCACCCGGCCGGTGATCGAGAGCAAGAGGCTCACCGAGCTGCTCCAGTCACAGGCCCGCTACGTGGGGGAGCCGCGTACCTGGTGCCGGATGGCCCCTCTGTCCGAGCCCGCCGAGGTCACCCTGAACGGCCGGATCTGGCGGGCCGCGCCGCAGCGCGCGGCCGTGCGGGTCAAGGCGTCGCGCAAGGCCAGGCACGCCCAGTCCAAGCGCGCCGCCGCCCGCTCGCGCGAGGTGCGTCCCGCCGTGGCCGCCGCGGCGGCGGCGGCCGCCACCGCCCCGGTGGCCCGCGAGCGCGTCGCCTGGTCCGAGGTCCACGCCCCGCGCCAGGGCACCGCCCCGGCCCTCGGCCAGACCTCGGCCGTCGAGGCGTCCCGGGCCGTCGAGGCGTCCCGGGCCGTCGAGACGCCCCGGGTCATCGTCCCCGCCGTTTTCCCGGTGCACTCCGAGTCTTCCGCGTCCTCTACGCCTTCCGCGCTTTCCACGTCCTCCGCGCCTTCCACGCCGCGCGTGCCCCGGTCCGTGGTGCCGTCCCTCTCGGTGCCCGCCGCGACCCCGGCCTCCGATCCCGCCTCGGTTCCCAGTCCCGCCTCCGCCTCCACGTCCGCCGAGGACACCGGATCCGTGCCCGGTACGCCGGTCGCGGGGCCGGTCTCGCGACCGCCCGCCGACCGCTCCGCCGGGCGGTCCGGAGGACGGGCGGAGCGTGCCCCGGCGGCCGGACCCGCGGACGCGGGGCGCGCGGGCGATTCGAGGGACGAGACCCCGGCGGCAGCGGCTCCGGCCGCTCCCATCGACACGGAGGCGCTGCGGCGCCTGCGCAGGCTCGCGGCCTCCGCCGAGGCCCAGCGCGCCGCCGTCACCCCGGCCGCGGCGGACACGCCGGCCGCCACCTCCGTGCCTCCCGTGCTCCCGGAGGTGATCGAGCCCTCCGCGCCCGTCGCCCCCGTCCCGGAGTCTCCCGTACGGCAGCGGCCCGAGGCGCCGGCCGTGCCGCAGCCCTCGACTCCCGAGCCGCCCCGGGTGGAGAGGCCCGCCGCGGCCCGTGCGGTACCCGCCGAGCAGCCGGCCGTCGTGCCCGACCCCGCCCGGAAGCCCGCCGTCCCGGCCGTCCCGTCCTTCGTGCCGAGGTTCGTCGGACCGGCGCCGATCGGGCACCGCGCAGCGGAGGCGGCCGAGCTCCCACAGGACAAGCGGGACAGACAGGACAGGCAGGACGAGGAGAGCGCGCGGCGCCAGCACCGCAAGGGGCAGCCCGCGCCGATCGGGCGGCCGGCCGGCACCTCGCAGGCGTGGCCGCCGGAGCGGAACCCGGGCACGCAGGCGGGGCCCGGCACTCCGGCGGGCACCGGCGCCCAGGCGGGCGCGCAGGGAGGCGGCATGTCGATCCGCGCGGTCCCGTCGGGACCGGCCACGGCGGATCCGGTCACCCCCGCGGTGCCGGTGACCGGTTCCTCGCGCGGCGAGGCCGAGACCAGGGTCCGCCGGGTGGAGTCGGTGGTCGGCCGTGACTCCTCGGGCGGCTGGCGGCGGCTGGCCCAGGTGGTGATCGGACCCGGCGGCGGTGGCCGTACGGACGGCTCGGAGATCGACGAGGCGCGGGCCAGGGCGGTGTTCAGCGGCAGCCGCCGGGTGGTGGTCCTGGGATGCACCGGCGGCGCCGGCCAGACCACGACCGCGCTCATGCTCGGCCACACCCTCGCCCGTTACCGCGAGGACCGGGTCCTCGCGGTCGACGCCAGCACCGGCTCCCACGCGCTGTCCAGCCGGGTCCAGGGCGAGTCGCCCGAGACCCTGAGCTCCCTGCTCTCCGGGCTCGACAACGTCCAGGGATACCTGGGCATGCGCGCCTACACCAGCCGCTGCGCCTCGGGGCTGGAGGTCCTCGCCGGAGACAGCGACGCCGGGGCCGAGCAGCGCCTGTCCGACCGCACGCTCTTCTCCGACCGGCGGCTCGGGCAGGCGATGGACATGCTCGACCGGCACTACAAGACGATCGTCGTGGACCCCGCCGCGGCCCTGGCCGCGCGGGTCCTCCCCTACGCCGATCAGCTCGTCCTCGTCGTCCCGGCCAGCGAGGACGGGCCGGACGCGGTGGCCATGACCTACGAGTGGCTCGACGGGCACGGCTGCGCCGACCTGCGCCATCGGGCGGTCATGGTCGTCAACGGGGTGAGCCGCCGCAGCATGGCCGACGTGGAGCAGGCGGAGGCGGTCGCGCGGGGCAGGTGCCGGGCGATCGTCCGGGTCCCCTGGGAGGACGCGCTGGCCCCCGGCAGGGCCGATCGGGTGGAACCCTCCCACCTGAGGGCACCGGGCCGCCGGGCGTACCTCGCCCTGGCCGGTGTCGTCGTGGCGGGCTTCGGAACGGTTCAGGCGGGTCGACCCAGCGAGGAGGAACTAGCCCAGTGATCCCCCGGGCGCGAGGAGATGTGGTGAACGGGCGAGACGAGGTGCAGGTGGTGAGCGGGCAGGCCGGAGTCCGGGCGAGCCGGCCGGACCGGGCGCGGGTGAGCGGGGCGTGCGAGGTGTGGGCGAGCGGGTCGGGCCGGGCGCGGGTGAGCGGGCCGGACCGGGTCGACATGGTCCGCTTCGAGAGGATTCGCGCGGGTGTGCCGGGCGGGGCGCGGGTGGACGGGTGTGGCGGGATCCGGGCCGGCGAGGGGTCCGGAGATCGTGGGCGCCGGGCCGCGCGAGCGGTGGGGGAGGGGCTGTGAGCCGCGCCTCCCGGACCCGCAGCCGCCTGGCCGTCCGATACTTCGACGACCGGATCCTGCTGACCGAGTCGTCGGTCTGGGCCTATTTCAGGCTTCCCACCGTGAGCTACGAGTTCATCACTCCCGAGGAGCGGGAGGCGCTGGCCACCAACATCACGATCGCGCTG
This sequence comes from Streptosporangium sp. NPDC002721, assembly GCF_042888905.1. Lineage (NCBI taxonomy): Bacteria > Bacillati > Actinomycetota > Actinomycetes > Streptosporangiales > Streptosporangiaceae > Streptosporangium > Streptosporangium sp. NPDC002721. Next base: position 238,811 of record NZ_JBIAQI010000004.1, read on the forward strand.
GCCGCCATCCGCATGCCCGACGCCGAGGTGCACCTGCGCGTGGCGCACCGCACCTACCCCGCCGCCGAGTGGGCGATGGCGCTGAACGCCACCTCCGACGAGGGGCCGGGCTGGCGCGACTACCTGGAGGACATGTACCGCCACGTCTGGGCCAAGGACTTCTGGACCAAGGAGGTCTACCTCGGCGTGCGGCTCGGCACGCGTGGGCGGCAGCTGGGCACCGGGGTCCTCTCGCAGCTCTTCGGCTTCTACCAGCGCAGCGAGAAGGCCCTGGGCATCGAGGACGACCACGTCCCCAAGGCGGAGATCGCCAAGTGGTCCGAGCAGGCGGAACGGCTGGGCCGGGCGCTGTCGGCCAGCGCGCTGTACGCCAGGCACGCCACCTCCGTCGAGCTCGCCTGGCTCTTCCAGCACGCCACGACCGGATCGCTCGGCGACCCCCCTGCCTCGGCGAGCCCCAAGCGCAGGTGGGGGCAGGGCGAGATCGAGTCCCTCGTCGAAGGGCAGATCCACAACGGCAGGGCGCTGCTGCGGATCGAGCAGCCGCAGGGCGACTCCTACGTGGCCCACATGTCCTTCGCCCGCTTCCCCGACCTCATGCCCTTCCCCGACGGCGAGCCCTGGATGCACTTCGCCGACCAGCTGCCCTTCCCCGTGGAGATCAGTTCGCGGATGCGGCTGATCCCGCCGGTCAAGGCGAGCAAGGACGTGGCGCGCAAGCTCGCCCACGCCCGTGACATGGACATCCACATCCGGGAGGCGGGCGCGGAGGCGCCGCTCGCCCTCGCCGAGCAGATCGACGCGGCCCGGATGCTGGAGCACGGCATCACCAAGGAGCGCCTGCCGTTCGTGTACGGCTGGCACCGCCTCATCGTGTCGGCCCCGACCGAGGAGATCTGCGTGCAGCGGGTCGAGGCGGTCGTGGAGCACTACCGCGACATGGGCATCGACATCGTCAACTCCACCGGCGACCAGTTCTCGCTGTTCTGCGAGACGCTGCCGGGGGAGCGGGTCCGGGTCAACGCCTACGCGCAGCGGCAGCCGCTGCGCACCATCGCGGGTGGGATGGCCACCGCCACCGTCGACCTGGGTGACCGGGTCGACGAGAGCGCCTCGGGCTGGATGGGCCCGTACGTCGGGGAGACCCTGGGCCGGGCCCGCAGCATCGTGCACTTCGACCCGCTGGTGGCGGCGACGCGCAACCGGCCGACGGCCATCGCCATCACCGGCGAGCCCGGGGGCGGCAAGACCACGCTGGCGCTGCTGATGATCTACCAGATGGCGCTGCGCGGGGTGACGGTCGCGGTCATCGACCCCAAGGGCGACGCCGACTCGCTGGTGCAGCTGCTGAAGAAGCGGGGCAGGAAGGCGCGGATCATCCCGCTGGGCTCGGCGGCCCCCGGCCTGCTCGACCCGTTCTCGTTCGGCGACGACCTCGCGGCGAAGAAGACGATGGCCACCGAGACCCTGCGCCTGCTGCTGCCCCGCATGTCGGAGGAGCGCGAGTCGGCGATGATCCAGGCGGTCGCGGCGGTGTCCAACGCCGAGGACCCGTCGCTGGGCAAGGTCGTCGACTACCTGGAGCGCACCGAGGACGCCGCCTCCAAGAACCTGGGCGCGGTGCTCCGCTCCATGTCGGACATGCATCTGGCCAGGCTCTGCTTCGACCCCTCGGGCGGCGACCAGATCGACACCGAGGGCTGGACCACGGTCTTCACCCTGGGCGGCCTGACGCTGCCCGACGCCTCCACCGGCCGCGACGACTACTCGTACGAGCAGAGGCTGTCGGTGGCGCTGCTCTATCTCGTCGCGCAGTTCGCGCGAGGTCTGATGAACGGCCTGGACCGGCGGACACCCAAGGCGATCTTCCTGGACGAGGCGTGGGCGATCACCTCCACCCCCGAGGGCGCCAAGCTGGTGCCCGAGGTGAGCCGGATGGGCCGTTCCCGCAACACGGCGCTGGTCCTGGTCTCGCAGAACGCCGGGGACCTGCTGAGCGAGCAGGTGACCAACTGCCTGTCGTCGGTCTTCGCGTTCCGCTCCACGGAACGGGTCGAGGTGGAGCACGTGATGGCGCTGCTCGGGGTCGAACCGTCCGAGGAGCACAAGGCGGTGCTGCGCTCGCTCGGTAACGGCGAATGCGTCTTCCGGGATCTGGACGGTCGCGCGGGCCGTATCGGGGTGGACCTGATCTCGGACGAGCTGCTGCGCTGGCTGGACACGAACCCGACCCACGACAAACCCGACGAGAAAGTGCATGATCTTCCTGGGGGCGACAGAGTCGGTAGGCCGGGGGCTGCGGCGCTGGAGGTGCGGTCATGAAAGGCTCCCGCAAGGGATTTGAGGGCTCCCGCGAGAGACGGTCCCCCAAGGGGCCGAAGGGTCTTCGCGGGCTGTACGGGCTGGTTGGTCTGCGTGGGCTGAGTGGCCTGTGTGGGCTGAGTGGTCTGCGTGGGCTGGTCGGTCTGCGCGGGCCGCGTGGCGTCGGTGGCCTTCGCGGGCCGCGCGAGACGCGAGGCTCCCGCGAGCGGGCCTCCCGCAGGGGACGGCTCGGCAGGCGGGTCGCCATCGGGCTGGTGGCGCTGGCCGCCTTCCTCGCGCTGCCGCTGGTGTTCCCCGACGACACGTCCACGGCCGTCGCCGCGGCTCCCTGTGACATGTCGCCCGACCTGTCCCCGGACATGGTCGCCGGAGGCGTCGACGGCCTGATCCAGCCGCCGCTCCCCGACGCCGCCCAACCGGGCGCCCCGGCGGCGCAGGCCCCCGGGCAGCCCCCGGCGGTTCAGGGCAACTACGCGACGTACGGCATGAGCGGCCAGTTCTGGCACACCCACCTGCTCGGCTGCGACGACATCGCGGCGGTGATGGGCAACGCGATGGCCAACACGGTCTTCCTGTGGGCCAAGGCGCTGGACCGGCTGACCATCACGACCTACCAGGCGGCGGCCACCGAGGGCCCGCTGGAGTCGATCAAGAACGTCGTCGACGACATGGTGGTCCGCCTGGCCGACGCCATGTACTGGCCGTACCTGCGGCCGCTGGTGATCCTGGGCGCCATCTGGCTGGCCTGGTACGGGCTGATCCGCAAGCGCGCCACCACCACCGCCGAGGGCGTCATCTGGATGGTCCTCGCGGTCACGGTGGCGGTCTGGTTCTTCAGCCGCCCCGGCGACCTCACCGGGCTGGGCAAGGTCGTCACCGACAAGACCGGCGAGGTGGTCAACTCCGCCTTCTCCGGCCTGCCCGGCGCGGGCGGGACCTCCTGTCTGCCCGCCAAGGGTGACACCAACCCGCAGGTCAAGGGCGGTGGGTACGGCCAGAGCGGCGTGCCCGGCGTCGAGCAGAACTCCGACGCGCTCTGGTCCACCCTGGTCTGCAAGCCGTGGCTGATGGGCCAGTTCGGCACGGCCGACGCCGACGCCCCCATCATCAAGGTGTTCGGCGCCAAGCTCCTGGAGATCCAGACGATCGACGCGGCCGAGATGAAGGCCGAGCAGACACCGGTGGCGGGCTCCCACCAGGCGCGGTACGAGACGGAGGTCGCCGACAAGCTGCAGAACACGCCGGTCTTCCCCCTGTTCCAGGGCAAGGACTGGACGAGCCGCCTGGGGGTCGCGATCGGGGCCTTCATGGCCGCGGTGGTCGCGGGGCTGCTGATCTTCCTGGTGGCGGTCTCGCTGCTGGTCCTCAAGGTCGGGTTCCTGCTGCTGCTGATCCTCGCGCCGGTCTTCCTGCTGATCGGCGTCCATCCGGGCTCCGGGCGGATCATCGCCATGCGCTGGGTGGAGATGCTGATAGGCACCCTGCTGAGACAGGCCGTGCTCGCCCTCGTCCTCGGCGTGCTCGTGTACGGCTACGCCCTGATCATCTCCACGGCGATGCCGTGGGGCATGCAGGTCATGTTCATGGCGATCCTCACGATCGCGGTGTTCTTCTACCGGCGGCCGTTCCAGCACCTGTTCTCGTCCATGGACGGGCACACGCTCACCACCCGGATGCTCGGCGACGCGGCGACCGCGCCGACCCTGCAGCGGGCCGCGTCCGTGCTGCCGCCGGTCGCGGCGGCGAGGGCGGGCCGGTGGGGCATGCGCAAGGCCGAGCCGATGCTGCAGGCGGCCGCGATGGCCGGTGGGGCCTCCGTCGGCGCGGCCGCGGCGGCGGTCGCCCAGGGCAAGGTCCGCGGCGAGGACGGCGGTGGCACGCCGGGCACGCCGTCGGGCACCCGGGTCCCGGTCGGCGCGCAACCGGCGCCGCTCGACACCGACCCCCAGGCGGCCGGACGGCGCAGGGGCACCGGCAGGCCGGTCACCGCGGCCCGCACCGGCGCGGCGCCGCCGCTCAACCTCTCCGGGGCCGGTACGGGCGGCGGCGCGCCCCCCACCAGGTCCGGAGGCTCCTCCGGGCGCGGCTCGGGCGGTTCGGGTGGTTCGGGGTCGGGGGGATCGGGTGCTTCGGGCGGCTGGTTCGGCGGCCGTTCCGGTGGCTGGGCCCCGCAAGGCGGTTCGGGCGGCGGCTCCTCGGCGGGCAGGTCGTCCGGCGCCCCGGCGGTCAGGCCCTCGGCGCCCTCGTCGGGCAGGTCCTCGGGCTCCTCGGGTTCGTCGGGGGGCGGTCGCTCGGGCACGAGTATCTTCGGCGGCGGCTCCTCGCGGGGCGGCTCCGGCTCGGGGTCGCGTAGCGGCGGATCCTCCCGGGGCTCCTCGGGTTCTTCAGGTTCCTCGGGTTCCGGCGGTTCCGGCGGGAGCATCTTCGGTGGCGGTGGCTCCTCCCGGAGCTCCTCAGGTTCCGGTGGTTCGCGGAACCGCGACTCCGGGGGCAGGTCGTCCGAGGCGCCCCCGCTCTGGATCACCAGGCGGGTGGAGCGCGGCGGGGAGGCCGGTGAGCCGCCGCCGTTCTGGCTGCGCCCGTCCAACCGCGACAAGGACTGACGATGACCGAGGGAGGCAGCCGGCGGGGGACCGTCTTCGCGGTGCTGGTCGTGATACTCGCCGCCGTCGGCGTCTACCTGACCATGTGGCCCGACACCGGCACGGGGCCGGAGACCCGGGCGGAGCCGGCGGGCGTCACCCGCACCGTGGCGTCAGGGCAGGAACCGGCCGCGGAGCCGGCGCGCCCGGCGGCGACGGCGAGCAACGCGCCCTTCGACGTCTACTCCTACCTGCCGATGACCAAGCAGGAACTGGCCGCGGCCGCCGACTACGCGCAGCGGTTCACCGCCGAGTACGGCACCTTCAGCTACGACGAGGACCCGGCGGTCTACGGCGACCGCCTCAAGGGATACGTCACGGAGGAGTTCTCGGGGGCGCTGCTGCGGACCGTCACCTCGCCGGGCACCGTCGAGGCGAACAAGGCCGACGAGGTCGTCTCCGTCGGGGCGGCGCGGGTGAGGGAGATCCGGCAGATCGACAGCGCCTCGGTGGTCTTCGTGGTCGTCGGCACCCAGAACGTCACGGCCAGGAGCGGGGTGAACGAGCGGACCGCGGAGTACGCCGTCACCCTCATCCAGGTCGGCGCCGAATGGCGGGTCCACGACCTCCAGCCCGCCGACTCCGGCCAGGAGGGGGACGACCAGCCCTTCGAGACCGGCGCGACCGGATGAGCGGCGGGAGCGGACGGGGCGCGGGTTCGCGCGCGGGCGGGAGCGGACGGGCGGCGGGGCCGCGTACCGGCGTGACGGGCGTGACGGGATCGCTCACGGCTGCGGCGGAGCGGTCGGCGGGGCCGCGTACGCGCGTGCCGGGACGGGCGGCGGGGCCGCGTACGGGCGTGACGGGATCGCGCACGGCTGTGGCGGGACGGGCGGCGGGGCCGCGTACGGGCGTGGCGGGGTGGTCGGCGGGGTCGTGCAGGGGCTCGGAGGGACGGACGGCGAGGGTGGATGAGGGATAACAAGAACCTCCGGCTCGCGCTGATCCTCGGAGTCGCCGCGCTCTGCCTGATCACGCTGATCATGGCGCCGATGATGATGATCAGCGGTTTCCCGTCGTTCCCCACGGTCACCGGGGAGGCGCAGCCCGACTGCGAGGAGGGCGGGCAGGCGGACGACCAGTCGGAGACCGCGACGTCCGACATCCCCGAGGAGTATCTGAAGCTGTACCGCGAGCACGGCCGCAAGGTCGGCGTGCAGTGGAACGTGCTCGCCGGGGTCGGCAAGCGCGAGACCAACCACGGCCGCTCCACGCTCCCCGGTGTGCGGAGCGGCACCAACTACGCGGGCGCCGCCGGGCCGATGCAGTTTCTCATCAGCACGTGGGGCGGCAAGGCCAAGATCAAGATCCCGTCCAGGTTCAACGGTTACGCCTCCGACGGCGACGGAGACGGCTGGGCCGACGTGTACAACCCGGCGGACGCCATCCTAGGCGCGGCGAAGATGCTGAAGCGGAACGGCGCGCCGGAGGAGGTGCGACGTTCGCTGTTCGTCTACAACCGTGCCTGGTGGTACGTCGACCAGGTCATGGAGATCGCCGGGAAGTACGCCAAGGACGGCGAGGTCACCACCCCGCCCGAGGCGGACGAGAGCTGCGACGAGCCCATGCTGGAGGCGGCGCCGACGAGCACGGTGGCCGCGATCCTCCAGTACGCGCTCGCCCAGCGCGGCAAGCCCTACATCTGGGGCGGTACGGGCCCCGCCGGCTACGACTGCTCGGGGATCATCTACATGGCCTACCGCAGCGTCGGCCTCACCATCCCGCGCACCACGTTCGGACAGTGGCCGTTCGGCATCGAGGTTCCCGAGGGGGAGGAGCGGGCGGGGGACCTCGTCTTCTTCAACTCCGGTCCAGGAACCGGCCCAGACCGTCCCGGGCACGTGGGAATGGTGGTCTCTCCGGGCAAGATGGTCGAGGCGAGATGCCGGCTGTGCGGGCCGATCAAGGTCACCACCTACCGGGAACGCACCGGGATCGTGGGGTTCACCCGGCCGCTGCAACACCCCCAGATCCTCGCGCAGCTCAAGGCGCGGGAGCAGGGCTGACAGAATCGGGAGCCATGGAAAAGGTCGTTGTGGGCGCCGCCATCGTCGACGGCGACGGGAGACTGCTCGCCGCCCAGCGTGCCGACCCTCCCGAGCTGGCCGGAGGATGGGAGCTTCCCGGGGGGAAGGTCGATCCCGGCGAGGACGAGCACACGGCACTGGTCAGGGAGTGCCAGGAGGAGCTCGGCGTGCTGATCGAGGTGGGCGAGCGCGTCGGCGGGGACTGGGCGCTCGCCGGAGGCTACGTCCTGCGGGTCTGGCTCGCGGTGGTCGCCGAGGGCAAGCCCGAGGCGAGGGAGCATCTGGACCTGCGCTGGCTGACCGAGGACGAGCTCTACGACGTGGCGTGGCTCCCCGCGGACCTTCCAATCGTCCGGGCGGTACAAGGTCGCCTCAACGATGGGCAAGGTCGGTTCAATAAGGATTGATCGACTCCGCAACGTGACATAACTGCTACTGGACGTGGCGATGTCGCGTGTCCGTACCCGGGGAACGGAGATTTGCGGTGACCGTATGGTGGCGTGGTACTGGGTTAGTGTCCGCTGTTGGAGCGGGGGTGCTCATCCTCGGAGCCTCGGGGGTGTACGCCGTCCAGATGGACGAGCCGGCCGCGCTGCCTCTCGACCTGGCCGCGGCCGACCCCGGCGCGTGGGCGCCGGGAAGCCGGGACGACCGGGCGATCCGCTTCCGCATCCGCCTGCAGGGGCCGGGCTCCGACGCGCGGCTGGCGGTCCTGACGACTCCCGCCGAGGCGCTCGCGGGCATCGAGTGCCCTGAGGAGACCAGGTCCTCGGCGCCCGTTCCCAAGGGGGCGGGGGTGTGCGTGATCGGCGCCCTGCCCGCCCAGGGCGGCACCGTCGACGTGCTGCTCGCCGCGCCCGAGCGCCCGCAGGACGTCACGGTGACCGCCGTGGCCCGGATGAGCGGGCCCGGCGGCGAGACGGTGAGACAGCAGGCTCAGAGCACGATCAGGAGCACGGACGCGGCGATGGGGCCGGACGGGGGCGTCGTCGGAGGTCCGGAGACGCTGGAGCACGCCCGCGCCGCGAGGGAGGACAGGTCCGCGGACGCCCTCGGAGTCGGGGCACCAGGTGCCGCCAGCATGGTCCTCAGGGTGCCCCAGGCGGCCGAGGACGCCGAGGGCGCACCCGAGGCCGCACCGGGCAGCCCGGAGGGTGAGGGTGCGTCTCAGGGCGTACCGGGCAGCCCGGAGGTCGAGGATGTTCCCCGGGCCGCACCGGGCGATCCGGAGGCCGAGGGTGCTCCTGAGGCCGCCCCGGGCAGCCCGGACGCCGGGAGTGCTCCTCAGGCCGTACCGGGCAACCCGAACGCCGGCGGTGCTCCTCAGGTCGCACCGGAGACCCCGGAGACCGTGGCGGCGCGCAGGGCCGAGCGGCGTACGTCGGAGTTCCTGCTCGACCTTCTCGGAAAGGCGTTCGTCGCCCCGGCTCCACGGGCGGGCGCGGCCGGTACGGAGGCGAGCGGCACCGCCGCGCTTCCGGGCCCGGCGGCCTCCGCGCTTCCCGCCGGGCCGGGCGCTCCGCCGAGGGCCGGCGCTCCGGTGAGCCCGCAGACGCGTGCGCTGCCCGGGGGCGCGGGAGCGACGGGAGGCCCGGCGGCCTCCCACGAGACGCGGGTCGCCGCGCCGGGCGGGCGCCAGGAGGCCGGGTCCTCCGGGGCCGCTCCGGCCCCCGTACGGGTTCCGGGCGCGGCTGCCGCTCCCGACCGTCCCGCGGGTCCGGGCGTCCCCGGTCTCGCGCCGGACGGGACGAGCCTTCCCGGGGGAACGCGACTTCCGGCCGGGGGAACACGGCTTCCGGAAGGGACCCGGCTTCTGGAGGGGAACCGGCTTTCGAACGGCGCCGCGGCTCCGGGCGTCGTGCCCGAGGCCGGGACCGGCGTGCCCGGCCAGGGGCAGGCCGCCGTACCGCCGGCGGGAGTGCCCGCGGCCCCCACGCTTCAGGGACAGAACGGTAGGAACCATTCGGCCGTGGGCTCCCAGGCGGGTCGCAAGGCGGCCGGGCGGAAGGCGGCAGGCCGGTCCGGTGCGCGCGGGCAGGGGGTGGGCCGGTCGGCTCTCCGGCACGCGGGCCCAGGCCGGCCTGGGATCGGCCAGCCGATGACAGGTCAGCCAGGGGTGGGCCGGCCCGGAATCGGTCAGCCGATGACCGGCCTGCCCGGGGTGCCGCAGCCGGGGTTGAACCTCCAGGCGCTCGGTCCCGTCCAGCCGGGAGGCGGGCGGAAGATCGCCGGCCGGTCCGGAGCGCGCCGGCCCGTGGTCGGGCCGATGGTCCCCGGCTATCCGGGGGTCGGCGGGAGATCCGCGGGGCAGCCCGCCATGCCGGGACAGGGCATGGGTCAGCCGATGATCCAGGGCTATCCGGGGATCGGGGGCATGGCGCCGGGGATGGGACAGCCGGGCGTGCCGCCGCGAGGGGTGGGCGGGCCGATGGGCGGGCCGCTGCCTCCCGGCCACCCCGGAGCGGGTTACCCGGCGATGGGCCGGCAGCCGGGCGGGCCGCAGATGCCGATGCCCGGCGGGGTGCAGATGCCGGTGCCGGGTGGGGTGCAGATGCCGAACGCGCAGCCGGGTGGGGTGCAGATGCCGGGCGCGCAGCCGGGCGGGGCGGGGATGCCGGGCGCTCCGGGGCCCATGATGCCGCCGGTCTCGATGGGAATGGCGGGGGCGGGCCAGATGCCCGGTCTCGCGAACGGCCTCCAGCTGCCGCAGGCGGGCGCCTTCCCCGCCGCGCAGGTGCCTCTCCCGCAGGATCCGCGCCCGCAGGGCGCGCCTCTCCCGCAGGACCTCGACGGTTCGAGCGGCCAGGTCCAGCCGGTCGCCGAGTCAAGCCCGCTGCTGACAGGGGTCCGCGGTCTCCCCGCGGTTGGAGCGGCGGTGGGGGCGCTGCTCGGTCTCCTCTGGTTGCAGCGGAGGATCCAGCGCCGTCGCCGATCGCGACACGTTTTGTAAAACGCGGTTTACTGTTACTTTTGCCCAACTAGTATTTCTTTGACGTGTTCATGGTTGATTGCGCGGAGGGCACCGGTGACGCGAGCACGGCACAGGGCAGCTGTCTCCGCCGTTGTGATGTCCGTGGGACTCAGCGGCGTCGTCCTGCTCGCCCTGGCGCCGCTCACCGGATCCTCCGCGGCCGGGGCGACCGTCAGGGTGATGGGTGTCAATCCCTCGCAGGTCGAGGGGTGTGACGTCGATCCCTCGGGCCCCTGCGAGGAGGCCACGCCGATCGTCACCGTCACGGTCACCGAGGACCCGCAGGGCGGCGGCTCCGAGGAGAACCCGGTGCCGCAGAAGACCGTGACCACCACGATCACCGTCCCGGCGTCGCCGAAGCCCACCAAGACCACGCCGGCCCCGCCGCCTCCTCCCCAGGAGACCGAGGCCGTGCAGCCTCCGCCGCCGGTCCAGAACACCGCGGCGCCCCCGGTGACCCCGCCCGCCGAGACCCCGACGGAGAACGACGAACCCCAGTTCCCGTCGACCAACCCCGAGCCGAACCAGCAGCTCCCCACCGTCGGGTCCACGCCGTCCGACACCGCGACGCTCGACGAGAGCGCCTCGGGCACCTCCGTGTACGAGATCCGCAACGCGGGTTCCGAGTTCGACGGGGCCACGCTGAGCCGCCAGCTCGGCATCCCGGCGCTGATCCTGGTGCTGCTGGTGCTGTTCGCCGTCCTGATCTTCGAGGGCAGGCTGCGCCGCCTGGCGCACGCCGCGGCCGTCCGCAGGGCGGGCCCGCGCGGGATGGGCCGCGACCCGATGGACCCGATGGCCTACCCCGCCGGCCCCGGTTACGGCCCCGGCCCCTACCAGGGCGGTACGGCCTACGCGCCGATCATCAGCTTCGTGCCCATGCAGATGTACGCCCCCGTCTATCCGGAGGGATACGCCCCCGAGCAGTACCCCCAGGGGTACGACCAGACGACGGCGTACCTGCCCGCGCCCGGCTACGAGCAGCAGCCGGTCGCCGGCCACGGTGCCCCGTACGACCCGCAGACCGGCCACGCGCAGCCGGGGCAGGCCGTGCAGCCCGCGCAGCCCGGACAGGCGCCCTACGGCCCGACGCTTCAGGACGGCCCGACGCTTCAGGACGGCCCGGCGGCCGCCTTCCAGGGCACCCCGCGCTTCGGCCCCGATTCCGGCGAGGGGCGCCTCCCGCAGGGGGCGCCGGAGTTCCCCGGCGCGCCGTTCCCGCAGGAGCCCGCCCGGGGCGATCTGGGAGTCGGCGGCCCGCGGGACGACTTCCGGACGTTCGGTTCCGGCGCGGGTCCCGATCTCATCTCCGGCCCCGACTCCAAGGACGCCCCCGGTCAAGGGCTCTCACAGGATCGGACCCTCCAGGGCGGTCTCCCGGACGGCTTCACGCCGTCCGGCCAGGAGCGTCCCGAGGGCAGGCCCTTCGGACCCGAGCCGCAGGGCGGTCCCGCCCGGGGCTCCGGTGAGACGGGTCCCGGCGACGGGCCGGCCGGAGGCGAGCGGCCTCCCGTAGAGCCGACCCCGACGGCGGTCTACCCGCTCCCCGGCCAGGACACCGGCAAGAAGAAGCGCGGCCTCTTCCGCCGTTCCACCTGAGCCGGCCTCCACCTGAGCCGGCCTCCACCTGAGCCGGCCTCCTCCGCCGTTCCCTCTGCCCGGACGATCGTCGTCGCGCACGTCCGCGAGCGACCCCGCACGTCCCTGAGCGATCTCCACGGCCTGCCGGGACAGGTCGGGGCGGCCCGGGGAAACAAAGGGGAAAGCGGCCCGGGGAAACAAAGGGGAAACATGACGGCGCCGCCCCGGGAGAGCCCGTGGGCGGCGCCGTCGTGAGAGGCGGGAAGGTCAGCCCTTCGAGCTGGAACGCTTGAAGATCTTGTTGCCCAGCCAGACCAGCGGGTCGTACTTCCGGTCGACGACGCGCTCCTTCATGGGGATCAGCGCGTTGTCAGTGATCTTGATGTGCTCGGGGCAGACCTCGGTGCAGCACTTGGTGATGTTGCAGTAGCCCAGACCGTGCTCCTCCTGGGCGGAGTCCTTGCGGTCGGCCACGTCGTACGGGTGCATGTCCAGCTCGGCGATCCGCATCAGGAAGCGCGGACCGGCGAAGTTGGTCTTGTTCTCCTCGTGGTCACGGATGACGTGACAGACGTTGTTGCACATGAAGCACTCGATGCACTTGCGGAACTCCTGGGACCGCTCGACGTCGATCTGCTGCATGCGGAACTCGCCCGGCTTCACGTCGGCCGGAGGGGTGAAGGACGGGATCTCCCTGGCCTTCTGGTAGTTGAACGACACGTCCGTGACCAGGTCCTTGATCACCGGGAACGTCCGCATGGGCGTCACGGTGATCGTCTCCTCCTCGGTGAAGGTGGACATCCGGGTCATGCACCCGAGCTTCGGCCTGCCGTTGATCTCCATCGAGCACGAGCCGCACTTGCCGGCCTTGCAGTTCCAGCGAACGGCGAGGTCGGGGGCCTGGGTGGCCTGGAGCCTGTGGATGATGTCGAGGACGACCTCACCCTCGTTCACCTCGACCGTGAAGTCCTCGAGCTTGCCCTCGCCGCCCTCGCCCCGCCACACGCGGAACTTCGCCTTGTAACTCATGGTTACTCCTTGGCCAGCGCGTCAAAGGCGGCCAGCTCTTCCTCGGTGATGTACTTCTTCAGCTCGTCGCGGTCGAAGAGTTGGATGAGGTCGTCTCGCATCGGCTGCTGCACCTGCTCCTGGACCGTGACGCCGGAGCCGTCCGCGTCGAGGGAGCAGAGCAGGATCTTGGTCCGCCACTCGGCGGACATGCCGGGGAAGTCGTCGCGCGTGTGACCGCCGCGGCTCTCCTGGCGCAGCAGCGCCGCCTTCGCCACGCACTCCGAGACCAGGAGCATGTTGCGCAGGTCGAGGGCGAGGTGCCAGCCCGGGTTGTAGATGCGGCTGCCGGCCGCGCCGACGCCCTGGGCCCGCTCCTTGAGCTTCTCCACCGCCTCCAGCGCCTCGGAGACCTCCTCGGCCTTGCGGATGATGCCGACCAGCTCGTTCATCGTCCGCTGCAGCTCGTGGTGGACCTCGTAGGGGTTCTCGCCCGCGCGCTCCAGCGGGGCCAGCGCCTCCGCGCTCGCCTCGGCCACGACCTCCTCGGAGATCTTCGGCCGGGCCGCGAGACCGTCCACGTACGAGGCCGCTCCGGCTCCCGCGCGGCGGCCGAACACCAGCAGGTCGGACAGCGAGTTGCCGCCGAGCCGGTTGGAGCCGTGCATGCCGCCGGAGACCTCACCGGCCGCGAACAGGCCGGGCACGCCCGCCGCGCCGGTGTCGGCGTCGACCTCGACGCCGCCCATGATGTAGTGGCAGGTCGGGCCGACCTGCATCGCCTCCTTGGTGATATCGACGTCGGCCAGCTCCTTGAACTGGTGGTGCATCGACGGCAGCCGCTTGATGATCTCAGCGGCCGGGAGGCGGGTGGAGACGTCCAGGTAGACGCCGCCCTGGGGTGATCCGCGGCCCGCCTTCACCTCGGAGTTGATCGCCCGCGCGACCTCGTCACGGGGGAGCAGCTCCGGAGGACGGCGGTTGTTGGCCTGGTCGGTGTACCAGCGGTCGCCCTCCTCCTCGGTGGTGGCGTACTTGTCCTTGAACACCTCGGGGATGTAGTCGAACATGAAGCGCTTGCCCTCGGAGTTTCTCAGCACCCCGCCGTCGCCGCGGACGGACTCGGTGACGAGGATGCCCCGCACGGAGGGCGGCCAGACCATCCCGGTGGGATGGAACTGGATGAACTCCATGTTGATCAGCTTCGCGCCGGCCAGCAGGGCCAGCGCGTGGCCGTCGCCGGTGTACTCCCACGAGTTGGACGTGACCACGTACGACTTGCCGATGCCGCCGGTGGCCAGCACGATCGCGGGGGCGTCGAACAGGATGAGCTTGCCGTTCTCCCGCCAGTAGCCGAAGGCCCCGGAGATCGCGCCGCTCCCGCCGGGACCCGTCTCCTTGAGCAGGCGGGTCACCGTGCACTCCTGGAAGACCTTGATGTACGCCTCGGCGTCGCCGTGGAGCTTCTCGTCCTCCTGCTGGAGCGCGACCACCCGCTGCTGCAGGGTGCGGATCAGCTCCAGGCCGGTGCGGTCACCGACGTGGGCCAGCCGGGGGTACTCGTGCCCGCCGAAGTTGCGCTGGCTGATCTTGCCGTCCTTGGTGCGGTCGAACAGCGCGCCCCACGCCTCCAGCTCCCAGACCCGGTCGGGGGCCTCCTTGGCGTGCAGCTCGGCCATCCTCCAGTTGTTGAGGAACTTGCCGCCGCGCATGGTGTCGCGGAAGTGCACCATCCAGTTGTCGTCGCTGTTGACGTTGCCCATGGCGGCGGCCGCGCCGCCCTCGGCCATGACCGTGTGCGCCTTGCCGAACAGCGACTTGCAGACGATCGCCGTCCGCTTGCCCTGCTGGCGGGCTTCGATGGCCGCCCGCAGACCCGCACCGCCGGCGCCGATGACGACGACGTCGTATTCGTGACGCTCGATTTCCACAGGAGATCCTTATGCGAACGAGAAGGCGATGATGCCCTTGGCGACCAGGCGCACGTACAGGTCGGCGCCCATGACGGAGAACATGGAGATCAGCGCGAGCTGCGAGTGCTTGGCGTTGAGCTTGGAGACGAATCCCCACGCCCGGTAGCGGATCGGGTGCTTGGAGAAGTGGTTCAGGCGCCCGGCCGTGATGTGCCTGCAGGAGTGGCACGACAGCGTGTACAGGTTGATCAGGACCGCGTTGGCGATCAGGATCCAGGTGCCCAGGCCGGCCGGGTTCTCGATCAGCGCCTTCACCGCGTCGTACGCCAGGACGAGCCCGACGAGGATCGCCGCGTAGAAGAAGTAGCGGTGGACGTTCTGCAGGATCAGCGGGAACCGCGACTCACCGGAGTACTTCTTGTGGGGCTCGTTCACCCCGCAGGCCGGGGGCGAGAGCCAGAACCCCCGGTAGTAGGCCTTGCGGTAGTAGTAACACGTGAAGCGGAACCCCGCGGGCAGGCCGAGGATCAGCAGGCCGGGGGGCAGGGTGTACCAGTCGCCGAAGGGGGCGAGGCCGAACAGCCGCGCGTCCGGCGGACAGCTCGTCGCCAGACAGGGCGACGCGAACGGCGCGTGGTACGGCGATACGAAGTAGCTTGTATCAAAGATCGCCCACGTGGCGTAGACGAGGAATGCCGTGAAAATGATGAAAGTGACCAGCGGATAGCGCCACCACTGGTCGGTCCGCAGAGTGCGCTCCTTGATCTGCGCACGTTGCCTTCTGGCCGGGCTCTCGGCCGTTGTCTGGGTCATCGAGACCTCTCCACCTCCCACGGACCCCGCTCGCCCAGGGGTCCGGGTTGTTTCAGTTGTGCCGCGCGTCCGGGCCTCGTCGCGCCGGCTCACACGTGCGCGCGCATGTTGGTGGGGGATACGTTACGACGGCGCCTAGGGGTTGTGTGTAAGGGGTCTCTCACAATTTCACCGACCCGGTGTGATTCCTGTCACGTTCGCGAGCCAAGGCGTCCCGCCTGCGGCATCTCACGAGGTGGACGATCACGGGGAGGTCTCGGGAGGCTGCAGGCACGGATGCGACAGATGGGCAACCCCTGATTTTCGCCACCCGCTCATGACCTCGCCCGGCCGCCATCCCGCCCGGCCGTGACCCTGTTCGTCCGCGGCCCTGCTCGTCCGCGGCCCTGCTCGTCCGCGGCCCGGCCCGTCCGCGGTCCCGCCTGTTCGGGACCCCGTCTGTCCGCGGTCCCGCCCGGCCGTGACCCCGCTCGTCCGCGGCCCGGCACGGCCGCGGTCCCCGGCGGGCCGCCGGGGGTGCCGGTTCGTGATCCCGGCGGGCCGTCAGTAGTGCTGGCCGGAGTTGGGCAGCTTGACGACGGTCACGAAGAAGTCGTCGATCCGCCGGACCACGCTGATGAACTGGTCGAAGTCGACCGGCTTGGAGACGTAGGCGTTGGCGTGCAGGTTGTAGCTGCGCAGGATGTCCTCCTCGGACTCCGACGTGGTCAGCACGACCACCGGGATCCCGCGGAGCTTCTCGTCGGCCTTTATGTCCTGGAGCACCTCCCGGCCGTCCTTGCGGGGCAGGTTGAGGTCGAGCAGGATCAGGTCGGGCCGGGGCACGCCTGCGTAGCCGCCCTCCTTGCGCAGGAAGGCCATGGCCTGCTCGCCGTCGTTGACCACGTGCAGCTTGTTGCGGACCTTGTTGAGCTCGAACGCCTCCCGCGTCAGTAAGACGTCGCCCGGATCGTCCTCGACCAGAAGGACGTCTATCCAGCGCAGGTCATTCATCGATGTCTCCTGTGGGAAGGGTCCAGCGGAAGGTCGTGCCCGATTTGGCGGTTTTCTCGACGTTCTCGCTGTTCTCGGTGATCGCGATGTTCTCGGCGTTGCCGGTGTTCTCGGTGTTCTCAGTGTTCTCGGTGTTCTCGGTGGCCCCGGTGACCTCGGGAGCCCCGTTGTTCTCGTCGTTCCCGTTGTCCACCCAGATGCGGCCACCGTGGTATTCGACGATCTTCTTGCAGAGTGCCAGCCCGATGCCCGTGCCCGCGTACACGTCCCGCCCGTGCAGGCGCTGGAAAATCAGGAAGATGCGGTCAGTGTATTTGCTGTCGATGCCGATGCCGTTGTCGGTGCAGGAGAACTCCCACATGTCGCCGTCGCGCCGCGCCCCGATGTGGATCACCGGCGGCTCCTGCGAGTGGAACTTGATCGCGTTGCCGACGAGGTTCTGGAAGAGCTGGGTCAGCTGCGCCCGGTTGCCGTACACCTCGGGCAGCTCGTCGTGGGTCACCGTCGCCCCGGCGTCCTCGATGGTCGCGCCGAGGTTGTTCAGCGCGGCCTTGAACGGCACGGTGGCGTCGATCCTGGTGCGCTCGCCGCCCATCCTGCCGACCCGGGAGAAGTCGAGCAGGTCGTTGATCAGCATCTGCATGCGCTTGGCGCCGTCGACGGAGAAGGAGATGTACTGCTTGGCGCGCTCGTCGAGCTGGTCGCCGTAGCGCTGCTCCAGCATCTGGGTGAAGCTGGCCACCTTGCGCAGCGGCTCCTGCAGGTCGTGGCTGGCCACGTAGGCGAACTGCTCCAGCTCGCCGTTGGAGCGCTTCAGCTCCGCCGTCTGGTCCTCCAGCTTGCGCTGCGTCTCGGAGGACCGCCGCCACTCGGCGAGGATGCGGCGGCGCATCGCGTCGACGTGGCCCGACAGCTCGGACAGCTCGGCCGGGCGCTCGACCCTGAGCTTGTGGTCGAAGTCCCCCTGGGCGACCGCGCGGACCTGCTGGTTCAGCTCGGCCAGCGGGCGGAGCACCGCGTACCGCACGATGAGCACCGCGACGATCCCGGCCACGACGAGCGCCGAGGCCACCCCGATGAGCGCGATGTAGAAGGCCCGCCAGCCGAGGTCGAGCCGGACGACACCGGCCTCGTGCAGCCGGTTCAGGTGGCTCTGGAGGCCGGTCAGGGACTGGCGGACCTCGTTGAACCGGGTGGCGTTGATGGGGGCGTTCTGCCGGGCCGCGTCGGTCTTCAGGGTCGGTACGGAGGCGATGACCTTCTCCGCGTAGTCGCGCCGCCAGGCCTCTCCCGCCGCCCTCAGCCGGGCCACCTCGGCGGTGACCACCTCCCGTTCCGGCATCCGGGGGAGCAGCGCGGCGAGCGTGCCCAGCGCGGTGTTCTCCGCGATGATCGCGGTGCGGTAGTCCTGGAGGGAGATCTCCTCGTTGGTCCTGCCGTACGCCCGGACCGAGCTCTCCTGCGAGGTGATCGCGTTGGAGACCTCCAGGAGGCGCAGCGCCGCCGGGTCGACGACGTCGACCAGCGTCTCCCTGGCCTCCCGCGTCTCCTCGATCGACTTGATCGTGACGACGGCGGAGATCATGAAGACCAGCGCGATGCCCACCCCGGCGAGCGTGAACCAGCGGCCCACCGGGAGGTTCCCGAACCCCTTCGCGGGGGCGGGCGCGGGCAGGGGGCGCGGGCTGAGGCCGTGGCCCGAGTGATCTGAATGGTCCGAGTGATCCGGACGGTCCGGACGATCGGTCATCGTTTCCCGTTTCGAGAGATGAGCACGGTCGCCAGGTCGTCGCTGAGCGCGTCGCGGTTCAGCTCGATGACGCGTTCGATGAGCCGGTCGAGCTCGATCCCGCCCTGCTCCTGGACGAGGTTGAGCAGGCCCTCGGTGCCGAGCAGGTCGGGCCCGCCGCCCACGGTGGCCTCGATCAGCCCGTCGGTGTAGAGCAGCAGCGACCAGTCGTCGCCGAGCGGGACGTCGATCGCCGACCACCGGACGTCCTGGAAGATCCCGAGCGGGGGGCCGGAGGGGGTGCCGGGCACCACGTCGATCACGCCGTCGCGGATCAGCAGCGGCGGCGGGTGGCCGACCACGTGCATCCGCGCCCGGTCGAGGGCGGGGTCGATCGTGACGATGCACAGGGTGGTGAAGATCTCCACGGACTTGCGCTCCAGGCGGAGCACCGACTCCAGGGTGCCGAGCAGGTCGTTGCCGGTGTGCCCGGCCAGGACCAGGGTCCGCCAGGCGATCCTGAGCGCGACCCCCAGCGCGGCCTCGTCGGGGCCGTGCCCGCACACGTCGCCGACCACCACGTGGACGGCGCCGTCGGGGCTCTGCACGGTGTCCCAGAAGTCGCCGGCGAGGAGGGCGCGCCTGCGCCCCGGCAGGTAGCGGGCCTGGTGCTCCAGGACTCCCGGGGCCAGCAGCGGGACCGGCAGGAGCCCGCGTTCGAGGCGGGAGTTCTCCTTGGTGAGCAGCTCGGCCTCGACCAGCCTGCGCTGGGCCAGGTCGGCGCGCTTGCGCTCTATCGAGTAGCGGATCGCCCGCGCCAGCAGGCGGGCCTCCACGTCCTGCTTGACCAGGAAGTCCTGGGCTCCGGCGGCGACGGCCTCCACGCCGACGTGGGTGTCGTTCAGGCCGGTCAGCACGAGCACGGCGGCGTGCGGCGCCATCGACAGCACCTGCTCCAGCGCCTCCAGGCCGGTCGCGTCGGGCAGGGAGAGGTCGACGAGCACGCACCGCACGTCCTCGGTGAGGCGCTCCCGGCTCTCGGCCATGCTCCGCACCCAAATGATCTTGGGTGGGTTGTCCGCCTCGCTGAGCAGTTCCTCCACGAGGAAGGCGTCGCCCGCGTCGTCCTCGATGAGGAGGAGCGTGAGCGTTTCATTGGCGGGGGCGGTCACTGACGCCTCTTCGTTGGATCGGGAGAACCTGTCGACGCTACGTAGAATAGTGTGACACCGGGACTTAGAGGGTGTTGATCAGTCCCTGTGATCCACGCGGTCGATATCGTGACCCTCCGCACGTCAGGAACGCGCCGCGGCGCACGCCCGCAGGCCCGTCGGGAGCGCCCACCGCCCCTGCCCGGCGCGGTGGTCCGCAAACCTCCGCCCGTCGCGCGGGACCGGCGCCCACATCGCGTACCGTGCCGGACCTTCGGACCCGTCGCGCCGGCTCAGCTCTCGGTGATCAGGTCGAGTCCCTGGGGGAGGCTGCCGTCGCGGGCGGCCTCGGTGAGGAAGAGGAGCAGGGTCGAGCGGAAGGCCTGGGCGGCGCGGGTGGGCTGGACGTCCTTGCGATGCGCGATGGCTATGGTGCGGCGCAGCCCCGGAGGCGCCAGGGGCGTCCCGGCCAGTCCCGGGCGGCCGTCCAGCACCATCGAGGGGACCAGCGCGACCCCCAGCCCGGCCTCCACGAAGCGCAGCACGGCGTCCATCTCGCCCCCCTCCACCGCGAACCTGGGCTCGAACCCGGCCTGCCTGCAGGCGCTGAGCGTCGCCTCCCGCAGGTCGTACCCGCGCCTGAACATCACCATCGGCCGCCGTCGCAACTCGTCGATGCGCACGTACGGCCGGCGGGTGTGATCGTTCGAGGGGGAGGCGACGACGAGGTTCTCCCGCAGGATCTCCTCGGTGACGAGGGCGGGGTCGTCGCTGTGCAGCGGCATGATGATCAACGCCAGGTCGAGCTGGCCGCGGGCGAGGGTGCGGACCAGGTCGCGGGAGCCGCCCTCCTCCACGAACAGCTCGATGCCGGGGTAGGCGTGGTGGAACCTGGCCAGCGCGTCGGCGAGCAGCCCGGCGCAGAGCGAGGGGGTCGCGCCCAGCCGGACCCGTCCCCGGCGCAGCCCCGCGAGCTCGCCGACCTCGCTCCTGGCGGTCTCGGCGTCGGCCAGCATCCTGCGGGCCAGCGGCAGCAGCGCCTCGCCCGCCGGGGTCAAGGTGACGTTCCCCCGGGCGCGGCTGAACAGCGGCGCGCCGAGCTCGGCCTCCAGGGCCTTGATCTGCTTGCTCAGCGAGGGCTGGGCGACGCGCATCCCCTCGGCGGCCTGGGTGAAGTGCCGGGACTCGGCGACCGCCACGAAGTAGGCGAGTTGCTGGAGCTGCACGTTTCCCTAGCGTAGGGGGTCCCTCGCGTACGGTCCCCTGGCGCGCGGGTCGTCGGGGTCCCGGGCCCGGGATTCATAGCGCACGGGTCCTCCGGCCTCGGATCCGGGGCGGACGCAGAGGTGGGGGACGATACGAGATTCGCATAAGGAAGTTGTGAGATTGCTCGCACCATGTCCGGTTCGTGCCGCTGGAACCCGCAGGGACGCAGAGCTAATAGCCACAGGCTATGGAAACCACATCCACGATGACTTGGACGCGATAAATCCTCCTACCTAGCGTGACGAGTGTGACTGCCACGATTGAGCGCGGATCCGCCACCGCGTCGGTGAAACCCCAGGCGGACGTTCCCGCGAAGCCCGCACGGCACAGGCGGCGGGGCGGCTTCCTGAGCTCCTCCAACGGCAAGAAGGCCGTGATGGCCGTCACGGGTGCCGCGATGGTGCTCTTCCTCGTCGGCCACATGGCCGGGAACCTCAAGAGCTTCTTCGGCGCCGAGTCCTTCAACTCCTACGCGGCCTTCCTGCGGACCCTGGGCGAGCCGATCCTCCCGTACCGGGCACTGCTGACCATCATGGAGATCGGACTGGTCGTCTCGGTCGGGCTGCACATGTGGGCGGCGATCTCCCTGGCCCGGCGGGCGCGCAAGGCCCGTCCCGTCAAGTACGCGGCCAGGCGCAGGTCCCGGGCGGACGGCTACGCGGTCCGCACCATGCGCTACGGCGGCGTCATCATCGTGCTGTTCGTGGTCTACCACCTGCTGGACCTGACGTTCGGCGTGGTCAACCCGGCGGGTGCGAGCTCCACCCCGTACGAGCGCCTGGTCGCGAACTTCGCGCCGTCCCGCTGGTGGGTGACCCTGTTCTACGTGCTCGCGGTCGTCATGGTCGGCCTGCACCTGCGCCACGGCCTGTGGAGCGCCCTGCAGACGCTCGGCATGGCGGGCCGCCGCAGCTACCGCGCGCTGAAGGCCGCCGCCACGGGCCTGTCGGCGCTGCTGGTCGTCGGCTTCCTCGCGGTCCCGGTCTCGGTCGCGTTCGGAGTCATCAAGTGAGTACCGGTCAAAGGGCGGGTCTTCCGTACGGCGTACAAGAAGCGGATCTTCCGCGTGGTGAGCGAGGAGCGGTGAGCGGGTCATGACCACGGGATACACAGAGGGCGCGCCGATCCGCGACACCAAGGCCCCCGACGGCCCGATCGAGGACCGCTGGGAGAAGCGCAAGTTCGGCGCCAAGCTGGTCAACCCGGCCAACAAGCGCAAGCTCAACGTCATCGTCGTGGGCACCGGCCTGGCGGGCGGCTCGGCCGCCGCGACCCTCGGCGAGCTGGGCTACAACGTCAAGTCCTTCTGTTACCAGGACACGCCCCGGCGCGCGCACTCCATCGCGGCCCAGGGCGGCATCAACGCGGCCAAGAACTACCGGGGCGACGGCGACTCGATCTACCGGCTGTTCTACGACACGGTCAAGGGCGGCGACTTCCGCGCCCGCGAGTCCAACGTCTACCGGCTCGCCCAGGTCAGCGTGAACATCATCGACCAGGCCGTGGCCCAGGGCGTGCCGTTCGCCCGCGAGTACGGCGGCCTGCTCGACACCCGCTCCTTCGGCGGCGCGCAGGTCTCCCGCACCTTCTACGCGCGCGGCCAGACGGGCCAGCAGCTGCTGCTCGGCGCGTACCAGGCGCTGGAGCGGCAGATCGCGGCCGGGACCGTCGAGATGCACACCCGCCACGAGATGCTCGACCTGATCGTCTCCGACGGCCGGGCGCGCGGCGTCATCGTCCGCGACATGGTCACCGGCGAGATCGAGCGTCACCTGGCCGACGCGGTCGTGCTGGCCAGCGGCGGGTACGGCAACGTGTTCTTCCTGTCGACCAACGCCAAGGGCTGCAACACCACGGCGATCTGGCGGGCGCACCGGCGCGGCGCGATGTTCGCCAACCCCTGCTACACCCAGATCCACCCGACCTGCATCCCGGTCAGCGGCGACTACCAGTCGAAGCTGACCCTGATGTCGGAGTCGCTGCGCAACGACGGCCGGGTGTGGGTGCCGCTGGAGCGGGGCGACGCCCGTCCGGCCGCGGAGATCCCCGAGGAGGAGCGCGACTACTACCTGGAGCGCATCTACCCGGCGTTCGGCAACCTGGTCCCGCGTGACATCGCCTCCCGCGCCGCCAAGAACGTCTGCGACGAGGGCCGCGGCGTCGGTCCCGGCGGCCTGGGCGTCTATCTCGACTTCGCCGACGCGATCCGCCGCCTGGGCCGCGACGCGGTGGAGAAGAAGTACGGCAACCTCTTCGAGATGTACGAGCGCATCACCGGCGAGGACCCCTACGCCCAGCCGATGCGCATCTACCCGGCCGTCCACTACACGATGGGCGGCCTGTGGGTGGACTACGACCTGCAGTCCACGATCCCGGGCCTGTTCGTGATCGGCGAGGCCAACTTCTCCGACCACGGCGCCAACCGCCTCGGCGCGTCCGCGCTGATGCAGGGCCTGGCCGACGGCTACTTCGTGCTGCCGACCACGATCGGCGACTATCTCGCGAACGGCCCGTACGGCGAGGTCGACGAGGAGGCCGTGGCCGAGGCCGAGGTCGCGGTGCGCGAGAAGATCGCCAGGCTGCTGTCGAACGACGGCGACCGCACCGCCGACTCCTACCACCGCGAGCTGGGCAAGCTCATGTGGGACTACTGCGGCATGGAGCGCACCGAGGAGTCGCTGCGCAAGGCCCTGGAGCGTATCCCCGAGCTGCGCGAGGAGTTCTGGCGGAACGTGAAGGTCTCCGGCGAGGCCGGGGAGCTCAACCAGGCGCTGGAGCGGGCCGGTCGGGTGGCCGACTTCTTCGACCTGGCCGAGCTGATGTGCGTCGACGCGCTGCACCGCACCGAGTCGTGCGGCGGCCACTTCCGCGCCGAGTCGCAGGACGCCGACGGCGAGGCCCTGCGCGACGACGAGCACTTCGCCTACGTCGCCGCCTGGGAGTACGGGGAGCAGGGCCCGATCCTGCACAAGGAAGATCTCGACTACGAGTACGTCAAGATGAGCCAGCGGAGTTACAAGTGAACCTGACACTCAAGGTCTGGCGGCAGAGGGGCCCCGAGGACAAGGGCCGCATGGTCACCTACCGCGTCGAGGACGTGTCGCCGGACATGTCCTTCCTGGAGATGCTCGACGTCCTCAACGAGCGGCTGATCCTGGAGGGCGACGACCCGGTTGCCTTCGACCACGACTGCCGCGAGGGCATCTGCGGCATGTGCGGCATGGTCATCAACGGTGTCGCGCACGGCGAGCAGGTGGCCACCACCACCTGCCAGCTGCACATGCGGCACTTCGAGGACAACGCGGTCATCACCATCGAGCCGTGGCGCGCCGCGCCCTTCCCAGTGGTGAAGGACCTGGTCGTGGACCGCTCGGCGTTCGACCGCATCATCCAGGCGGGCGGCTTCGTCTCCGTCCCCGCGGGGTCGGCCCCCGACGCGCACAGCATCCCGGTGAAGAAGGTCGACGCCGACTCGGCGTTCGACGCGGCCACCTGCATCGGCTGCGGCGCGTGCGTCGCCGCCTGCCCGAACGGCTCGGCCTCCCTCTTCACCGCCGCCAAGATCACCCACCTGAGCCTGCTGCCGCAGGGCCAGCCCGAGCGCGACTCCCGCGCCCTGGCCATGGTCGAGCAGATGGACGCGGAGGGCTTCGGCGGCTGCACCAACACCGGCGAGTGCACGGCGGTCTGCCCCAAGGGCATCCCGCTGGACACCATCGCCCAGATGAACCGCGACTACCTGCGGGCCTCCAAGTAGGTCCTCGTGGGTCTTCGTGGGTCCTCGCAGTCCCCGTAGGTCTTCGTGGGTCCTTGCAGGTCCCCGTGAGTCCCCGTGAGTCCACGTGAGTCCACGTGAGTCCACGTGAGTCCACGTGAGTCCACGTGAGTCCACGTGGGGTCCCCTTGAGGCCCCGGAAGTGGGAGCCGCCCCCGTGCCGGGCGTGGCTCCCGCTTCCCCGTTCCGGGCCGCCGGGACTTCCTGCGGGGGCATCCCGGCGGGGTCATCCCAGCTCGGTGACGATCTCCCGCCGCAGGGTCGCGGCGTCGAGCTTCGCGTCGGCCAGCACCCTGCTGCCCAGCCCCTGTCCCTCGCGCAGGATGCCCAGCAGGATGTGGCCGTCGCCGATGTAGTTGTGCTTGAGGCTGACGGCCTCGCGCAGGGCCAGCTCCAGGGTCTTCTTCGCCCGGGGGCTGAAGGGGATGTGGAAGTCGCCGAACAGGCGGCCCCGCCGATCGGTGCGGGGCTTGCGGTCCAGGGCGCCGGGCCCGAAGGCCGCCTCGACCTTCTCCCTGATGGCCGACAGGTCGATGCCGATCGACTCCAGCGCCTCGGCGTCGAGCGCGTCGCCCGGCTTCTGCGGGGTGAGGCGGACGACCGACCGGTAGGCGCCGTCGTGGTCGAGGCCGTGACGGCCCAGCACCCGTGCCGACAGGCTCTCCGGCTGGGCGAGAAGGCCGAGCAGGATGTGCTCGGTGCCGATGATGTCGTGCCGCAGTTTGCGGGCGTTCTCCTGCGCGAGGATCACCGCCTGGCGGGCCTCGCGATGGAACCGTTCGAACATGGCTATCTCTCCCGTCTCAGCAAACCTCGGCCGCCCGCGTACTTCTTGTGCACCGCCTGCCGGGTGACCTCCAGGCAGTGCGCGATCTCCTGCCAGGACCAGCCCTGCTCGCGTGCGTTCTCCACCTGGAGGGCCTCCAGCCGGTCGACCAGCGTCCGCAGTGCCCGCACGGCCCGCAGGCCCACGGCCGGATCGCGGCTACCGGCGTCGGATGCCAGTTGCGCCGTATCACTCATGACGTCAATCTAGGTTGACGCGAACCGTTTGTCAACTCTGATTGACGGCGACACGCCGGGAAGGGCGAAAATGATTTGCCTGGTCAGGGCGGAGTTTGTAACCCTTGCTGGGACATGCGCTCCTTACCTGCCGCCGACCCCGGCGTTCCCGATGCCCGCAGCCCGATCAGATACCTGCGGTGGGTGGCCCGCATGCAGAGAGGGCCGCTGCTCCTCGGCGTCGTCTACGCCGTCCTGTGGTGGCTCGCGATGGCGCTCGTGCCGTACGCCATGGGCGAGGGCATCGACGCCATCAGGGCCGAGGACGTGCCGGCCCTGACGACCTGGGGCGGGGTGGTGCTCGCCCTGGGGATCGCGCAGGCCGTCACGGGCGTCCTGCGTCACCGGCTGGCCGTCTACAACTGGCTGGCCGCCGCCTACCGGACCGTCCAGGTCACCGTCAGGCAGTCGACCCGGCTGGGCGCGACCCTGCCCAAGCGCATGTCCACCGGCGAGGTGGTGAGCGTCGGCAACTCCGACATCGCCCACATCGGCAACGCGATCGACATCCTGCTCCGGGGCAGCGGCGCGCTCGTCGCCATCGCCGTCGTGACCGCCATCCTGATGAACAGCTCGCCGCCGCTGGGCCTGGCGGTCCTGGTGGGCCTGCCCCTCATGGCGGTCGCCGTCGCCCCCATGCTCAAGCCGCTGCACCGCCGCCAGAACGCCCACCGCGACCTGCAGGGCGACCTCTCCACCCGCGCCGCCGACATCGTCACCGGCCTGCGGGTGCTGCGCGGCATCGGCGGCGAGCGGGTCTTCGCCGACCGTTACGGCGCCGAGTCCCAGCGGGTGCGGCACGCGGGCGTGCGGGTGGCCTCCGTCGAGTCCATGCTGGAGGGCGCGCAGGTCCTGCTGCCGGGGCTGCTGATCACCGGCGTGATCTGGCTCGGCGCGACCTTCGCGATGCGCGGCGAGATCAGCGCCGGCCAGCTCGTCGCCTTCTACGGCTACGCCGCCTTCCTGATCGCCCCCGTGCGCACCCTCACCGAGGCCGCCGACAAGCTGACCAAGGGGCACGTCGCCGCCCGCAGGGTGGTGCGCATCCTCGCGCTGCAGCCCGAGGTGGAGGGCGGCACCGGCCGCTCCGAGGGCGGCCTGCTGCGCGACGTGGCCTCCGGGGTCGCCGTGCGCCCCGGCGTGCTCACCGCCGTCGCGGCGGCCGCCCCAGAGGAGGCGGTGGCCATCGCCGACCGGCTCGGCCGTTACAGCGAGGGCGACGTCGACTTCGGCGACGTGGCGCTGGCGACCCTGCCGATCTCCGAGGTGCGCCGCCGGATCCTCGTCGCCGACAACGACGCCAAGCTGTTCGCCGGGGTGCTGAGGGACGAGCTCGACGTCACCGGCCGGGCCACGGACGAGGAGCTCGCCCAGGCGCTGAGCGCCGCGTGCGCCGACGACATCGTCGAGGCGCTGCCCGGCGGTCTCGACGGGCGCGTCGCGGAGGCGGGCCGGGAGTTCTCCGGCGGCCAGCAGCAGCGGCTCCGGCTCGCCAGGGCGCTCACCCTCGACCCGGAGGTGCTCATCCTCATCGAGCCCACCAGCGCGGTCGACGCCCACAGCGAGGCGCGCATCGCCGACCGGCTCGCCAAGGCGCGCGCCGGCAAGACCACGCTGGTCTGCACGACCAGCCCGCTGGTGCTCGACCGCACCGACCACGTCGTCTACGTCGAAGGAGGCGTCGTGCGCGCCGAGGGCACGCACCGGGAGCTGCTCGCCGCCCACCCGGGTTACACCGCCGTCGTCACCCGTGGGGAGGCGTCGTGAGCAGGCAGATCCTGCCCGTCGCCGACCAGGCGCAGGTCCGGGCGTACGCCCGCAGGCTCACCCTGAAGTACCCCCGCGACCTGACCGTGGCCCTGCTCCTGCACGCCCTGGCCGCCGTCGCGGGCCTGGCGGTGCCGTGGCTGCTCGGCGGCCTCGTGCAGGGCGTCCACACCGGCTCCGGGGTCGACGTCACCAAGGTGGCGCTCGCCATCGGCGGTTTCGTGGTCGCCCAGGCGGTGCTGGTCAGGTTCGCCGTCTACGCCTCCTCCAGGCTCGGCGAGAAGGTCCTCGCCGAGCTGCGCGAGGAGTTCGTCGGCCGGGTGCTCGGCCTGCCGCTGTCCACGGTCGAGCGCGCCGGGTCCGGAGACCTCATCTCGCGGACCTCGCGCGACGTCGACTCGCTGTCGCGCACCGTGCGGCACGCCGTGCCCGAGACGCTGATCGCGCTGGTCACCTGCGCCATCACCGTCGGCGCGCTGCTGCTGGTCGGGCCGCTGCTCATGCTGCCCTCGCTGCTCGCCGTCCCCATCCTGTGGATCTCCACCCGCTGGTACCTCAAGCGGGCCAGGGACGGCTACCTGCGCGAGAGCGCGGCGTACGCCGACATGACCGACGGCCTGGCCGAGACGGTCAACGGCGCCCGCGCCGTGGAGGCCCTGGGCCTGCAGCGGCGGCGCCATCAGCGCACCGACGCCGACATCGCCGAGTCGTGGGCGGCCGAGCGCTACACGCTGGGGCTGCGCACGGTCTGGTTCCCCTCGGTCGAGCTCGGCTACGTGATCCCGATCGTGGCGACGCTGGTCATCGGCGGCCTCTTCTACGTTCGGGGCTGGGCCACCCTGGAGCAGGTCACCACCGCCACGCTCTACGTCCAGCAGCTCATCGACCCGCTCGACCGGCTGCTCATGTGGATCGACGAGCTCCAGGTCGGCGGCGCCTCCATGGCCCGCCTGCTGGGCGTCGCCGAGGTGCCCGACGACCGCGAGGCCGGCTCCACCGTCCCCGAGGGCAGCGAGCTGAGGGCCGACGACGTCCGTTACGCCTATCGCGAGGGCCACGACGTGCTGCACGGCATCGACCTGACGGTGAGGCCGGGCGAGCGGCTCGCCATGGTCGGCCCGTCGGGGGCCGGCAAGTCCACGCTGGGCCGCCTGCTCGCGGGCGTCCACGGCCCCCGCACCGGCGTGGTCACGGTCGGCGGCACCCCGCTGGTCGAGCTCCCCCTGGAGGACCTGCGCGGCCACGTCGCCCTGGTGACCCAGGAGCACCACATCTTCCGGGGCACCGTACGCGACAACGTGCTCATCGCCCGGCCCGACGCCGACGACGCGCGGGTCCGCGAGGTGCTGGAGGCCGTCGACGTCTGGGAGTGGGTCGAGGCCCTGCCCGAGGGGCTCGACACGGCCGTCGGCTCCGGCGGCGAGCCCGTCCCCGCCGCCCAGGCGCAGCAGCTCGCCCTCGCCCGGCTCGTCCTGGCCGACCCGCACACCCTCGTCCTCGACGAGGCCACCTCGCTGATCGACCCCCGCGCCGCCCGCAACCTGGAACGCTCGCTGGCCGCCGTCCTCGACGGCCGTACGGTCATCGCCATCGCCCACCGCCTCTACACGGCCCACGACGCCGACCGCGTCGCGGTGGTGGAGGACGGCCGCATCAGCGAGCTCGGCTCCCACGACGAGCTGGTCGCGGCGGGGGGCTCGTACGCGGCACTGTGGAGCAGCTGGCACGGCACGTCCCGATGAGAGTTCCGAGACTTTCACCGGGACGTGCGGGCGCGCGCTGCCGGAAGCGGCGGAAAGTGACCGTCAACCCGTTCCTGACCCGCCGGTGGACGTGATCTCCGCCCAGATCACCTTTCCGTCCACCAGGGGGACCATGCCGAACCCGTCGGCGTAGTGCGCCGCGAGATACAGGCCGCGTCCGTCGCAGGCTTCGAAACCCGGCGCCTCCCGGGGGACGACCGGCAAGGCGGGGGAGAAGTCACGCACGCTCAGGCGCACGCTGGAGCCGGGGGCGCTCACCGTGAGCTCGAACCGCTCGTCGCCGGTGTGTCTGACGTTGCTGCACAGCTCGGTGAGGATCACCATGCAGCGGTCCACGACGACCTCCTGCGTTTTCCAGAGGACCAGCTGGATCGTCACGATGCGCCGGATCGGCTCCATCGTCTCCGGGCTGTACCGCTGCGCCAGGGAGAGCCGTCGGTGCGAAGCCCGGGTCTTCTCCGTTGTCATGGCGTCGTTCATTGCCCCTCCATGCGCGTAGGGCGATCGCATCACTCTTCGTTGTTCTGCAGATACGATGCGTGTTCCTGAAAGATGATGCTGTGAAATCTGATACCTGCGCAACCTCGTTTTGGAGAAAGTTGCTCCAGTGAAAATCTGGGTGCGTCAGGATGCTGGATCAGGCTGGTTTTGTCGTAAAGAGGTGTTCATGCCAGAGGTCAGGGCCACAGTCCGCCGTCGACGCCTGGGACGTGAGCTGGAGACGTTGCGCCACGCTCGCAAGCTCACGCTGGAGGATGCCGCCATCCTCCTCATGCGCCCCAAGACGTCTCTGAGCAAGATCGAGAATGGTAGGCAGCAACTTCGCGTCAGAGACGTGCCCTTCATCCTCGACAAGTACGAACTCGACGATCCGGCTCGCCGTGAAGAGATCATGACGTTGGCGAGCAAGGCCGCCGAACGTGACTGGTGGCAAAAGTTCCAGGGAGTCGTACGCGACCCCTTCGCCGACTACCTCAGCCTTGAGGAGTCGGCAACATTGATCTTCAAGTGGTCGCCGCTTCTCATTCCGGGATGGCTGCAGACCGAGGCCTACGCCCGTCATGTGGTGGCGGCCAGTCGCATGTGGCAGACCGAGGAGGAGATCGACAAGTTCGTGGCCCTGCGCATGAGGCGCAAGACCACGGTTCTGGACCGTGAGGAGCCCCCGCAGGTCTGGGTGGTGCTGTCGGAGATGACCATCCGCCAGCGCGTCGGTGCTCCGGACATACGGGTCATGAAAGAGCAGTTGGAGCACCTGAAAGAGGTGGCCGCCGACCGGGGTCGCTCTCATGTTCAGATCGTGCTTCTGCCTTATTCGGCGGGTGAGCACGCGGGACTTGAAGGTGCTTTCACCTGGATGCGCTTCGACTCCGGCCCGGAGGTCATCTGTCTGGAGGCGCTGACCTCGGCGCAGTACCTTGAGGATGAAGACGAAGTGGCCCGGTATGCGATGGCCGCCGACCATCTTCGCGCGGCCGCTCAGTCACCTCGCGACACAATCGCGACGCTGAATAAAGTGATCAAGGAATTGGGAGCGAAATGAGCGCTTGCCCCACCCCCGAGCCCCTGGTCTGGGTCACGAGCAGCTTCAGCGACGGTGGAGCCAACTGTGTCATGGTCGGCAGGGGAACCGCCGGTGTTGTGGGCGTGCGCGATTCCAAGGCCACGGACGTGCCGACCATCATGTTCTCCGTCACGGCCTGGTCGCGGTTCCTCGATGTCGTGAAGGCCGAAATCGCAGAGCACGAGCCCGTGGCATCTCCGCAGAACAAGACGGAACTGTACGGCCTTGATCTTTCTGACGTGACGTGGCTGAGTGCCGCCGGAAGCAGTCCCGTCGACCGCGTTGAGATGGCTCACTTGCCCGACGGAGCGATCGCGCTGCGCCATCCGATGGCGGAGACGGCCCTGCGCTACACCTGTGCGGAATGGATCGCCTTCAGGCGCGGCGTTCGGGCCGGCGAGTTCGGCGTGTCGACAGCCGCGTGATCTCGGACGCCGTCCCGCTCTCGCGGTGCCGCGAACTCCTGCCTGCGAATGAGGCGACGGTTGTCCAAGGCTGTTCAGACCTGTTGTCGGCATCCACGTTCAAGAGAGGGCTTTCTCGCCGCGAACGAGGCACTTCTCCAGACTGTGACTGCCGTAGGTGGTGCTGCCAACGCCTGCCGAAGGACGTGAGCGGCTTCCGCGTGCTCACCTTTGTTCTGGTCCGCCCGGTTGTCCGGGACGCGGGTCAGAGGGCGACGCGGAGCGGGACCTTGCGCTGGATGAGGGTGGCGAGGGCGGCGTGGCCCTGGCGGTTGAGGTGCAGGACCGCGACGCCGCCCTCCTGGCCGGGGGCGAGGGCGTCGAATCCCCGGTAGAACGGGGCGGTCGACTCGCACAGTGAGTGCCCGGCGAACTCGGGGTGGAGGGTGGTCGAGCTCCGGTGCGGGCTGACGAAGCGGACGTCGATCCCACGCGTCCTGGCGGCTCGCGCGGTCTGGGAGAGGGTGGCGTCCAGGGTGCCGGAGACCCGTGCTCCCGCCAGGCGCTCCCCGGCGCTGAGGACACCGGCGTCGCAGATCGGGTCGAGCGGTACGCCGGTGGCGTTCTGGCCACGGGTGACCGCCCTGCCGTACCCGGTCATGACGATCCGGGCGTGGGGGCTGCGGCGCCTGATCTCGGTGAGGAGGCCGCTCAAGGACCGCTTCAGGGCGGGCATGCGGTCGAGGATCGCCGTGGTGGGCGCGCCCGTGCAGTCGGCCTGGACGCAGACGTTGCCGTATCCGGCGAAGTCGATGTCGTTGCCACCGATGTTCAGCGTCACCAGATCGGTGTTCCGGCGGAGCGCGCCGAGTTGCGGGGGCTCGCCCTTGAACGTCTGCCGCAGATCCTGGATGGTCGCGCCGCTGCACGTGACGTTGACGAACCTCACGTTCGCGCCGCGCCGCCGTAGCTCCTCGACGAGGATCGTGGAGGCGGAGCCGCGGCTGCGGTAGCAGGTCCCCTCGGTGCCGGGCTCGTAGTCTCCGGCCCCGGTGCCGGACGCGTAGGAGTCGCCCAGCGCCACCACGTCGAAGGACGGTGTGACACCGGCCGCCACCGCGGCGGCGGGGATCGCCGTGCCCGCCGTGGTCCCGGCGGCCAGGACGAGGGCCGCGAGGCCCACGCCGATTCTTGTGCGAGTGACCATCGGTGCTGGATCCTCCCGTGAAGACGATGAGGGCCACGGCGGTGAGAAATGCCCTGCCCCCTGGCGCTTCCCGTGTGAACCGTGCCTTTGCCGAGCGTGAATTCGTGCCGGTGCGTCCATGGTCTGGAAGGCGGAGAACGCCGCCGGTTTTGTTGCCATTCACACTGATTTGAGGACCGATATTACGGTCGTCACGTCACAGAAATCTTGACGGGAGATGGATTCGGTATAGCGGGCCGTCCGTAATGGTCGGAGGAGGCGCATCCGGTGCGCTCTGCGCCGCGCCGGTCGGCTGCTGAGGCTGTCCGTCCCGTGCGGGCCGGGGACCACTCGCGGGGCGGGGAATCGGCCGCGTGGTCGGGGGACCACTCGCGGGGGCCGTTCGCGCGGGCGGGTGATTTCCTGGGTGAGGTGCCGTCTCGCGGCGGTGCTCCTGGTATTCAGGACCCCTTCGTGGACGAATGTCCCTCAGGCCGGGAAGCTACACTCTCGCCCCATGGGTATAGGCCGCATCCTCTATCTCACCTTTGGCTGCATGGTGCTGTTCGTCGCCATGGTGTTGGCCGCGTACGAGGGGGACCCCGAGAACATGCAACGGGCACATGTCTTCGCGCTGGGGGCGATCGGGTTGATGATCGCCGGCGCCGCCTGCGGCGCCGCCGAGCGCCGGAGCGCTCACCCCCCGCAGCCTCCGCAGTCTCCTCCGGCACCGCCTCTCGCGCCCCCGCAGCACTATCCTCCGCAGGGTCACAACCTCCATCACGGCCACACCGCCCCGCAGGGCTATGGCCAGCAGGGTTACACCGTCCCGCAGGGTTACAACCCCCAGCAGGGTTACACCTCTCCCTATCCCTCCGCCTAGAACCTGTCTCGAAGGCGGCGGGGTGGGTGGTTGTTTCGCGGCGGACGGCGAGTTTGTCGAAGCGGGTCACGGTGGCGCTTGAGTCGATTGATGCCGTCTTCCGAGGTCGGGCGGGCGCGGGGGTCGACCGGGTCGAAGGCCGGCCACCGTGGTCGCCACGCCGCTGCCGGGCGGCGACCCGATCGGCCGGTTCGGGAACGGAGCACCGAACCGGCTCGCCGACTCCTCCGGCGCGGACCAGGCGGCCCTACAAGCCGTAACCACTCCAGAGGAACAGTGCCGCGCCGCGAGTTCTCACGGTCTGCCATTCTTTCGACGTCAGGCTGCTTTTGATATCGGTCAGAACCGGCTTGATACGGACTTTGATGAGGTATCCAGCGGCCATCACGTAAACTTGATCGAAGCAGTCCGCTTTCGTCCTCCCACTGCTTTTCATCGCGAGAATCTTCTTGCTTATACTGAGGTAATAAGGTTCGAACCTGCGGGAAAGGACTGCGAGAGCCTTTGTCAGCGGAAGCCCTAAGTTTGCTAGGTTCGCCGCTTGACTTGCGGTGAGAATATTCGGGGTGATGAGAGTGGCGAAGGATTCTTTGAAAGGTTTGTTGGCGTAGATGTCTTCCGCCAGTTTGTCAAGGATCTTGGACAGCTGCTGATCGGTGAAGAACGTTGTCAGCAGGGTTCTGATCTTGATGACGGCCTTCTGCTTGGACGTGACCAGGGTTTGCGGCCTCTGTAGCAGGCTCGGTTCGGCTGACATCGACGCGTGGGTGGCACCCATCGATATCCGGGTTGGCGACGATGAGGCCGCGCTTACCGCTGAGGCATTCGCAAGGCAGACCGACACCGCGAGGGCGGCGGCCAGCAGGGAGGTTCGAGGCACGGGCGTCACATTACTCATTTCCTCGGTGCCCGTCCACGCTGACGTTTTGGCGCAAGGCTTGGGTGAACAGGGCGAGCGGCCCGTGAATCAGTGGCGTGTCGTAGCCGGGTAAGTGGAAAGGTCTCCGACAAAGGGTTCGTCGACGAAAAAGAACCTCATACTTAACGGTGACGCGGCGGTTCGACCTCACCGATGCGCGGTGGGAGCGGCCGGAACCGCTACTTCCCGCTCCTGACGGGCCCACCCTTCCGCCCGCCCGCCCTCCCGCGCCGCGCCCGGCGCGGCCCGCACCCGCTACCGGGTACGGGCCGTTCAATCCTCGGGAGAACGTCTCGGGGGAACGTCTCAGAAGAACGCTTCGAGAGAACGGTCTCAGGAGGACAGCGCCTTCTTCAGGAAGTCGACCTGGAGCAGCAGCAGGTTCTCCGCCACTGTCTCCTGCGGGGTCATGTGGGTGACCCCCGACAGCGGCAGCACGTTGTGCGGGCGGCCCTCGGCCAGCAGGGCCGAGGACAGGCGCAGGGTGTGCGCGGCGACCACGTTGTCGTCGGCCAGGCCGTGGATCAGCAGGAGGGGCCGGTCCAGCTTCCCCGCGTCGGCGAACAGCGACGAGGAGTCGTAGTGGCCCTCGTCCGGGTGGCCGAGGTAGCGCTCGGTGTAGCAGGTGTCGTACAGGCGCCAGTCGGTCACCGGGGCCCCGGCGACGGCCGCGTGGAACACGTCGGGGCGGCGGAGCACGGCGAGGGCGGCCAGGTAGCCGCCGAACGACCAGCCCCTGATGCCGACCCGCGACAGGTCCAGGTCGTCGGGGAACCGCGCGGCGGCGCCGTGCAGGGCGTCGATCTGGTCCTCCAGGACCGGGGTGGCCAGGTCGTGCAGGACGGCCCGCTCGAACTCCGGGCCGCGCCCCGGGGTGCCCCGGCCGTCGGCCACGACCACCGCGAAGCCCTGGTCGGCGAACCACTGGCTGGTCAGGTGAGCTCCGGCCGCGGCCAGCACGCGCTGGGCGTGCGGTCCGCCGTACGGATCCATGAGGACCGGCAGCTTCGCCGAGCCGGGCACGTGTCCTGAGGGCAGGAGCACGGCGGTGGCGAGGTCGCGCTCGCC
Source organism: Streptosporangium sp. NPDC002721 (assembly GCF_042888905.1). Lineage (NCBI taxonomy): Bacteria > Bacillati > Actinomycetota > Actinomycetes > Streptosporangiales > Streptosporangiaceae > Streptosporangium > Streptosporangium sp. NPDC002721. The sequence continues at coordinate 273,618 of NZ_JBIAQI010000004.1, forward strand.
CGCCCTGATCAGGGAGACCCGCAGGTCCAGGCTGGGGCGCTCGGCGTGCGAGGCGATGTGGCCGCGGGGCGTGCCGTTGTGCAGGACGCGGGTGGCCGAGCCCTCGCTGCCCAGGGTCTGGCCGGTGATCACCAGGGTGCCGCCCGCGGTGTGGCCGCTGTAGACGCCGCCCTCGGTCGGGCTGACGAGGGTGATCTGACCCCTCCGGTAGGCCCAGACGGCGATCTCGGTGGGCTCCCCGCTCGCCCGGAAGAGCACGGTCTCGCCGTCGATGTCGAGGATCTCGCGGACCTGGAGGGTGGGCGGCGTGACGGGGGAGTCGCCGACGACCAGGCGGTGGCCGCCCTCCGAGGTGGCGGCCCAGACGAGGCTGCCGTCGGACAGGTGGCCGGGGACGCCGGTGACGACGTCGACCCAGGCGGGGTCGGTGTCCTCGCGGACGACCGTGGAGGCGCCGGTGGCCGGGTCGACGTCGAGCAGCCGCATGGTCCGCTGGTCGCGCGTCATGGTGACGATCGACAGGCCGTGGGCGTCCCAGGCGGCGTTGACCAGGTATTCGTCGTCGAAGGGCACGGCGACGCGGGCCCCGCCGAGGGTGAGGACGAAGAGCTCGACCCCGGCGTTGGCCGTACCGGCGGCGGGGTAGCGCTGCTCGGTGGCGGGCCGGGCCGGGTTGGCCGGGTCGGCGATGTGCCAGCGCTGCACCGGCGAGTCGTCGGCCCGCTCGACCAGGATCGCGTCGCCGGACGGGGACCACCAGTAGCCCCGCATGCGGTCCATCTCCTCGGCGGCGACGAACTCGGCCAGGCCGTACGTCACCTCCGGGGACTCGGGGCGGGCCAGCGCGTGGTCGACCTCGTCCTCAAGGTCCTGGATGTGGAACGCGCCGCCGGTCACGTAGCCGACGTGGACGCCGGTGGGGGACATCCGGGGGTCGATCACCGGGCCGGAGGTCTTCAGCCGCCGCACCTGCCCGGTGCGCAGGTCGACGACGTAGAGGCCGCCGGAGAGCGCGAACGCCGCGACGGTCACCGCCGCGTCGGTGCTGTACCCGACGATGCCCCCGGCCTGCTCGCGGCTCCGCTCGCGGCGCGCCCGCTCCTCGGGCGGCAGGTCCTCGTCGTCGGCCGCCAGGGCGCGCGGGTCGACGACCAGCCGTTCCGTGCCGCTGAGGACGTCGTACTCCCACAGGCAGGTCACCGGGTCGAAGCCGCTCCTGGTCCTGAGGAACACGACGCGGTCACCGCCCGGGGCGATCGTGAAGCCGCGCGGCACTCCGAGGGTGAATCGACGGGTTCTGGCGTGCAGGCGAGGGAAGCTCTCACTCATACGAGCCATCTTGCCAGTTCCGCATCGAGTGTCTTGTTTTCGAGGTGCGGAGGGACCGGGGAATGCGACGTTTCGCATGATGTCCGGCATCGATACCCTCGGACGCATGACTGATCGGCGCCTGATGCTCGTGCACGCCCACCCGGACGACGAGACGATCGGCAGCGGGGCCACCATGGCCAAATACGCCGCCGAGGGCGCGCACGTCACGCTGGTGACCTGCACCCTGGGGGAGGAGGGGGAGGTCATCCCCCCGGAGCTCGCCCACCTGGCCGCCGACCGCGACGACACCCTGGGTGAGCACCGCGTCGGGGAGCTCGCCGCGGCCTGCGCGGCGCTCGGCGTCACCGACCACCGGTTCCTGGGCGGTCCCGGCCGCTGGAGGGACTCCGGCATGATGGGCGTCGCCTCCAACCACCGGGCGAACGCCTTCTGGCGGGCCGACCTGGACGAGGCGGCGGGCGAGCTCGTGAGGATCATCCGCGAGGTACGGCCCCAGGTGCTCGTCACCTACGACGAGAACGGTTTCTACGGCCACCCCGACCACATCCAGGCCCACCGCGTGGCCTGGCGGGCCGTCGAGCTGGCCGCCGACCCGGCGTTCGAGCCGGTGCCGGGTGAGGGCGGGGGCGGGGTGTGGCGGGTCGCGAAGGTCTACCACACCGCCATGCCCAGGTCCGTGATGTACCGGACCGAGGAGGCGATGCGCGAGAGCGGCGCGCCCTTCCTCGCCGAGCCGGTCGACGACCTGCCGTTCGGCTGCGCGGACAAGGACGTCACCACCGAGATCGACGCCCGCGCCCACGTCGGCCGGAAGATCGACGCGATGCGGGCGCACGCCACCCAGATCAGCGTGGACCCGCCCTGGTTCGCCCTGTCCAACGACGTCGGCCAGGAGGTGCTCGGGGTCGAGCACTTCATCCTCCGCTCCGGCGTGCCGGGGCCCGCCGGTCCCGGGGCGCCGATCGAGGTGGGAGGGCTCGGCGAGCCGTACGACCGCGAGGACGACCTCTTCGCCGGGATCCACTAGCCTCGGTGCTTGTGATGGAGCAGGTACCAGCCGTGCGTGAACCCTCGGAGACGGTCGTCACCGTGGCGGCCAACGCCGTGCTCGTCGTGCTCGGGCTCCTGCTGGGCGTCCTCGGCGGGTTCCAGCACTCCTGGTACGTCAGGCCCGTCCCGGTCTCCGCCGTCGGCTGCCTCGCCCTGCTGTTCGCGGTGACCTACGGGGCCGGCCGGATGACGCGCGGCAAGGCGGCGCCCCTGTCGTTCGCGGCGGGCTGGGCGCTGATCACCATGCTCTGGATCTCCGGACGCTCGGAGGGCGACCTGGTCATCGCCAACGACCTGTCCGGTTACCTCTACCTCTACGGAGGGCTGGCGGCGATCGCCGCGGGGGTCATGCTCTCGCCGTCGGCCTCCGTGGCCGGGTCGTGGCTGCTCACCCCGCACGGATACGGACCCGGTCCCGGTCCCGGTCCGGGATCCCCTCCCATGCCGCCAGGCCCGTACATGCCGCCCGGTCCGCCCGGTCCGCAGTTCCCGTCCGGCCCGCAGTTCCCGTCCGGTCCGTCCGGTCCGCCGGGGCCGTCCGCTCCCTGACGCCCCTTGTCGGACGTGGGGAAGGCCGGGGAGCCGGGAAAGCCACTGTCGCCCGTCCCCGGGATGACGCACAATCCCGGTATGCGGCGGTTGCATCGGGTACGGCGGACTCTCAACTACGTCAACCTGTCCACCCCACTGGGGCTGCTCCTGGCACGCGTCGGCCGTGCCCGGGTGACCGTGGGCCCCGACGGGCTGCTCCTGGCGTACGGGTACCGCTTCCGGTTCCCGATCGCCTCGGCGTTCACCGTGGGCAACGTGGTGCTGACCAAGCACCCGGAGGGCTTCCTCACCGGTCCCCTGCTCAAGCATGAGGACCGGCACGCCTCGCAGTACATGTGCTGCGTGGGACTGCCGATGCTCCCGCTCTATCTCGTCGCGGTGGTCGTCTCCATGATGATCTGCGGCAACCAGGCCTCGTGGAACCTTTTCGAGCGGCTCGCGAACCTGGAGGACGGTAACTACAGCCGTAAATCCCCCTGGTGGTTTCACACTAGACCCCCGCAAAAGGAATGAATCTCTCTGTGGGGGGATCTACAAGGGGTGAGCTGTTGATGACCGAAGGGGGCCGCCCATGTCACAGACGTCCCACCGAGAACTCACCTCCCACGCGCCCGCGGAACCCGACGGCCTCCTCGAAGAGCCCCCGCGGCGTTCCGGGTGGTCGGCCCGCTTCAACACGCGACCGGTGCGCGCGCTCAGGCAACTGGGCCGGACCGCCGGCCGGGCGGTCAGGGACCGGTCCGCCGAGCGGCGGGCCACCGGGCCCGAGGCGGCACTCCGCCCTCCCGAGCTCCCGGGACTCCCCGGACTCCCGGAACTTTCCGATCGATCCGCACTGCCGGTGCCCCCCGTGCGAACGGCGTCACCGAGCGTGCGACCGGCGCCGCCGAGGCGGCCCGAGCCCCTGCCGAGACGGTCGTGGCCGGGGGGCTTCAAGGACCGGCTGACCTCGCCGATCCCGACGTTCCAGGAACTGCTGGCGGTCGCCTGGCACGGCACGCTCCGGCCCGGCGTCGGGGACGAGGACCGCATCCCGGTCCACCGGGACGGGCTTCCCCTGGCGACGGGCACCGACGCGATCGTCACCTGGGTGGGACACGCGACGTACGTGGTGCAGATCGGCGGGCTCACCATCCTCACGGACCCGGTCTGGGCGAGGAAGATCGCCGGTATCCACCGGCCCCGGCTCACCCCGCCCGGGGTCGCGTGGGCGGACCTGCCCAGGATCGACGCCGTGGTGATCAGCCACAACCACTACGACCACCTGGACGCGCGGACCGTGCGGCGGCTGCCGCGAGGCACGCCCGTCCTGGTGCCCGCGGGGCTCAGGTCCTGGTTCACCCGGCGCGGGTTTCGCGACGTCACCGAGCTCGACTGGTGGGAGAGCACCTGGGTGGGCGGGGTCCGCTTCGACTTCGTCCCGGCCCACCACTGGAGCCGCCGGTCGGTCTGGGACACCTGCAAGTCCCTGTGGGGCGGCTGGGTGATCGCCTCCGGCGACCAGACGATCTACTTCGCCGGGGACACCGGGTACGGTGAGCGCTTCGCCCAGATCGGGGCCCGCTATCCGGGCGGCATCGACCTGGCCCTGATGCCGGTGGGGGCCTTCGAGCCCCGCTGGTTCATGCAGGCCGCGCACGTCGATCCCGCCCAGGCCGTGCGGGCGTGCCAGGACGTGGGGGCCCGCCGGATGGCGACCATGCACTGGGGCACGTTCGTGCTGTCCGGCGAGTCGCTCCTCGCGCCGGTGGAGGAGGCCAGGGTGGCCTGGGCGGAGGCCGGGCGGGACCGCGCCGACCTGTGGGACCTCGCCGTCGGTGAGTCCCGCGTCCTGACCTCCTGACGCTCAGGCGTCCTGATGCTCAGGCGTCCTGACGCTCAGGCGTCCTGACGCCCCGCGGCCCGAAGGGGAGCGGCCGGGCCGCGGGGCGTCAGGAGCCTCAGGGGCTGAGCGTCAGGGTGTGGGTGGCGGCCTTCTCGACGGACTCACGGCGGGCGAGCATGGGAGTGGTCTCGCCGCCCGCCCACAGCGGCGCCTGGTCCCAGTAGTTGGCGTGGAACGCGTGGCCGGAGGCGCCGGTCAGGTTGATCCACCGGGACTTGTCCGGGTCCGCCAGGTCCACCACCATCCGCATGGACGGCAGCCAGCTCACCGCGTAGCCGTCCTGCGCGTCCCACCCGGCGGCGTTGACCGCGTCGTCGCTGCCGGACACCGGGAACGGGCCCCGGTTGAACAGCCACTCGACCGGGCCGATGCCCGAGGTGCCGAAGGTCTGGTGGACGAGCTCCAGGGAGTGCAGGTCACCCCAGCGCCAGGCCTTGACGTCCGGGCCGAGCAGGTCGTTCAGCTCGTCGTAGGCGAGCGCCATCGCCCGCCGCAGCATGTCGTCGCGGGTCTCGGCGCCCGGGGTGGCCGTGTCGTTCCAGAACGCGTCGTCCGGCCTGTCGAGCATGACCCGGACGACCTCGAACCAGCGGTCTCCGCCCTGGGACCTGGCGCCCTCGGGGAGGTCGTCGTTGAAGGTCTCGACGAGCAGGTGCCGCCAGACGGCGTTGAAGTACATCGCGGGGCCCGAGTCCATGTCCTGCCCGCGGTCCCACTCGCGCAGCAGCTCGCGGGCGTCCTTGGCGGGCCCGGCCATCTCGACGTCCAGCAGCCTGGGCACCAGGAACCGGGCGAGGCCGTTGTCGCTGTCCTGCTGCAGCTCGCTCATCGCGGCCACGTCCACCTTGCCGCCGTCCTTCACCGCCTCGCGGAGACGGTCCAGGACGCGCTGGGAACGGTAGCCGTACGCCCAGTCCTTGGTGAGGGTGTACGGGTAGCGGGCGGGGTCGACGACCGCGTTGTTGGCGGTCACGATGTAGCCCTCCGGCGGGTTGTAGAGGCTGGGCAGCTCGTTGAAGGGGATCGTCGACTGCCAGCCGTACTCACCGGTCCAGCCGGGCACCGGCCAGGTGCCGTCGCCGCGGGTCCGCACCGGGATGCGCCCGGGGGCCTGGTAGCCGATGTTGCCCGAGGTGTCGGCGTAGATCAGGTTCTGCGCGGGCACCTCGAACTTGGCGGCCGCGCTCCTGAACTGCTGCCAGTCCTGCGCGGTGTTCAGCGCGAAGATCGCGTCAGCGGTCCTGCCCGGCTCCAGGGCCGTCCACTTGAGCGCGACCGCGTCGGCCCGCTCCTCGAAGACCGTGTCCATGCCCGGAAGGGTGTTCTTCACGTTCTCCATGACGTCGGAGATGATCGGCCCGTGCATGGTGTCGCGCACCTTGAGCCGCACGTCGGCGCCTCCGGCCACCTTGATCGTCTCGGTCCTGGTGGCCAGCGGCTTCCATTCGCCCATGAACAGGTACGAGTCGTCCTTGACCCGTTCCAGATAGAGGTCGGCGACGTCCGGGCCCAGGTTGGTGAAGCCCCAGGCGATCTTGTCGTTGCGGCCGATGACCACCCCCGGCACGCCGGAGAAGGTGAACCCGGTGACGTCGAACGGGCACTCGGGGCTCTTGACGCGGCAGTGCAGCCCGGCCTGGTACCAGACCGAGGGCATGCCCGGCCCCAGGTGGGGGTCGTTGGAGAGCAGCGGCTTGCCCGACGCGGTGTGCCTGCCACCGACGACCCACGAGTTCGAGCCGATGCCGTGGCCGCCCGCGGGGTCGCCCATCAGGCTCGGCACCGCGCGGATCGCCTCGGCCGCCCGGGTCAGCGCCCCCGTGGCCGGAGCCACCCCGGACCGCTCGGTCTCGACCTTCTTGGGCTCCTGGCCCTGGTCGAACCCGCGCTCGCCGACCGAGCCCCGGGTGACGATCGGCTGGTGGGTGTCGTACGGGTAGCCGGGCCAGAGCTGCTCCACCCGGCCGCGCGGCAGCTTGCTCGCCGCGAGCGCCCGGCCGATCTCGTCGGACATGTTGGAGCGCAGGTCCCAGGCCATCGCCTTGAGCCAGGCCAGCGAGTCGACCGGCGTCCACGGCTCGGGCCGGTAGTCGGGGCTGGTCGCCCGCAGGAGCACGTACTCCAGGCTCCTGTCGGCGAAGCCGTCGTTCCGCCCCATCCAGGCGTTCACCCCGGCGGCGTAGGCGTCCAGGTAGCGCCGGGTCCGCTCGTCGAGCAGGGGCAGCTCCTTCTCGGCCACCTTCCGCCAGCCCATGGTCCGGATGACCCTGTCCTCGGTCAGGGTCGCCGAGCCGAACATCTCCGACAGCCGCCCGGCGGTCACGTGGCGGCGGAAGTCCATCTCGAAGAAGCGGTCCTGGGCGTGCACGTAGCCCTGTGCCAGGAACAGGTCGTCGGGGGAGTCCGCGTAGATGTGCGGGATACCCGTCTTATCGCGATATACGGTGACTTTGCCCTTCAGGCCGCTCACCTTGAGCTCGCCTTCGAGCTGCGGGAAGGACGCCCGCACGCTCCACACGCCCGCTCCGGCGAGCAGCAGCCCGAGCACCAGGAAGACGGTGAGCACCCGTGCCAGCCACTTGAGCGGGCGGGGCATCCAGGCATACGGGCGAAACCTCACAAAAACCTCCTACGCGACGTGCTCCCGCAAGTGTGGCAGTACCCCCGTGGTGTCGGCGTCGGGGTCAGGGCGAAGATGCACGCATGAGACTTTCCACGGCCGACCTGGTCGACGCCCACGGCTCGGCGGTCGCGAGCTGCCTGACCCAGTTCCGCTCGTACGGCCCGAGCCCTCGGTTCGCCGGGCCGATCGCGACCGTCCGGTGCCTGGAGGACAACGCTCTCGTCAAGCGGGTCCTGGCCACCCCGGGCGAGGGGCACGTGCTGGTCGTGGACGGCGCGGGATCCCTGCGCACCGCCCTGATGGGCGACGTCATCGCCGCCTCCGCCGTCTCGCACGGCTGGTCCGGCGTCGTCGTCAACGGCGCCGTACGCGACACGGCCGCCCTCGGCGGGCTGGACCTGGGGGTCAAGGCGCTCGGCTCGAACCCGGCCAAGAGCGCCAAGGAGGGCACCGGCGAGCTCGACGTGCCGGTCACCTTCGGCGAGGTCGTCTTCACCCCCGGCGCCTGGCTCTACAGCGACGAGGACGGCATCCTCGTCAGCCCTGCCCGGCTTCCCTGAGGATCTTTCCGCGACGTGGTCGGCCCCTCCCTGACAAGGGGCCTTCTCCTCGTTCCCGAGTTCCCGAAGGCGTTCCCACGCCTTCGGCGGGACGCCGGCCGTCAGACCGGGCCGATTCCCCAGTGGTGGACGGCGCGCTCGCCGGGGGCGAGCCGGATGACGTCCTCGCCGGTGCGGAAGGCGTTCGGCGGGCAGGTCATCGGCTCCACCGCGAGCCCCTGGCGGCGGTGGCCCTCCGGCAGGGTGTCGCCGGTGTAGAGCTGGAGCCACTCGATGCCCTCGCCCGCCCACAGCTCGACCCCGCCGGTCCCGTCCGGGCCGGTCAGCGTGACCCGCACCCGGCCGTCGGGGCCGCGCTCCAGGCCGGTGAACGCGGTGTCGAGCTCCGTCCCGCCGATCGGGCGGGCGGTCCTGAAGTCGTACTCGGTGCCCTCGACGTCGTGGCGGCCGGTGGGGATCTTCCGCTCGTTCACCGCGATCCACTGAGCGGCGGGCAGCTCCAGGAGGGCGTCGTCAAGGGCGCAGAGGGCGCCGAGGGACAGGTAGGGATGGGCCCCGAAGCCGTACGGCGCGTCGGTGGCGCCGACGTTCTCCGCGCCCACCTCGACCTCCAGACCGGCGGCGCCCAGGGCGTACCGGAGGGAGAGGTCGAGGACGTGCGGGTAGCCGAGCTGGGGGAAGAGCCGCAGCCCCAGCCGGATCGAGGAGTCGTCGCGGGACAGGACCCGCCAGGGGAACGACCGGGAGAAGCCGTGGATCGCGTTGCCGGTCTTGGGCTCGCTCAGCGCGAGCTGCCGGTCCTCGCCGTCGAACGTGTAGCGGCCGTCCTCGACCCTGTTCGGCCAGGGGAGCAGCGGCAGCCCCGCCCCGCCGAGCGGGGGCTGGTCCTCGGGGAAGTCGACGACGAGCGGCCTGCCGTCCAGGGTGAGGCTTCTCAGCCCCGCCCCGAGCTCGGTGATGACGGCCTGGAAACCGCCGGCCGCGATGGTGTGCTGGGTCCCGGTGGGCGCGATAGTTGTCACCCGGCAATTCAACACCTATTGCCTCCCGCTCCCCATCCACGCCGGTCTCCCGGGCCGCCCTGGCACGTTCCTCCGGTCCTACAGCACCGTCTCCAGGACCGTGGACCGCTCGGCGAAGCCGTTGGTCCGGTAGAAGCGGACGGCCGCCTCGTTGCTCGCGTAGGCGGTCACCCCGGCGTAGCGGGCGCCGCGGTGGCGGGCCCACTGCCTGAACTCCTCCACCAGCCTGGCCCCGATCCCCCGGCCGCGGTAGGACGGCTCGACGTACATGCTGCCCAGGGTCGCCACGGTGACCGGCCGCATCGCGGTGGGCCCGGACAGGGCCCCGGTCAGGTGGCCGACGATCCGGTCGCCGTCCTCGGCGACCATCACCAGGCGGCCCGGGTCGTCCAGCGCGTCCACGAAACGGGCCCGCCCGTGCTCCTGGGGCCACTTCACGTTCAGGGCCGGGTCGCGGGTCCCGGCGTCCTCGGCGAACAGCGCGGAACTGCAGGCGACGATCCCGTCCAGGTCCGCGATCGTGCCGGGTCGTACGGCGACGACGATCTCACTCATGATCGCGACGCTATCGGTCGCGACCGACATTCCTGGTGATCCGCCGCTTTCGTCCCGCCGAGTGGAACGGGAACCCGGTCCAGGGCCGGTCCGGGGCCGGTCCGAGGCCGGTCCAGGGCCGGTCCGAGGGCGGTCCGGGGCTTGTCCGGGACCGGAAGGCTTTACCGGTCCCGGGCGGAGCGGCCGTCAGGACCAGGTCTGGCCCTCCGGGGTGTCGACGACCTTCACGCCGAGGGCGGCCAGCTCGTCGCGGAGGCTGTCGGAGGCGGCCCAGTCCTTGACCTCGCGGGCCCGCGCGCGCCGCTCCAGCAGCTCGGCGGCGCCCTCGGGCAGGCTCACCGGCCTGGCCGACCTGCCGATGTCGAGGGAGAGGTCCAGGGCGAGGATCTGGTCGAGGTGCAGGAACGCCTCGAAGCGGGACCCCGGGGAGATCGAGTCGTCGCGCTCCAGCTCGCGCAGGAGCCGCAGCGCCAGCGGGGTGTCGAGGTCGTCGTCGAAGGCGGCCTCGATCCGGGAGACCCGGTCGGCGGGCATCGGGCCGCTGGGCGACTCCGACCACTCGGCCACCTGGCCGCGCCAGCGCCGCAGGGTCTTGTCGGCGGCCCGCAGGGTGTCCCAGGTGAGATTCATCTGCTGGCGGTGGCGGTGCTCCAGCAGCGCCAGCCGCACGGCCAGCGGGTCGAGGCCCGCGTCCGCCACGTCCTTGAGCAGGACCACGTTGCCGGTGGACTTCGACATCTTGCGCCCGTCGAAGAGCAGGTGCTCGCCGTGGACCCAGTGCCGTACCACCTCGTGCCCGGCGGCGGCGTCGGACTGGGCGCGCTCGTCGTCGTGGTGCGGGAAGCGCAGGTCGATCCCGCCGGTGTGCAGGTCGATGTTCTCGCCGAGGAAGCGCAGCGACATCGCCGAGCACTCGATGTGCCAGCCGGGGAAGCCCCGGCCCCACGGGGTCTCCCAGGTCAGCCCCGTCTCGGAGGGCTTCCACAGCGCCCAGTCGGCGTGGAACCGCTTGCGCGGGTCGACGGCCTCGATCCGGTGGCCCGGCCTCAGCTGGTCGAGCCGGTTGCCGGAGATCTCCCCGTACGTCGGGAAGGAGGCCGCGTCGAAGAAGACCGACCCGTCGGGCACCGCGTACGCGTGACCCTTCTCGATCAGCTTCGCGATCATCTCGATCATCAGGTCGATCGTCTCGCTCGCCCGGGGCGAGTGCTCGGGCGGGCGGATGTTCAGCGCGGTCGTGTCGGCCACGAAGGCGTCCTCGTAGAACCGCGCGAGCTCCAGGACGCCGCGCCCCTCGGCCCTGGCCTGGGCGAGCACCTTGTCCTCGCCCGTGGGGTCGATCTCGGTGTCGTCCACCAGGTGCCCGACGTCGGTGATGTTGCGGCAGGCCACCACCCGGACCCGCTGCCGCTCGCTGACCCGCCTGATCAGGTCCGCCAGCAGGTAGGACCGGAGGTTGCCCACGTGGGCCGACCTGTAGACGGTCGGGCCGCAGGTGTACATCCGCAGGGAGCGCGTCCCCTCGGGAACGATCCGCTCAACCCGGCGATTCCGTGTGTCATACAGGCTCAGCATGTGCCGAGCCTACGCAATCACGCCCGGCCCCACAGCGTACGAGCCCACATGGCCCCGGGCCCGGTCGTGTCCGGGCCCGGGGCGCGACGCCTCAGCCTTCGAGGAAGGCGAGGATCTCGCGGTCGCCCCGGTCGCGCAGGCGGGCGATCACCTCCTCGCGGGTGCAGCCGTCCGGCAGGCCGATGCGGGCGCCGATGAGGCGGACACCCTCGGCCTCCGAGGCCACCGGCGCCGTGTAGCCGATCAGGTGCAGCGCCCGGTTCAGCGCGGGCAGCGCCGGTGAGGCCGCGGGCAGGTAGCGGGTGAGCAGCTCGCCGCCGTCGGAGACCGTGAGGAAGACGTGGTCGCCCTCGGAGGCGTTGGCGGCGATCAGGACGGGGCGGATGGACCCCATGGTCGGCTGGTTGTGCCAGCTGATCACCACGTCGCCCGAGGGGGTGGAGGCGGTGAGCTGGCCGCCGGGGGCCATGCCCAGGTGCGCGGCGAAGCCGGTCGGCAGCGGGGAGCCCGAGCCGCGCAGGTGCTCGGCGTTGACGTCCACCCGGTGCCACCAGCGCCCGTCGCGGCTGCGGAAGCAGCGCCGGGTCTCCGAGACGTCCCGGCGCGGCTGGTAGTCGGCCTGCTCGGACCCGGCCACCCTGATCCACCCGCGCTGCGTGCGCTCGAAGCCGGGCCCGCCCGCGTACGCGCGGACCGAGCTCTCGCTCACGTCGTAGCGCCCGGTGAGGTTGGTGACGATCGTGTTGACCGACGCCTCGCCGTTGGACCGCTCGATCTCCCTGACGATCATCTCCCGGATGCCCAGGTACTGCTCGCCGCCCCAGCGCGACAGCCCGTACTTGTTCCGGTCGACCCGCAGGAAGCGGTCGTCGGCGGTGAGCTGGTTGCGGATGCCGACGAGGCTGTAGTCCTCGCCGATGCGCTCCTGGATCTCCTCGGGCGTCAGCGGGCCGCCCGCCACCGCCAGCACGGCCTCGGCCTTGTCGTTGACGCTGCGCGGCCAGGGGACCACGTGGTTCTCCAGCACCCGCAGCTGGGGCACCGCGATGAGCCAGCGCTCGGCCACGTCCTCGCGGATGCCGAGCTGGCTGGCCAGCGTCACGGCCTCGTCCAGCGGGCGCGGGCCGTCGGTGAACAGCTGCCGGGTCTTCTCCCTGAGCTCGTCGGCCCCCCCGGCGACCAGCCAGCCGTCCACCTGCTCGTAGCCGGTCAGCAGGGTCCGTACGAACCGCCAGGAGGGGATGCCCAGCGTGGCCAGGTCGGTGCGGTGCCACGGTACGGCGGCGGCGAGGTCGTCGGCGGGCACGGCGGAGCCCAGCCGGCCCCGCAGCCACGACACGTGGGCGATCAGCGGCGCCGCGTCGTCCTTGGCGAGCCAGGCCTCGACGTGGTCGCGCAGGTCGCGCTCGATCTGCCGGATGCGCTCCCTGGTGACCGAGAACCGCTGGGCGAGATCGTCGAGCGTGGCCCGCTGGGAGGCGTACAGCCGGTCCCTGGCGATGGCCCGCTGGCGCTCGTCCAGCGTGGCGAAGACCTCGTCGATCAGCTCGGGCAGCGGCCGGTCGGGCCGGGAGGGGCGGATCCTGGCGACGCTCTCCTCGGTGACGGGTTCGAGCAGCCGCTCCAGCACGCCGGTGAACAGCTTGTGCACCACCTCGCGGCCGAGCCCCTCGGGCGTGCGGACGCTCGCGGCGGGGTCGGCGAACCTGAGCAGGGGGAGAACGTCACCGAGCATCAGGTGACCCCAGCACGCCAGGGCGAGGTCGGTCAGGCGACCGGCGACCTCGGACGTCCCGATGGTCGAGCAGGCGGTGTCGAGCGGGAGCGCCTGCCACCACGCCTCGGGGAGGCGGGGGTCGGTCGCGATCGGCGCTACCTGGCCGGGAGAGGTCCAGCGCAAGGGTGGCGCGATGTCGCTCAGGCTGAGGTTCATTGAGGTCCAACCGGCAAAGGGGAATATATCCGCAGTTCAGACTATGTGGTCAGGTAGGAAGGAAGGGACTTGCCCGTCCGTGATGAGAAACGTAGAGGAGTTCCCTCGCCCGGGTGCAGGCCACGTAGAGCAGGCCGCGCTCGCGCTGGAGATCGTGCGCCCTGGCCGCGGGATCCTCGCCGACCGGGGTGAGGGAGTCGGGGTCGGGCACGATCCCGTCGGCCACGCCGATCACCGCCACCCGCCGGAACTCCAGCCCCTTCATGCCGTGCAGCGTCGTCACCCGTACCCCCAGATCACGCAGAGCGGCCCGCGCGTCACGCACGAGGCCGGCGGTCCTGGCGGCCACCGCTATCTCCTCGGGCGTCACGCCCTCATTCACCCACTGTCCCACCTGTGCCACCAGACCCGTCAGCTCATCCTGCGCCGAACGGTAGGCGCGGACCATCGGGCGGACCCCGTGCCGGGTGCCCCGGAAACGGTAGAGCTCCTGCACACCGTTGACGAGACCGTCGGCCGGACCGCCCCCGCGTAACCGCACCCCCCAGGACAGGATCTCCCGGGGCAGCCGGTACGACACTCTCAGGCGCTGCTGGATCGCGTCGATCCCGACGGCGCCGAGCGTCACCCGCGTGTCGAAGATCCGCTGGTGCGGGTCGCCCACTATGAACATGTCGTCGCGGGCGTGCGGCACCGCCGCCCGCAGCAGCCGCCACTGCGCCGGGTGCAGGTCCTGCGCCTCGTCCACCACGATGTGCCGGTACGGCTCCCGCGCCGGTTCCGCCTCCTCCAGCAGGTCCCCGGTCGTCTGGCCGAGCAGCACCGACGCCTCGGAGGCCAGCTGCAGCAGGGTCCGCTTGCCGCGCTCCCGCAGCCGCCCGGTGACGTGCTCGACGGCCTTCCACACGGAGACGCGCTCCTCGGCCGCCAGCTCGACGCTGCGGCCCGGACGGGGGGCCTCCAGGTACTCCTCCAGGGTCCGCAGGTTCTGCGCCAGGACCACCTGCTCCCACTCGCGCAGCAGGAACGCCGGGCTGTGGCCGCTCCGCGTCTCCTCCCAGAGCGCGGTCAGCTCGCCGGCGCCGACCAGGGCGGGCGGGCGCCCCTCGGCCTCGGCGACGATGCGGTGGGCGAGCCGGTCCACGTTGCCGACCTCGATCCGCTTGCGGACCACCTCGTCCTCGACGAGCAGGTCCAGCCTGGCCGCGAGCTCGGCGCTCAGCCCCTGGGAGAAGGTGACGAGCAGGATCTGCCCGCTCGCGCGCCCGGCCAGGTGGGCCGCCCTGTGCAGGGCGACGAGCGTCTTGCCGGTGCCGGCGCCGCCGGTGACCAGCGTCGGCTGCTGGTAGGAGTCCCAGTACGCCAGCCGGTGCTGCGGCGGGTACAGGAACACGCACCAGCCCGGCGCGTCGAGCACGCGGTTCAGCTCGCCCGGGTCGTCGGTGAAGACGGCGCGGTCCGGGCTGCGCTGGAGCGCGGCGCCGAAGTCCTCGGGGTTGATCGGCTCGGTGTCCGCGGCGACGGCGCGGCAGTTCTCCAGCTCCCGCCAGGCCCCGGCCATCGACTCGCCCCTGGCGAGCGCCGCCAGCGGCTCGTACTGCGTGGGGGGCAGCAGCGGTTCGAGCGCCTCCAGGGTGAGCTGGTCGGTGATCTGCCTGACCAGCGGCAGGAACCGGCCGTCGACTCCCAGCTCGGCCAGGTCGCTGTCGCAGAAGTCGGCGAACAGGCGCGTCGCGGAGGCCTCGGCCGCCCTGCGCACCGCGGGCCGCACCCGGTCCAGCGCCTCGGCGTCCCACATCTCGACCACGCCCAGCGCGGTGTTGACGCCGAACCGGTAGCGCTGCGCGTACGCCCACGCCTCCGCGTCCGGCAGCACGGTCAGCAGCCAGTAGACGTCCCGCTGCTTGACCACGACGCCCCGGTGCCGGTCGGCGAGCCTCAGGGTGGCCACCCGGGGGTCCCTCGCCCCCCTGACCCGCTCGGGGTGCGGGGCGCCCGCCACGTTCTGCAGGAACCTGCGTGCCGAGACCACGACGTCCCGGCGCACCGGCTGGGCCAGGGCGCCGAGTTCGACGGGGAAGTCGGGGGAGATGGCGAGGCGGGGCATGGGTCAGGCCAACAGTGACAGGAGATCGCGGTCCCCGCGTTCCCGCAGCCGGGTGAGGAGTTCGGGGGTGGCCACCGGGCCCGTCATGCCGACCCGGGTGGCGATGACCCGCCCGGCCTGCTCGGGGGTGCCGCCCGTCGCGGTGTAGCCGACCAGCCGCAGCGCCCGCGCCGTCGCCTCCACCTCCTCGCCGGCGGCCGGCAGGTGCCTGGCCCGCAGCACGCCCTCGTCCGACAGGGTGAGGAACAGGTGGCTGCCCTCCCTGGCGCCCACGTCCTCCAGGAGCGTCATGAGCGACTCCAGCACGGGCCGGTCCTGCCAGCTGAGGACGAGCTCCCCGACCGCGCTGCTGACCGTACGGCCGTCACCGGGCGACATCCCGAGGTAGGCGGCGAACCCGCTGGGCAGCGGGCACTCGGCGCCCTCCAGGTGCTCAGGGGTGACGTCGATCCTCAGCCACCAGCGGCCGTCGGGCTGCCGGAAGCAGCGCCTGGTCAGCGAGACGTCCTTCAGCGGGCGGAACGGGGCCTTCTTCGGCTCCCCGCCGTTCTGCGGGCCGCCGGCCCCCTCGGAGGGCTTCTCCACCGTCAGGGCCGGGGCGCCGTTCGAGCGCTGGGGAGGCCGCTCGCCCGCGCCGAGGATGCGCAGCTGCGGGACGTTCTCCAGCCACTCCTTGGACACCTCGGGGTGGATGCCCAGCGAGGAGACCATGTCGAGGGCCTTGTTGATGGTGAGCGGCGGCTTGGCGCCGCTGATCATGTCGCGGGTGCGGTGGCGCAGCTCGGTGATGTCGCCCTCCACCAGCCACTCGTCGACCAGGTGGTACTCGGGCAGGCCGGCCAGCACGAACTGCCAGGCCGGTACGTCGAGGGAGTGCAGCTCCAGGGTGTGCCAGGGGGCCGCGTCGATCAGCCGCTCCCTGGGCGCGGCCTTGCCGAGGATCCCCTTCACCTCCTCCAGGTGCTCCCGGTACGGGGCGGCCTCGTCGGAGGCGGTCCACTCGGCGAGCTCCCGGCGCAGGTCGGCCTCGATGCCGCCGATGACCTCCGGGGACACCGCGAAGAGCTTGGCCAGCGCCTCCACGGTCGCCGGGGCGTCGCTGAACAGCCTGTTCTGCGCCACCGCCCAGCGCTTGTCCTCGGCGTTGGCGAAGACGCCGTCCACCAGCGCGTGCAGGCTCTTGCGTCCGGGCTGCGCCGCCCTGTGGCTCTCGTGGTCCTCGTGGTCCTCGTGGTCCTTGTCGTCCTCGTGGCTCTCGTCGCCTTCCGCGACCGGCCGGGGGGCGTCCTCCGCCCCTGGGGCCTCGGGGGCCTCGGGGGCAACGGCGGGTGCGCGGTCGTCCGCCTGTGCGTCCTCGGGGCTGTCCTGGGAGTCGTCCCGTGATTCGCCCTCGAACCGGGGGGCTTGTTCGGACTCGGGGGCCCGTTCGGAGTCGGGGGCTCGTCCGGGCTCGAACTCGGAGGCCGGTTCGGAGGCGGGACCGGAATCGGGCGCGGGGACGGGTTCGGCTTCGACTTCGGCGACGGCGGAGTCCACATCCGCGTCCACATCCGCGTCCGCCTTCGCGGAGCCGGTCCCGGCGACGACCCCCGCCCCGGCGGGTCCGGCCTCGGCGGCCTCGGCGAGCCTGGCGGCTTCGGCGAGCCTGATGGCCTCGGCGAGTCTCAGGTCCTCGGGAGACCTCGCGTCCTCGGGGTCGGCCGCGAACCGCTCCTCCCGCGGGTTCCTCCTCGCGGAGGCGGGCTGGAAGAGCGAGCCGGGGGCCTCCCGGGGCCCGGTGTCCGCGTCCCGCGCGCCGAGGGCTCCGGACGCGGGCTGGGCGTCGCGCTCCCGGGGCGGCCTGCGCTTCGGCAGGACGATGGGCTCGGCGACGGCCTCGGGGCCCGGCTCCGGCGCCTCCTCGGGGTGGGAGGTCACGGCGGCGGGCGGAGCGTCCGGAGCCGGGAGGTCCCCGGCGGGCTCGCCCGCGACGAGTCCACCGACGGCGGGCTCACTCGAAACAGAGCCGTTCGAAACAGGGCCGTTCGAAACAGGGCCACTCGAAACAGGCTCGCTCGTGACGGGCTCGCTCGCGGCGGGCGCGAGGGGGGCCACCGGTCCGGGGGAGGAGACCGCCGCCCGGGAGGACCCGGCCGCGTGTGACGCCGGAACCAGGTGGGCCGGGGCCGCCAGGCGGGTGAAGACCGCCGTGAAGAGGGCCTGCAGCAGCGGTACCGGCTGGATGAACGGCTGGTCGCGCAGATCGTGGCCGGTCAGCGAGAGCAGGCCGGGCCAGGACCCGGCCCGGTCGAGGGCGATGGCCGTGTAGGGCTCGTCCGCGTCGTCCGGGTCCAGGACGTGCAGGGCGGGGAGCACGTCACCCACGGCGGCGGCCGGCCAGTGATTCAGGGCGACCGAGGCGAGGATGTCGGCCAGCCTCTCCGGGCCCAGCACCGCGAGCACGCGGGCCATCGGCAGGCTCCGCCACCAAGCGTCCGGTAGGTCGGGCTGTTCGCGCAGAAGTGGGATCGTGGCCGCGTCGCTCCAGCGCAGCGGCGGCACGAGGTCACTCAGACAGAAGTTCATCCGTTCCCTTCACCAGCCCCTCAAGCCGCCCGAGTCACTCCATGTGGCCGGGGAACGAGACTCATGGAACAGACCATAGTCTGGCAAATCGCCCCGGCGCATAGGGTCGGTTCAGCGGCGTACGGCCGCGAACCGCAGTCGAACATAGTCGGCCATCCAACCGCTCTCCCGCCGCAGGGCGGGCGCGGCCAGCTCGTTCACCCTGCGGAGCAGCGGGTCGACCATCTCCGCGGGCACCTCCTTGAGCAGCGAACCCGCGAACATGCGGACCCAGTCGGCCGCCCCGCCGGGGCACTCGTCGAGCGGGGTCGGCCGGTCGAAGTATTCCAGCAGGCGGACGGTGAAGCCGCCCTTCTCCAGCCGGGTGGCGTATTCGGCGGGCGTGGGGAAGTACCACGGCAGGTCGGGCTCGCGCAGCCCGTACTCCCGCCAGGCGGTGGAGAGCGCCGCCGTCAGCGCGGCGCAGTTGCCCGCGCCGCCCATCTCGGCCACGAACCGCCCGCCGGGGGTGAGGGCCTCGCGGACGCTGGTGATCACCGCGTCCGCCTCCCGGCCCATCCAGTGCAGGGCGGCGTTGGAGAAGACCGCGTCGTAGGGCTGGGCCACCGTGAAGTTGCGGCCGTCGCCGACGATGAAGTCGAGTCCCGGATGCTGGGCCAGGGCCTTCTCGATCATCGCCTGCGACCCGTCGATGCCCAGGACGCGGGCGCCGCGGGAGGTGATCTCGGCCGTCAGCACCCCCGTGCCGCAGCCGAGATCCACGATGCGCTCCCCCGGTTGCGGGTCGAGGAGGTCGACCAGGGGGGCGCCGTGCGCTGAGACGTACCCAAAGCTGCTGTCATAGGCGCGAGCGTTCCACCTCATCGAGCTCGGGGTGTCGTATCGCAAGACGATCAGCTCACATTCTGAGACGCGAGACCTCTTGTCGGTCTCTCCAGACACTTTAGAGCCTCTGGGAAGTCACGACATATCAGTCTCGGCAGCCTCAGGTTCATCTCACCTTCCTGGCCCATTCACGCTGGACGTAGGCCCTGGCCCTGTCGATCTCCGGGATGGAGAGGATCACCGGCTTCGCGCTGGTCGCGGGCAGTTTCGCGGCCAGCTCGCGGTCGAGGGTGCCGCGCATCTGGAGGGCCTCCATCCTGGCCGGGCGGGCGTAACCCTTCAGGAACAGGTTCTGGCCCCGGTCGGAGAACAGGAACTCCTGCCAGAGCCGGGCCGCGGCCGGGTGCGGGGCCCGCTTGCTGACGGCCTGGACGTAGTACGCGCCGAGCACGGCGTCACCGGGGATCGCTACCCGCCACGCCTTGTCGACGGCGGCCCGCTCGGCGTTGTGGTAGTCCCAGTCGACGAGCACCGAGGCCGCCTTGGGGGTGGCCGCGAGGTTGCCCTCGCCCTTGAGTCGGTGGAAGAACTCCACGCCCCGCTCGGCCTTCACCTCGCCGCCCCTGAGGGAGGCGGCCATCACCCCGTTGAAGGCCGCGGAGACCTCCCGGGGGTCGCCGGGCAGCGCGACGCTGTGCCCCGGCTTGAGCAGGTCGGAGAAGGACGCCGGGGCCGCGACCTTGCTCGGGTCGTAGCCGATGGACATGTACCCGCCGTACCCGGCGTACCAGAGCCCCCTGTGGTCCTTCAGGCGGTCGGGGATGTCCTGCCAGCCCTGGACCCGGTACGGCGCGAAGAGGGCGGACCTGGCCGCGGCGACGTCCATGCTCAGGTCGAACACGTCCGGCTTGAGCTCGGCCGCGGCGGCGATCTCCCTGGCGCTGCTGGCGTCGGGCTCCAGCTGGTGGACCTTGATCCCGTACTCCTCCGAGAAGGTGTCGATGATCTCGCCGTAGTTCACCCAGTCGCGCGGCAGCGCGATCACCGTGAGCGCCCCCTCCTTCCTGGCCGCCTCGACGAGGCGCTCCATTGTCGAGAAGCCCTCCTTCAGGGAGGCGGCCTGCGTGTTGAGGGGCGGGAATTGGACATTCTGAGGAGCCGGGGCGCCACATCCGGCGATCGTGGCCGTGAGGATCACGGCGGCTGCGGCGCTGGTACGTACGGTCACGAGCCGCATACTCGCCGCTGTCATCCGCCTGGTCGAGCAGGCGCGACCCTTCTTAGCGAACGGCTTACACGTGTCTTGGCGAGCGGCTTACCCGGCGAGGCTCCGGCTCTCGTCCCAGAGGGTCCGGCTCCCTTTTTCAGGGGCGGGGGCGCGGCGACTCAGGGACGACCTTCGCCGCGGCGAGCGTCTCCTCGTCGATCTCGACCAGGACGCCGTTCCGCCTGCGTACGCCGAGCACGCCGTCCCGCCAGAACTCCAGCTCACCCACCGCGTCGCGGAACCCCTCGGGGACACGTCTCCGGGTGGTGACTCTTTTGCCCACGTCGGAAGGGGTTATGGTGATGTTCAGGCGAGCGCTGAAACCAAGGGCCATCGGCTTTTGCCCCCTCCTGTTTCAGACACATGGCAGGCACGGCAATACTAGGGCTTAGCAACTCGCGGTCGAAGTCGTGCCTAGGTGCGTAAAGAAGAAGGAGCCCGAGGTGACCTACGTCATCGCGCAGCCTTGCGTGGACGTCCTGGACAAGGCGTGCATCGAGGAGTGCCCCGTCGATTGCATCTACGAGGGTGAGCGAATGCTCTACATTCACCCCGACGAATGCGTCGACTGCGGCGCCTGCGAACCCGTCTGCCCGGTGGAGGCCATCTTCTACGAGGACGACCTGCCCGAGCAGTGGAAGGACTTCTACAAGGCGAACGTGGACTTCTTCGAGGACATGGGGTCGCCCGGCGGCGCCTCCAAGGTCGGCAAGATCGAGAAGGACCACCCGGTCGTCGCGGCCCTGCCCCCGCAGGCCGAGAGCCACTAGGAGCAGGTGCCGGAGGGGACGGTCACGACGGCCGTTCCTCTCCGGTGACCGCCTCCGGCACAGACCCGGTGACCGCCCCCGGCGGACCCGCTTCAGCGAAGGACGACGGCTGATCACCATGAACGTCACACCCGACCGGCCGGAGGCCCCCGTGAACGGGCTGCCCGACTTCCCGTGGGACCGGCTCACGCCGCTGAAGGAGCTGGCGGCGTCGCACCCCGACGGGATCGTCGACCTGTCGGTGGGCACTCCCGTCGACCCGGTGCCCGCCGTCGTGCGCCAGGCTCTCGCGGACGCCTCGGACAGCCCCGGATACCCGCTGACGTACGGCACCGAGCGCCTTCGCTCGGCCGCCGCGGGGTGGCTGCGGCGCAGGCACGGCGTGATCGTCGACCAGGCGGACGTGCTGCCGCTGATCGGTTCCAAGGAGTTCGTGGCCTGGCTGCCGACGCTGCTCGGCGCCGGACCGGGGCAGCGGGTGATCCTCCCCGAGCTCGCCTACCCCACCTACGACGTGGGGGCGCGGCTCGCGGGCGCCGAACCGTACGCCACCGACGGGCTGCTCACCCTCGGGCCCGAGCGGGTGCCGCTGGTCTGGGTGAACTCCCCGTCCAACCCGACCGGCAGGGTCCTGCCCGCCGAGCACCTGCGCAAGGTCGTCGCGTGGGCGCGCGAGCACGGCGCGGTCGTGGCCTCCGACGAGTGCTACATCGAGCTGGGCTGGGAGGAGCGGCCGGTCTCGATCCTGCACCCGGACGTCTGCGGCGGCTCGCACGAGGGCCTGCTCGCGGTGCACTCGCTGTCCAAGCGCTCCAACCTGGCCGGCTACCGGGCCGGGTTCGTCGCGGGCGACCCCGTGCTGATCAAGCGGCTGCTGGAGATACGCAAGCACGCGGGCATGATCATGCCCGCGCCGGTCCAGGCGGCGATGGCCGTGGCCCTGGACGACGACGAGCACGCCGAGGAGCAGCGGGCCCGCTACGCCGCCCGCCGCGCGGCGCTCCGTCCCGCCCTGGAGGCGGCCGGCTGGAAGATCGAGCACTCCACCGCGGGCCTGTATCTGTGGGCGTCCAACGGGGCGGGCTGCTGGGACCAGGTCCGCGCCCTGGCCGACCGGGGAATCCTGGTCGCGCCCGGCGACTTCTACGGCACCGCGGGCGAGCGGCACGTCAGGATCGCCGTGACGGCCGGTGACGAACGCATCAGTGCGGCGGTGCGCCGCCTCCAGTAGGATCGCGCGGCATGACCCCCGAGGTCGCCGTGATACTCGGATTGAGTGTGGCCACGCTCGTCCTGTTGCTCGGCGCGTTCTTCGCGACGACGCGTCAGGACAGGAAGGCCGGCGATTCCGAGCGTTCCGGCGAGACCCCCCTCTCCTCGGTTGAGGCCGCGCAGCCGCCGGCCCAACCGTCCATGGGCCGTGTCGGCATCGACTACCCCGACCCGCGCACGATCAAGGTCGGTGACACGATCGAGTGCCAGGGCGTGCGCAGCCGCGTCCTCGGCGCCCTGTACCTGTCGTGGCAGGGCACCCAGTGGACCGAGTACCTCCTCGACGACGGCACCCGGCGCTACCAGTGGCTGTCGATCCAGATGCGCGAGGGCCTGACGGCCGGTGAGCCGCCGCACCTGGAGGTGCTGCTGTGGACGTCGGTGCCCACCGAGGGCATGATCCCCGCCAAGGCCACGCTGAGCGTCGAGGGGGTCGACTTCTTCCCCGTCGACCGGGGCACCGCGGCCTTCCGCGGGGAGGGCGTCACCTCGATGCCCGAGCGGGGCCTGCTCGACTTCGCCGACTACCGGGCCTCCGACGGCCGCCTGCTCAGCTTCGAACGCCTCCAGGGCAAGCGCTGGACCTCCTTCCACGCCCAGCCCCTGGCCCCCGGCACGATCAGGATCGAGACGAAGGGCGGCTGATCGTGGGGAAGAGGGATCAGGAGATCTCGACCCTCCTGGCGGACGAGGCGGGGTCGGCCTTCCAGCCGTCGTGGCCCTTCGCGGAGACCCACGTCCGGCCGTCGTAGCGGATCCCGGTGAGCCCGAACGTCTTGGCGTGGGCGATCGACCAGGCGGCCACCAGCCAGCCGCGCCTGCGCGAGGGGGCCTCGAACGACTTCCCCGGACCCAGGGCCCTGGCGAGCACGCGCTCGGCCCCCGGCTCGTCGGGGAGGGGGGTCTTGCCCGTCGGGGCGGGGAACCAGCAGTGCACGGCCCCGGGCACCCGCCCGGTGAACCCCGCGGCGAGGATCTTCCCGTCGTCCTCGTGCTGGGCGTACGCCGATCCGTCGGCCGAGCGCTGCACCTCCTGGGCCGCCTCGTGCAGCGGCATCTTCCGGTACCCCTTCACCTTCACCAGCGCGGCGAAGAACCTGCCCGAGGCGTAGACGGGGTCGACGAGCTGCTTGGGAGTCCCCCACCCCTGGGAGGGGCGCTGCTGGAACGCTCCGACCGAGTCGCGGTCGCCGCCCACCAGGTTCTCCAGCTTGGACTCCTGGATGGCGGTGGCGTAGGCGATCACCACGGCCCGCTCGGGCAGCTTCCTGCGGGCCGCCACGGCCGCGATCACCGCGGCCACCTTGGCCTGTTCGAGATCCAGCTCGACCGAGCCCTCCGGTGTCGTGATCTTGCAGCCCTCGCCGAAGTCGACGAGTGGTGTCACCCGCCGGAGCAGGGTGAAGAGACCCACGGTGATGGCCACCGCGAGCACGGTCACGATCACGATGATCGCGATGACCCCTTTTGAGAAGCGCCGTCGCACGGTCAAGAACCTACAGGTCCCCCGCGATTGCGCGGTCTGGTAGAACCCGGCGATCGTAGGCTCCGGGCCATGACCCAGAGCGATGCCAGCCCGTTGCCCGCGGCCGTCGACGAGCTGTGGTGGCGCAGGGCCGAGCTGAGCCCCGCCGACACCGAGGCCCGTGCCGTCGTGGTGGGCGCGGTGGACATGCTCGACAGCGGCAAGGCCAGGGTGGCCGAGGTCTCCCGCACCGGCGAGGTGGTCGTGGACGAGCGCGCCCGGCGGGCCGTCATGCTCGCGTTCCGGGTGCTCGGCATGGCCAGGTCCCAGGTGGGCGACTTCCACCACCACGACCGCGTCCCGCTGAAGACCTCCGTCGAGGGGGTGCGCGTCGTGCCGGGGGCGATCGCCCGCTGGGGCTCCTACCTGGCGCCGGGCGTCGTGCTGATGCCCTCGTTCGTCGACATCGGCGCCCACGTGGACGAGGGAAGCACGGTGGGCACCTGGGTCTCGATCGGCGCGGGCGTCCAGATCGGCAGGAACGTCGTCCTGTCCGGGGGAGCCGGTGTCGGCGAGACCGGCGGCCGGGACGGCGCGGAGGACCCCCACACGGCCGGGGAGCCACCGGGGACGGCGCCCGTGGTCGTCGAGGACGGCGCGCTGATCGGCGGCCGGGCCGTGATCGTCGACGGGGCCCGGGTGGGCCGGGGCGCCGTGCTCGGGGCCGGGACGGTCCTGTCGGGCTCGACCCCGGTCTTCGACGTGCGGACGGGCGAGGAACTGGACCGCGGGCGCGTCCCCGACTGGTGCGTGGCGACCGGGGGCACCCGGTGGCGCGACTTTCCCGGCGGCGGCTTCGGCCTGCGCTGCGTCCTGGTGCTCGAACGCCTGGCCGAGGGCCACCGGCCCGGCCGGGCCGAACTCGACCGCCTCCTGCACGAGTGAGACCGCCTCCTGCCCGAGTGAGACCGGCTCCCGCGCGTAGGGCCGGCTCCCGCGCGTAGGGCCGCCTCCCGTACGAGTACTAGGGTCGCGGGCATGAGTACGCGTCTGGACCTCACGCAGGATGTCGGGGAGCTCACCGCCACGATCGTGGACGTCGAGTCGGTCAGCGGCGGCGAGAAGGCCCTGGCCGACGCCGTGGAGGAGGCACTGCGGCCGCTCGGGCACCTGACCGTCGAGCGCGACGGCGAGTCGGTCGTGGCCCGCACCCACCTGGGCCGGGGCGAGCGGGTGGTGATCGCCGGGCACCTCGACACCGTCCCCGTCGTCGGCAACCTGCCCAGCCGGGTCGAGGGCGACCGGCTGTACGGCTGCGGCACCTCGGACATGAAGGCCGGCGTCGCGGTCGCCCTGAAACTGGCGGCCGGGCTCCCCGAGCCCAGCAGGGACGTGACCTACGTCTTCTACGACTGCGAGGAGATCGAGGCCGAGCGCAACGGGCTGCTCCGGCTCAGCCGCAGCCATCCAGACTGGCTCGCGGGCGACTTCGCCGTTCTCATGGAACCCACCGACGGCGTGATCGAGGGCGGCTGCCAGGGCACGCTCAGGGCCCAGGTCGTCACCCGGGGCAAGCGGTCGCACAGCGCCAGGTCCTGGCTCGGGGTGAACGCCATCCACGCGGCCCAGCCGGTGCTCGCGATCCTGAACGCCTACGAGGCCAGGCTTCCCGTCGTGGACGGGCTGGAGTACCACGAGGGCCTGAACGCGGTGGGCATCGGCGGCGGCGTCGCGGGCAACGTGATCCCCGACGAGTGCGTGGTGACCGTGAACTACCGCTTCGCCCCCGACCTGTCGCTGGACGACGCGCGCGCCCACGTGAGCGAGGTGTTCGAGGGGTACGAGGTCCGCTTCACCGACGCCGCCGCCGCCGCGCGGCCCGGCCTGACCCACCCGGTGGCGGCGGCCTTCGTCGACGCCGTCGGCGGCACGCCGCGGGCCAAGCTCGGCTGGACCGACGTCTCGCTCTTCTCCGGCCTGGGCGTGCCCGCGGTCAACTACGGCCCGGGAGACCCGAATCTGGCGCACCAGAAGGACGAGTTCGTCTCGTTGCGGAAGATCGCCGACTGCGAGCGCGGAATGCTCGGCTGGCTGTCCTGAAAGGCCGGGCCCATCGGGGTCCGCGCGCCGTTCGCGAGGTTCTCGGCGCGCGGGGACCGGGAGAGACCCGGTACAAATGAAAGTGGCTTTCCTCGCCGGCCATTTGGCGGGGAAAGCCACTTTCAGTCCCGAGCAGCACCCTCGTGCAGTTAGACGCACCCTGTTCAAAGTCCGGTTCCATGTTTTCATGGAGATTTTTCAAGATTTTTCTGGGACGGCGCTACGGTGACCCGCATGAAGAAAAAACGTCCGGAACGTCGCCAGGGAGCCGCGGTGGTTCGCGGCGACCTGCTCTCCGACTCCACCCACGACCAGCGGCTTCTTGATCGAAGAGGCCCGGCCGACTGGCTGCACATGGACCCGTGGCGGGTGATGCGCATCCAGTCCGAGTTCGTCGAGGGCTTCGGCCAGCTCGCGGAGCTGCCCCAGGCGGTCACCGTCTTCGGCTCCGCGCGTACCCCGGTGGACAGCCCCGAGTACGAGATGGGGATCCAGCTGGGCCGGAAGCTGTCGGAGGCGGGCTACGCCGTGATCACCGGTGGCGGCCCCGGCTGCATGGAGGCCGCCAACAAGGGGGCGGTGGAGGCCGAGGGCGTCTCGGTGGGCCTGGGCATCGAGCTGCCCTTCGAGCAGAGCATGAACGAGTACGTCGACCTCGGCATCGAGTTCCGCTACTTCTTCGTCCGCAAGACCATGTTCGTGAAGTACTCCTGCGGATTCGTCACGCTGCCCGGCGGTTTCGGCACCATGGACGAGCTTTTCGAGGCGCTCACCCTGGTCCAGACCCAGAAGGTCACCTCCTTTCCCGTGGTGCTCATGGGAACGGAGTTCTGGGGCGGCCTGCTCGACTGGATCAAGAACACCCTCGTGGGAACGGGCAAGATCTCCCCGGCCGACGTGGATCTCATTCACGTCACCGACGACGTGGACGAGGCGGTCCGGATCATCGTGGAGGCCGACAGCAACAGGGGCGGGCGGCTGGAGGACGAACGGAAGGCGGCCATGACCACGGTCGGCGATGCCGAATAAGGTCAGCACGTGTTCATTTGTGTATTCCTCGCATCGAGTCAGAAGATCGACAAGAAGTATCTGGAGCTGGCGGAGCAGGTCGGGACCGAGCTCGCCGGCCGCGGGCACGCCCTGGTGAGCGGCGGGGCCAGGGTCTCCTGCATGGGAGCCGTGGCCCGCGCGGCCCGCGCCGGTGGTGCCCGCACCATCGGGGTGATCCCCCAGTCGCTGGTGGACATCGAGCTCGCGGACGAGGAGGCCGACGAGCTGGTGGTCACCAACGACATGCGCGAGCGCAAGGGGATCATGGACGCCCGCTCCGACGCCTTCCTGGTGCTGCCCGGCGGCATCGGGACGCTGGAGGAGCTGTTCGAGATCTGGACGGCCCGCACGCTCGGCCTGCACGACAAGCCGCTGGTGGTCCTCGACCCCTGGGGGATCTACGCGCCGCTGCGGGAACTGGTCGAGGGCATGGACGCGGCGGGCTTCACCCGTCCGAACGTCTTCGACGCCATCTCCTGGACCACCACCGTCGACGAGGCGTTCCGGCTGCTGGAGAAGTCGACCCGGCACCTGGAGCCGAGCCCGGAGGAGCTAGGCGAGGCCACGGCGGGTTAGCGCGGGCGGGCGCCGCCCGGCGAGGGAGTCGGTCATCTCGACCGCGAGCCGCACCTGCTCGGCGCGGTCCGTACGGAAGACGCGGGCCCCGGCCCAGGCGCAGATCGAGGCCGCGGTGAGCTCCGCGGCCTCGGCGTCCCGCTCCCTCGCGACGGCGTCGCCGTCGTCCGTGGCGCTCCCGTCGTCCGTGGCGCTCCCGTCGTCCGTGGCGCTCCCGTCGTCCGTGGTGTTTCCGTCGTCCGTGGTGTTTCCGGTGTCCGCGATGTGCCCGGCGCCTTCGAGATACGCGGCGGCGAGCCGGGCGGGGGTGACGACCACGGTGTGCCCGGCCCGGACGAGCTCCTCGACCTCACTGACCGAGCGGGCCTCGACCCAGCCGGGTTCGCTCCGGTCACCGGGTCCGAGCACGACGAACGTCATGATCCGATCCTAGGCCAGCGGAGATGTGGCACGATTCGTATGTGCTGGTCGTATTAGCTTTCGCTGCCGTAGCCGTCATCGCCGGTGTCACGGTGGTCGCCATGGGCCGGGGAGGCGAGCTGAGCGAGTTCGCCCCCGACGTGCCTCCGCTGAACCTGCCGCAGGCGGGGCAGCTCGGCGCGGTCGACTTCATGGCCCTCCAGCTCCCGGTGAGCCTCGTCGGCTACAACACGCAGAGCGTGGACGAGACCCTGAACCGGGTCGCCGGAGCCCTGAGCGAGCGCGACACCAGGATCGCCGTGCTGGAGCAGCGGGTGTCGGAGCTGCTCGCCGGCAGGCTCCAGGCCCGCCACGAGCTCACCCCCGGCTCCCAGCCCCCCTCGCGCGGCCTCGAGGCGCCGTACGAGCTTCCCGGCGGGGACGGCTTCGGGGCGTCCGAGGAGTTGTCCAACGGTTCACCGGCCGTCTCACGCGCCGAGCGCGGAACGGCGCCCGGCCTCCCGGGCGAGGACGGCCCGGGGACGCCCGAGGAGCTCTCCGGCCGGTCCTCGGAGGCGTCCCGGGAACCCTCCGGCTGGTCGCGGGCCGCGCGCGAGCCCGAGGGGTCCGACGAGCGTCCTGGGCCGGACAGCCTCCCCGAGGGCACCGGGCCGACCGGGCCCGCCAAGTCCGCCGAAGACGCCGAGTCCATCGGGACCACTGGG
The DNA here is from genome assembly GCF_042888905.1 of Streptosporangium sp. NPDC002721. NCBI lineage: Bacteria > Bacillati > Actinomycetota > Actinomycetes > Streptosporangiales > Streptosporangiaceae > Streptosporangium > Streptosporangium sp. NPDC002721. The sequence continues at coordinate 301,826 of NZ_JBIAQI010000004.1, forward strand.
ACGAGCGGGCCCGCTGAAGCATCTGGGAGCACTGAGGTCACCGGGGCCGCTGGGACGACCGGGTCCGAGGCCACCGGGACGGCCGGGGGCGCCACGGTGTCCGGCGTGTCGCGGTTCGCCGGGCCGTCCGAGAAGCCGGAGCCTTCCTCGGCGCCGGATTCGCCGCCGTCCTCTTCGGGAGCCCCGGATTCCGGGGCCTCGGACGCGAAGGAGCCGTCTCCCGGCTCCGTCGGCCTCCGCACGGGGGAGCGCCGGGAGACGGAGGATCCCCGATGACCGAAACCCCGACGACCGTGACCCCGGTGACCCCGGTGACCCCCGTGACGCCGGTGGAGTCCGTGGAGCTCGTGCGCTGCGGCTGGGCCACCTCCGCCCCCGACTACGTCGCCTACCACGACGAGGAGTGGGGCCGTCCGGTCACCGGTGACGACCGGGTGTTCGAACGGATCGCGCTGGAGTCGTTCCAGTCCGGCCTGTCGTGGATCACCATCCTGCGCAAGCGGGAGAACTTCCGGACGGCCTTCGCGGGGTTCTCCATCCCGGCCGTGGCCGAGTTCGGCGACGCGGACGTCGCCCGGCTGCTCGGCGACGCGGGCATCGTCAGGAACCGGGCCAAGATCGAGGCGACGATCGCCAACGCGCGGGCCGCGCTCGGCGTCGGCCTGTCCGACCTCGTCTGGAAGCACGCGGACCCCGACGCGCCCGTCCCGGCGACCCCGGCGGACGTCCCCGCCCAGACCGCCGGTTCCAAGGCCCTGGCCAAGGAGCTCAAGGCGCACGGCTTCCGCTTCATCGGCCCGACCACCGCCTACGCGCTGATGCAGGCCATCGGCCTGGTCAACGACCACCTGGCCGACTGCTGGACCCGCCGGGCCTGACGCCTTCACCTGGAAAGCGGCCCGGGGCGGCCCCCGAAGCCGCCGACGACCTCCAAACCCGGCGAACCCCGCGATCCCGCTCCCGGAAGCCCGCGACCCCCCGGCCGGTGCCCTCGGCGACTCGCGGCCCCAAAACTGGTGTCTCGCGCGGTCCGCGATCCCGGGGCCCGTGCCCTCAGGCTCCGCGGTCCTCAAGCCCCCCGGCGAGGTCAGTGCCCCTCGAAGACGGGGCGTTCCTTGGCGAGGAAGGCGCGGGTCGCGTTCAGGTGGTCGCCGGTCTTGACGCAGGTGTCCTGGAGGTCGGCCTCCAGCTCCAGGGCCTCGGCCAGCGAGCCGGTCGCGGCGAAGCGCAGGGCGCGTTTGGTCGCCGCGTAGGCGCTCGTGGGGCCCTGCGCCAGCCGTACGGCCAGGGCGCGGGCCTCGGTGTCCAGCTCGCCGGCCGGGACGACCCGCGAGACGAGGCCGAGTTCGAGCGCGCGGTCCGCGCCGAAGGGCTCGCCGAGCAGCAGGAGCTCGGCCGCGCGGGCCGTGCCGACCAGCCGCTGGAGGGTCCAGGAGGCGCCGGAGTCGGGGGCCAGGGCGATCCCGGAGAAGGCCATCGCGAACCTCGCCCTCTCCGAGGCGATCCGCAGGTCGCACGCGAGGGCCAGGGAGGCCCCCGCGCCCGCGGCGACGCCGTTCACCGCCGCGACGACCGGCTTGCCCATCTCGGTGATCGTCTGGACGATCGGGTTGTAGTGGGTGCGCATGGTCCCGTCCAGCCCCCGGCCCGCCTCCAGGTTCGCGGCGTGTTCCGCCAGGTCCTGGCCGGCGCAGAAGGCCCGTCCCGACCCGGTCAGCAGCACCGCCCGCACGGAGGGGGCGTGCGCCGCCGAGGCCAGCGCCTCCAGCAGGGCGGTCTTCGCCCGGACCGTCAGCGCGTTCATCGCCTCCGGCCGGTTGATGACGATGGTGGCGACGGCGTCGTCGACGGAGTAGAGAACGTCGTTCAACGGATGCTCCTTCCGGGACTCCCGGCTTCGCCCGAGGGCTCACCGAGACCCTGTCTGTGCGGCCTTGCCGAGGCTGCGGCTCTCTGCGGCTGTCTATGGCTGTCTGTGCTGCCCTGCCGGTTCTGTAGCTCTCTGTGTGGCTCTGTCGGCGGATTCGAGGCTCGTGGCCGCAGCAGGCGCTCGCCACGGCGTCGGCTACGCCTCGGCGAGGTGGCGGTCGACGAAGGCGGCGGCGGCCGGGAGCAGCCGCCCGGCCTCGCGCTCGAAGTAGATCCTGGCCTTCTCCCCGGGCCAGCCCCTGGGCAGGAGTTCGGCGGGGAGGCCGGGGTCGCGAAACAGGAAGTTGCGCCAGCCGTGCAGCAGCCTGCTCCGGGTGGCGAACACCTGATCGCCGCTCGCGTTGTCGGGCAGGCCGCCGACCAGGTCCATCGCCTGGGCCGTCCATTCCTCGTAGGCGGCCCCGATGCCGTCCAGGTCCCATGTCCTGGCGACCAGCGCCGCGGGGTCACCGTCGAGCACCGCGTCGAACCGGTCGGCGGACAGGCCCTCGCCGTCGAGGATCGCGTCCAGCCCGGGGGAGGGGCGCGGCCCTATCCAGGTCGTCTCCGACATCGGCGCGTATCCGATGAAGGCCAGATCGGAGCGCAGGCGCTCCCGCCTGGACCGCTCGCGTACGGGTTCCACCACGAGGATGTGCCACCGGCCGTTCCAGGTGATCGTTCCGACTCGGTAAATTCTCAGCGCGGCCTCGTCGAGGCGGTGCACGCATTTGGGGGTGACCTCGTAGCCGGGGCCCCTGGGGAGCCTGGCGGGCGCGAGCCAGCCCTGCCGCACCATCCGCGAGACGGCGGTGCGCACGGCGGGAGCCGCGATGTCCAGCGGGGCGAGCAGCCGGACGAGGGCGGCCACGGACGCGCGACCGCCTCGGGACCTGAGGTGGTCCCCGTACAGATCGAAGAGAGCGGCGCGGGCGTTCACGAGGACAAGTTTGGTCGTCCGAGGGGGCTCGGACAACGGTCTTGATCGCCGGATGAGCCGACGCTGAGACTGATCGTTCCCATTCTCCGTGCGGAGGCGGGATAATAGGACATCACAGAAGACGTGAATGCGTCGGCCACCCTCGGGTCAGTCGGAGATCCGGAGCCCGAAGCAGGAAGGGATACACGCATGGCGGCTATGAAGCCGAGGACCGGTGATGGTCCGCTGGAGGTCGTCAAGGAAGGCAGGGGGATCGTCATGCGGGTTCCTCTGGAGGGTGGCGGCCGCCTTGTCGTCGAGCTCTCGGCGGACGAGGCAAGCGCCCTCGGTGAGGAACTGAAGAAAATCGTCGGTTGACCCCGATCTAAGACAGAAGTGGTGGAGCCGGGCCCTATTTGAGCTTGCTCGGGGAGCATGACACCTGCGATGGCCCGCGCGACCGACGACGAACACGGCCCTGGCCGCCGGACCGCCTCACGGCGGCTCGCGCCAGGGCCGCGGTGTTCTCCCCGGTTCTCTCCACTGGGCCGGGCCTGATGACTGGAGTTGTCCCTATGTCCATCTCCCCCTACCTGCTCCTGCCTCGCGTCCCGTACGCGCGGGGGCTCTCCGCCGCGTCCCCCGGGGGCGCGGAGCCCGCCGCCGGGGAGGAGGCCGGGGCGGTGCCCCCCGGCGACGCCGAGCTGCTGGCCGTCCCCTTCGACGGGGACCTCGCGCCCGACATCGAGCTGCCGGTGCCCGCGGCGGCGCTGCTCGCCCACCACAAGGCCAAGGGCGAGGCGGGCGAGATCGTCGAGGTTCCCGTCGCGAACGGCGACGCCGTCGGCCGGGTGCTCCTCTACGGGGTCGGCGACGGCTCGGCGACCGCCCTGCGCAGGGCGGGCGCGGCGGTGGCGCGGCGCGGCAAGGGCAGGGACGCCATCAGGATCGTGCTCCCGGACGGGCCGGTGGCCGCGCTCGTGGAGGGCGCGCTGCTGGCCACGTACACCTTCAGGGTCGGCGAGGCGAAGTCCGCCCCGGTGACGCTGGAGTTCGTCGGCGAGGGGGTCGAGGCGGAGGTCGCCGAGGCCGGGGTCGTCGCCCGGGCCGTGGCGCTCGCCAGGGACCTGGCCAACACCCCCGCCTCGGTGAAGACCCCCGCCTGGCTCGCCGAGCGCGCCGCCGAGCAGGGGGTCGCGGTGCGGGTGTGGGACGAGCAGGAGCTGCGGGCCGGCGGGTTCGGCGGCATCCTCGCCGTCGGGCAGGGTTCGGCGAGCCCGCCCCGGCTGATCCAGCTCTCCTACGAGCCCGAGGACGCGACCGGCCACGTGGTCCTGGTCGGCAAGGGCATCACGTACGACACCGGCGGCATCTCGCTCAAGCCCACGAGCAACATGGTGTTCATGAAGACCGACATGGCCGGCGGGGCCGTCGTCATCGCGGTCCTGGGCGCGCTGGCCGCGCTCGGCGTGCGGGTGCGGGTCACCGGCCTCGTCGCCGCCGCGGAGAACGCCTTCTCCGGCACGGCCCAGCGCCCCTCGGACGTGATCACGCAGTACGGCGGCCGGACCGTGGAGGTGCTCAACACCGACGCCGAGGGGCGCCTGGTCCTGGCCGACGCGCTGGCCTACGCCGACGCGGAGCTGGACCCGGACGTCATGGTCGACGTCGCCACGCTGACCGGGGCGATCGGCGTCGCCCTGGGCAAGGACCTCGGCGCGGTCTTCGCCTCCGACGACGAGCTGGCCGGCGCGCTGATAGAGGCGGGGCGGAGCAGCGGGGAGCGGCTCTGGCGGATGCCGCTGATCGACGACTACGTCCCGGCGCTCCACTCGTCCGTGGCCGACCTGGCCAACGTCGAGACCGGATCGACCTACGGCGCGGGCTCCGTCACCGCGGCGCTGTTCCTGCGCGAGTTCACCGGCAAGCGGCCGTGGGCGCACCTGGACATCGCGGGTGTCGGCCGCAGCGGCGCGGACGAGGGCGTCTTCAGCAAGGGGGCCACCGGGTACGGCGTGCGCCTGCTGCTCGAATGGCTGTCGGGGTTCCAGAAGCGCTGACCGGGAACGCCGGGCGGGGGACGGTGTCAGCCGATGTCAGCCGGTGCCGGCCGGTTTCAGTCGGTTTCAGTCGGCGAGCTTGACGGCCGCCAGGATGCCGTCCCCCAGGGGCATCATCAGCGGGCGGAGCCGCTCGTCGGAGCGGACCAGCTTGCCCAGCTCCCTGATGGCGACCGTGTCGGGGTCCCGCTGCACGGGGTCGGCCACCCTGTTGCCCCAGAGGGCGTTGTCGAAGACGACGATGCCGCCGACCCGCAGCAGCCGGACGGACTCGGCCAGATAGTCGGCGTACTCGTGCATGGCGCCGTCGCAGAAGACGAGGTCGTAGCCGCCGTCGGAGAGGCGGGGGAGCACGTCGAGGGCGCGGCCGGTGATGAGGCGGATCCGGCCGCCGGAGAACCCGGCCTGGGCGAAGCTCTGCCTGGCCAGGCGCTGGTGCTCCGGCTCCACGTCCACGCTGGTGAGCGTGCCGTCCTGGCGCATCCCGCGCAGCAGCCACAGCCCCGAGACGCCGCAGCCGGTGCCGATCTCCACGACGGCGCGGGCGTTGATGGCGGTGGCGAGGAAGCAGAGGGCGGCGCCGCCACCGGGCAGGATCGGGGGCGCCCCCACCTCCGCGCCGCGCATGCGCGCGGCCCGCAGGATGTCGTCCTCCCTGTGGAACTCGTCGGCATAGGCCAGAGTGGCCTCCAACGGACTTGTCGGCGTCTCTGCCATCGGCCTCTCCTCCCGCTTTCTCCGTACACAGTCATATAGGCGCTGGGTCGCAGCCTAAGGGAGGCAGGCCCGATCGGGAACTCATGTCACCCCCGGTGCGTTGCACGGTTTAAGCGGCCTTTGCCGGTCCTGAAGGTAGTCAGTGCGCACGAAGGGACGAAACCAGGCACTATGGCGATAGCGGTGGTCCCGGAGAGAGGAGTGCTGGTGGAGGAGTCCGACCACCAGGCCGAAGCTCCCGTGTCTGATTGGACACCTCCTACATGGGAGGAGGTGGTCCGGACGCACTCGGCGCGCGTCTACCGGCTGGCCTATCGGCTGACCGGCAACGTGCACGATGCGGAAGATCTCACACAGGAGGTCTTCGTCCGGGTCTTCAGGTCGTTGTCGAACTACACGCCAGGCACTTTCGAGGGCTGGCTGCACCGCATCACCACCAACCTGTTCCTCGACATGGCGCGGCGCAAGCAGCGCATCAGGTTCGAGGGGCTCGCCGACGACGCCGCCGAGAGGCTGCGCGGCCGCGAGCCTTCGCCCGCACAGGTGTACGACGACACCCACCTGGAGCCCGACATCCAGGCGGCGCTCGACGCCCTGGCGCCCGAGTTCCGCGCGGCCGTCGTTCTGTGTGACATCGAGGGGCTGTCCTACGAGGAGATCGCGGCGACGCTGGGCGTGAAGCTCGGCACGGTGCGCAGCCGCATCCATCGCGGGCGGGCGCAGCTGCGTGAGGCGCTGGAGCATCGCGCGCCGCGGAACGATCAATTCCCCCCGAGCGTTACCCACGGGGAGGAATTCGCATGAGAAACCACAGTCATGACGAATGTCACGACGAGCCACTTGGCAAGGAGTGCGCATGAGTCACCTTGGAGAACGCGTTTCCGCACTGGTCGACGGTGAGCTGAACCACCACGAGCGCGACCGTGCCCTGTCGCATCTGACCTTCTGCGCCCCCTGCAGGGCCGAGGTCGACGCCATGCGGGCGTTGAAGAGCCGGTTGCGCTCCCTCGACGGTCCCGCGATGCCGACGGACCTGACCATGTCCCTGCTGCGGATGGCGGAGCCCGGCGGCCCGCTGCCCCCGCGTGAGCGCCCCTTTCCGGCCTCACGCACCTTCGGCGGCGCACCCATTCCGAGCATGCACAGCGTCGCTCCCCCCGACAACCGGCCCCGGGGCCGTGCCGGGGGCCCCCGCCGCGCCCGGAGGGCTGGATATGTCGCGGTGGGCGTCGCCTCGGCGGCCGTGGCGATCGGGACCCTGTTCGTGGTAGGCGGGACCGACCCCAACCCCCGCGTCGTGCCGCCGGTCGACATGTTCGCCAACCAGCACAGGAACACCGTGCCCTACGGCGGTTCGGCGACGCCGATTCTCTCCCCCTCTCCGTGATCCGGCTGCCCGCCACGGTCATCCTGGCCGCCATGTTGCTGCTGGGGCTGGTGGCGGGCGGTCCGGCGCACGCCGTCCGGTCCTCGCACACCGTGCCGCCGGACGACGTCGAGAGCGAGGACACCGGCCTGCAGCTGCTCCGCGAGGCGGCGGTCGCGGGCCGCTCCCGCGGATACTCCGGCACCCAGTACGTCACCGCCTGGGGCGCCTCCGGCGCCTCCTCCTCGGTGCTGGAGGTGCGCAACGTCCCGGGGAGGGGGCTGACGGTCCGTTCCGAGCCCTCGGGCTCCGTACGGCACGCGGATCCCGGCACCCCGGCGGGGGGCATGTCCAGCCCGTCGGAGGTGATGCTGGAGGTCCTGGCCCGCAACTACCGGGTGGTGGCCGCGGGGGAGGGGTTCGCCTGCGGGCGCCCCGCCCGCCTCGTGGACGTCCTGCGGGCCGACGGCACGGCCGCCGCCCGATACTGGCTCGACGAGTCCGGGGGGCCGGTGCTGCGCCGAGAGCTCATGGACGCGGGGGGCCGGGTCGTCAGCGCCGGGGCCTTCGTCGACCTGACGCTCGACCCGGTGGTGAGGGGGGCGATGCCCGTGATGGCCGCCGGAGGCTTCGACCTGGCCGAGACCCCCCGGCTGGAGGCCGAGGGCTGGCGGTTCCCCCGGGCCCTGCCGGGGCGTCTGGAACTGTTCGCCGCCCACGACACCCCTCCCGGATACTTGTATCTGGGCTACTCAGACGGCCTGTCGGTCGTGTCGGTTTTTGTCCAGTCTGGGATGCTTGACGAAGAACGTCTCCGTGGTTGGCATGCGGAGCAACGTAAGGGGCATACGATCTGGGTTCGAGACCCAGCTGGGCAGGAGACGATCTGGGCGAGTGGGGGTCATGTCTACACCGTCTTTGCCGACGCGCCGGCGGACATGGTCGACGCCGCTGTCGCGGCGTTGCCGCACGAGCCCGTTCCCGATCTCTGGACGCGGCTCGGCCGAGGCGCGAGCCGCCTGCTCTCCTGGGTCAATCCCTTCGGATAGGGCGTGCTTTACACATCTCGTATGCCGCTCAGGGGAAGATTGCCGGGTTGACTCGGTGAGCGGCCGCCCGCGAGGCAAGGAGTAGTGAGTATTCGATGACCGACGATGCCCGTACTTCCCATGAGGCGAACGATGCTGAGGGGCGTACGCCGTCGGACTTCACCGACGGCGGACACGGCACTCCCGAGTCTCGTCGCGCCGACTCCTCAGGCCCCGAGTTCTCCCGTCCGGAGTTCCTGCCCGCCGGTGAGGGGCCCCTCCCGGCTGAGCGGCCCCGCGACGACGGCTGGAGCCAGCTGGGCGCCCCGCCCGCCCGGTGGGGCGGGCGCCAGGACCAGCCCGAGCTGATCAGCCACGACGACAGATACGGCGGCGGATACGGCGGCAGGGACGTGCCGCCCGGCGAGGGCGGCCAGGATCCCGGCCCCACGGGCGAGCACTGGGGCGACCCCTCGGGCAGGCCCAGGCACGACACGGCGGTCTTCGCCTCCCAGCCCGCTCCGCCCCCGCCGCCCGCCCAGGCGTTCGGCATGGGGCCGGGCTGGGCGCCGCCTCCCGGCGGCCTGGCGGGGCCGGGGACCTTCGGCGGCCCGCCGCCCGCACCCGCGCCCCCCCGGCGCGGGCCGCGCACCCCGACGCTGGTGATCCTCGCCCTGGTGATCGCGCTGCTCGCCTCCGGGCTGGGCAGCGTCGGCACCTACCTCCTCACCAAGCCCTCGGGCACGGGGCGCGACCCCTCCTTCAGCCTGGGCGGGGCGCCGACGGGCTCCAACGTCCGGCCCCCCGACTCCGTCGCGGGCGTGGCCTCCAAGGTCCTGCCCAGCGTGGTGTCGCTGGCCGTCGAGGGCGGGGCGAGTTCCAGCACCGGCTCCGGCTTCCTGATCAAGGGCGGCTACGTGGTGACCAACAACCACGTGGTGGCCAACGCCGAGCCGAGCGGCCAGATCCAGATCCAGTTCAACAACCGCAAGTCCACCTCGGCCACCGTCGTGGGCACCGACCCCGAGTCCGACCTGGCCGTGGTCAAGCCGGCCGAGACCTTCGGCGCCCCCGAGATCACCCTCGGCAACTCCGACAACGTGGTCGTGGGCGACCCGGTGATCGCCATCGGGTCCCCGCTGGGCCTGACCGGCACCGTCACCTCCGGCATCGTCAGCTCGCTCAACCGGCCCGTCCAGGCGGGCGAGGAGAACAGCTCCGAGGCGACCTGGCTCAGCGCCGTGCAGACCGACGCCGCCATCAACCCCGGCAACTCGGGGGGCCCGCTGGTCAACGTGAACGGCGAGGTCATCGGCGTCAACTCGGCGATCGCCACGCTCGGCAGGTCGGTCGGCGGCCAGAGCGGCAGCATCGGGCTCGGGTTCGCCATCCCGGTGAACCACGCCCGGCGGGTCGCCCAGGAGCTGATCACCACGGGCAAGGCCAAGAAGTCGCGGATCGGCGTCGCCATCGACCCGACCTACCAGGGCGTCGGGGTGCGCATCGCCACCGAGTCCAGGCAGGGCACCCAGCCGGTCGAGCCGAACGGCCCGGCCGCCCAGGCGGGCCTCAAGCCCGGGGACGTCATCCTGGAGGTCGAGGGCGTCGTGCTCCAGGACGGCAACGAGCTGATCGCCATGATCCGCAACCGGGCCCCCGGCGAGAAGCTCTCGATCAAGTACCAGCGCGGCGGCCAGGAGAACACCGCGATGGTGACCGTCGGCGCCGCCCCCGACCTGCCCTCTCCCAAACCCTCCTGAGCGTGAGGGCGGGGCGCGTGCTCACGAGCGGGGGCGTTAGTGTGGAACCTCTCCGGTGTACGGCCGGAGAGGAGCTTCTGACATCCTCCCGGTAGGAGATCACCGTGTTCGGACTCGGCTGGCCTGAGATCGTGGCGCTGGTGGTGATCGCCCTTCTCGTCTTCGGCCCGGAGAAGCTTCCCCAGGCCGCCTCGCAGGCGGGCAAGACGCTGCGCAACCTGCGCCGGATGGCCAACAACGCGAGGGACGACCTGCGGACGGGCCTCGGGCCCGAGTTCGCCGACTTCGACCCGGCCGACCTCAACCCGAAGAACTTCGTCCGCAAGCACCTCACCGCCGACCTCGAGGACGACTGGAACGCCACCTCGGCCACCACCGCCACCGCCGAGCCGGCCGTCCACACGAGGAGCGGCGTCGACGAGCTGGGCTACGGCGAGATTCCCCCGTACGACTCCGACGCGACCTGATCTCGGGTTTTGTGTAGTTTTTACGCTCCCTGCGGCTGACAGAGGCCACGCACGACGACGGCGGCGCCCCGGTGAAGGGGGCGCCGCCGTCGTGTCGTGCGGGTGGGCCCTCAGCCGTGCCGGGTGAGCCCACCTGCCAAGGTGGGCTCACCGTGCCGGGTGGGCTCAGCCGCGCCAAGGCGGGTCGCCGTGCCGGGTGGGCTCGGGTCCACGCCGAGGTGGGCTCAGCCGCGCCGGGTGGGCGAGATGCCGAGCTGGAGGCCCTTGATGCTGCTCGACCTCTTGCCCAGGGAGGCGGCGATGCGGCTCAGCTCGGTCGCCGCGGGGGCGTCCGGGTCGGTCAGCACCAGCGGCTTGCCCTCGTCGCCACCCTCGCGCAGGCGCATGTCGATGGGCACCTGGCCCAGGAGCGGCACGCGTGCGCCGAGGGTGCGGGTCAGCGCGTCGGCCACGGTCTGGCCGCCGCCCTCGCCGAAGACCGAGATCCGCTCGTCGCAGTGCGGGCAGGGCAGCCACGACATGTTCTCGATGACACCGGCGATCTGCTGGTGGGTCTGGACGGCGATCGATCCGGCCCGCTCGGCGACCTCGGCGGCGGCCTGCTGCGGGGTGGTCACCACCAGGAGCTCCGCCGACGGCATCCGCTGCGCCACGGAGATGGCGATGTCGCCGGTGCCCGGGGGCAGGTCCATCAGCAGCACGTCCAGGTCGCCCCAGTAGACGTCGGCCAGGAACTGGTGCAGGGCCCGGTCGAGCATCGGACCGCGCCACACGACCGGGGTGTTGCCCTCCGGCTTGAACATGCCGACCGAGATGACCTTGATGTCATGCGCCACCGGGGGCATGATCATGTCCTCGACCTTGGTGGGACGCTCGGAGACGCCGAGCATGCGGGGCACGCTGTGACCGTAGATGTCGGCGTCGACCACGCCGACCTTCAGGCCGCTCGCGGCCATCGCGGCGGCGAGGTTGACGGTGACGGACGACTTGCCGACGCCGCCCTTGCCGGAGGCGACCGCGAAGACGCGGGTCAGCGAGCCGGGCTGGGCGAAGGGGATCTCCTTCTCGGGTCCCTTGTTGCCGCGCAGCTTGGTCTGCAGCGTCTTGCGCTGCTCGGTGCTCATGACGTCCATCTCGACGGAGACGCCGGTCACACCGCCGACCTTGGAGACCGCGCCGGTGACGTCGCGGGTGATGGTGTCCTTCATCGGACAGCCCGACACCGTCAGGAAGATCGCGACACGTACGGCCCCCTCGGGGGAGATGTCGACGCTCTTGACCATGTCGAGTTCGGTGATCGGCCGACGGATCTCAGGGTCGTTGACGGTCGCGAGGGCGGCCATCACCAGTTCCGGGGTAGGTGCCATCGAAGTGTCGGCAATCACGCCACCCTGGGGCGACGGGGGATGCCGTCCCTCCTTGTCTGTTATCGATGAGGCGTCTCACCGGCGGGACCTGCCCGTCGTGGCGCCGTCGTGGCTTGGCAGGAGGCCGATCCCGTCAGGGAACGGTCGGAGTCGGGAGCCCATGGTATGAAACCCGAGGACACCGGGAGGAATTCCGAATCCGGCGACGATCACTGAATTCGGACAATTCGCTGTGTAGATGCGCGTGCAACGTTCTAAGGTTACTCCGTGACCCTCACGGCGGGCGAGTCAAGAGAGAGCGTCGGCTCGGCGGAGCTGATGGTCTGGCGCATGCTCCAGCGGGCCCAGGTTCGCATCACCCGGGCGCTGGAGGCCGACCTGCTGGTCGAGCACGACCTGGCCCTGGCCTCGTACGAGGTCCTGTCGCAGCTGTCCGAGGCGCCCGAGCGGCGGCTGAGGATGAACGACCTGGCCGACCGGGTGCTGCTCTCGCGCAGCGGCCTGACCCGGCTCATCGACCGCCTCCAGCGCGACGGCCTGGTCGAGCGCGAGGCCTGCGCCAGCGACGCGCGCGGCCTGTTCGCGGTCCTGACGGACGCGGGCGCCGCGCGGCTGGCCGAGGCCGGTCCCACCTACCTGCGCGGGGTCCGCGCCCAGTTCCTGGACATGCTCGACGCCGACGAGCTGCGGCGGTGCGCGGCGATGCTCGACAAACTCTTCCCCGACCCTCGCACGGACACCGACCCGTACTGAGTCCCGTACCGCAGGCTGTCCCTGTCTTGCCGTGATGCGCCGTGACGCGCTCCGGCCCGTTCTGACGCCTTTTCGGACAAAGCTGTCGGGCGCCATGTCACATGCCAGCGCCAGAGTGATGTCGAACGCATAAAGGATCTTGCCGGAGATACGGACATTCATTGAGATTGCGGATATTCCCCCACTAGTGCGGAGGCTCGATGCCGAAATTACGAGCAGCCCTCACCGCCCTCATCGTGGTCGCGGCGGGTGTCACCCCGGCCCACGCGGCCGCCCAACCCTCTCTCACCGTCGAGCGGGGGCGGACCCAGCCGGTCTTCTCGTACGCCGACGCCGTCCGCGAGCACGTCTACGTCGAGTCGAGCATCGACAGCGACTCCGACGGGAAGCCGGACCGGGTCCGGGTGGACATCATCAGGCCGAAGGAGTCCGGCCCCGGGCTCAAGGTGCCGGTGATCATCGACGAGAGCCCGTACTACGACAACTCCGGCCGGGGGAACGAGGCCGAGCGAAAGGTCTACGACGCGGCCGGGAACGTCACGAAGTTCCCGCTGTACTACGACAACTACTTCGTGCCGCGCGGCTACGCCGTCCTCAACGTCGACATGATCGGGACCACCAGGTCCGACGGCTGCCCCGACGTGGGCGGGCGGGCCGACGTGCTGGGCGGCAAGGCCGTCATCGACTGGCTGAACGGCCGCGCCACCGCCTACCGCCCCGACGGCACGCCCGCGGTCGCGGACTGGACCACCGGCAAGTCCGCGATGATCGGCAAGTCGTACGACGGCACGCTGGCCAACGCCGTGGCGGCGACCGGCGTGCGGGGGCTGGAGACGATCGTCCCGATCTCGGCGATCAGCTCCTGGTACAAGTACCAGCGCTCCAACGGGGTGATCTACAACTACGACTACATGTCGTGGCTGGGCAACTACGTCGACACCGACCCCACGGCCAAGTGCGCGGCCACCTGGGCGCGCCTGGACGCCCAGGACGGTGACGACACCGGCGACTACAACGACTTCTGGGCCGAGCGTGACTACATCGCGGGCTCGCTGGCCGACGTCTCCAAGGTGCGTGCCAGCGTCTTCGCCGTGCACACGGTGAACGACCTCAACGTCATGCCCGACAACTTCTCCAAGTGGTGGAAGGCCCTCGCCGACCGGAACGTGCCCCGCAAGATCTGGGTCGGGCAGTACCAGCACGTGGACCCCTTCGATTTCGAGGGACGCCGCGACCTCTGGGTCGACACGCTGCACCGCTGGTTCGACTACTGGCTGCTCGGCGTGCGCAACGGCATCATGTACGAGCCCCGCGCCGACGTGCAGAGCAGCCTCGACCGATGGACCACCCAGTACGACTGGCCCGCCCCGCTCGCCCTGAAGATCCCCTTCCGTCCCGCGGCCGACGGCTCGTTCGGCCTCGTACCGGCGCGGAAGGGGCAGACCGCCACGTTCACCGACATCCGCCAGTCGGAGGAGGCGATGGTGGCCGACGTCGGCACGGCCAAGCCGGGGAGGGTGGCGTTCACCACCGGCGAGCTGCCGCTGGACCTGCGCCTGTCCGGCACGCCCGTGGTGGACCTGCGCGTCGCGCTCGACAGGCCCACCTCGAACCTGACCGCGCTCCTCGTCGACTTCGGCGAGGACACCCGGATCGACTGGCGGCGCGGCCAGGGCATCACCACGGTCACCGAGGAGAGCTGCCACGGCGAGAGCACGGCCTCCGACGACGCCTGCTACCGGCAGGTCGTCACCAACCGGGCCACCCGCCCGTTGGAGATCGTCGCCCGGGGCTGGATCGACGTGCAGAACCGCGACTCGCTCAGGACGCCCTCGCCGCTGCCCGCCGGCACCTACGGCAGGGTCAGCTGGGAGACGCTGCCGCAGGACTACGTCTTCAAGAAGGGACACAGGCTGGCCCTCGTGATCGCGGGCACCGACTCGACCTACAGCGACGAGACGGCCACCGGCGCGAACGTCACCGTCGACCTGGCCGGGAGCAAGGTGCTCCTCCCGCTGGCGATCAGCACACTGCGGAGCGGCGACGTGCCGAAGGACACGACCCGGTGGAGGGGCCCGCAGCAGCTGGACCTGCCGGAGCCGGAGAACACGTTCTTCTGATCTCCGAAGGCCCCTGACCCCCAGCGGGTCCGCGGGGTGTGAGCGGGGCGGACGCCCGGCTCACACCCCGTTCCGCGTTCACCGGCGGTGCCGCTCAGCCCGCGCGTCCGCCGGACGGGAGGCGGGGGGTCTGTGGACACCCGGCTCACACCTCCGTGGACTCCTGGGGCTCCTGGAGGTCCTCCTGCAGGCGTTGCAGCTCCGAGCGGATGTAGTCGCGAGTCGCCACCTCGCCGAGCGCCATCCGCAGGGCGGCGATCTCCCGGGTGAGGTAGTCCAGGTCGGCCTGGTTGCGCTCGGCCGCCCTGCGGTCGTGCTCGTTCTGGACCCGGTCGCGGTCGTCCTGCCGGTTCTGGGCGAGCAGGATGAGCGGTGCCGCGTACGAGGCCTGGAGCGACAGGATCAGCGTCAGGAAGATGAACGGGTAGGGGTCGAACTTCAGCGACTGGGGGGCGAGGACGTTCCACAGGACCCACAGGGCGACGAAACCCGTCATGTAGACCAGGAACCTCGCGGTGCCGAGGAAGCGGGCGATCCGCTCCGACAGCCGCCCGAACGCCTCGGGGTCGTAGTGGGGACGCAACCGCGGGCCGGGCTGCCTGGGCTGGTCGAGACGGTCAGGCATTCTCTCCCTTTCCTGGCCGATGGTCGCTCTCGCGCTCGCCCTCTCCGGATCGGTGGACGTCGCGCTCGCTGGACGGATGGTCGTCGCGCTCGACGGGCGGGTGGTCGTCGCGCTCGCGCCAGTCGTCCGGCAGCAGGTGGTCGAGCACGTCGTCCACGGTGACGGCGCCGACCAGGCGGCCGGCCTCGTTCACCACGGGGGCCGCGACGAGGTTGTAGTTGGCCAGGTAGGAGGTGACCTGGTTCAGGCTGAACCCCGGCCTGATCGGGTCCAGGGAGGTGTCCAGGATTCCGCCGAGCAGGGTCGAGGGCGGCTCGCGCAGCAGCCGCTGGAAGTGGGCCAGGCCGAGGAAGCGGCCGGTGGGCGTCTCGACGGGCGGCCGGGCCACGTAGACCTGCGCGGCCACCGCCGGGGTGAGGTCGCGCTGGCGGATGCTGGCCAGCGCCTCGGCGACCGTCGCGTTCGGGGGCAGGACCACCGGCTCGCTCGTCATGATGCCGCCCGCGGTGTTCTCCGGGTAGATCAGCAGCCGCCTGACCGGCGCGGCCTCCTCGGGCTCCATCAGCGCCATCAGCGCCTCGGCCTGCTCGGCGGGGAGGTCCTGGAGCAGGTCGGCCGCGTCGTCGGGGTTCATCTCCTCCAGCACGTCCGCGGCCCGCTCGGGGGCGAGCCTGCTCAGGATGCCGATCTGGTCCCGTTCGGGAAGCTCCTCCAGCACGTCCGCGAGCCGCACGTCGTCGAGGGCCGCGGCCACCTCGACCCGCCGCTTGTCGGGCAGCTCGTGCAGGGCCCCGGCCAGGTCGGCGGCGCGCATCGACTCGAAGGCGACCAGCAGGTTGGCCGCGCCCTGGTCCTTCTGGACGGCGCCGAAGCCGCGTACCTCGTCCCAGTCGACGATCTTGGTCGCGCCGCGTCGGCGCAGCCCGATGCCGGGGGGACTCCCGACCACCGCCACCTTGGTGATCAGCCACTCGGAGCCTCTCGTCTCCTCCATGGCCAGGTCCAGGACCGTCATCCGCTCGCCGTCGACCTCCACGCGGAGGTCGAGCAGCTCGGCGATGGCCAGGGTCTCGGTCGCCCGCTGCTCGAACCTGCGCATGTTGAGCTGGCCGCTGAAGACGACGGCACCGGCCTTGACGGACCGTATCCGGGTGATCGGCAGGAAGACCCTGCGCCGGGGCTGCACCTCGACGACCAGCCCGTGCACGTGCGGCGGCGCGCTGCCGGCGATGGCCACCACCACGTCGCGGACCCGGCCGATCTGGTCCCCGGCGGGGTCGAAGACCGGGGTCCCGGCGAGACGCGCGATGAAGATCCTCACATCCGAAGCGTAGGCCGCGTCTCGGGCTGACCGGCCCCTGCCACGCTCCCCGGCTCACGATCCGGAACCGGGTTGCTGTCCGATATCCCGACATGCCAGCATCAAACGTGCTTAACGGTAATTACGGAAACGGTGGGTCATGAGACGTGCAGGACTGCTGATCGCGCTCGCGTCGTCCCTGTGCTTCGCCTTCTCGGGGCCCATGGCCAAATATCTGGGCGCGGCCGGGCTGGCCCCGCTGGAGGCGGTCTGGATCCGCATGGCGGGCGCCGGGCTGCTGCTCGTCGGCATCCTCGCGGTCGCCCGGCCCTCGGCCCTGCGCATCCCCCGCTCGCGGCTGCCGTTCCTGCTGGCGTACGCGGTGATCGCGGTCGCCGGTGTGCAGGCGCTGTTCTTCGCGGCGATCACCCGGCTGCCGGTCGGCGTCACCCTGCTGATCGAGTACACCTCGCCGGTGGTGGTGGTGCTCTGGGTGCGGTTCGTCAGGCGGGTACGGCTGCCCCGGGCGGCCTTCACCGGTGCCGTCGTCGCCGTGGTCGGGCTCGGCATCGTGGTGGAGGTCTGGTCGGGGCTCGCCCTCGACCCGATCGGCCTGCTGCTCGCCTTCGCCGCGATGACGGGCTGCGCCGGATACTTCCTGCTCAGCGACAGCTTCGGCGACGACATCGACCCGCTCGGCCTGATCGCCTGGGGCCTGCTCGGCGCTGCCACGGTGCTCCTGCCGATCTCCCGGCCGTGGAACATCCCCTGGGGGGCGATCGGCGGGACGGCCACCCCCGAGGGCGGCCTCACGCTGCCGGTCGTCGGGGCGCTGGTCTGGCTGATCGTGGTCGCCACGGCCGCCGCCTACATCCTCGGCGTCCTCGCGATCCGCCGCCTGTCGGCCGCCATCGGCGCCACGGTCGCCTCGCTGGAGGTGATCGCCGGGGCGGTGGTCGCCTGGATCCTGCTGGGCGAGGCGCTCGGGCCCTTCCAGATCGCGGGCGGCGCGATCGTCCTGGTCGGCGCCTACCTGGCCCAGCGGGCGACGTCCGCGCTGCCCGCACCCGCATCCGCGCGCGAGACGGGGGAACCGGCTCCCGTGGGGTGAGCCGAGCCTGAACGGGGGAACCGGCTCCCGTGGGGTGAGCCGAGCCTGAACGGGTGAGCCGGGCCGGGCCTGAACGGGTGAACCCGAGTAACCGGCCCGAGTGAACCGGGGCGGGTGCCACCGGACGGTCCCGGTGACCGGTGGAGCCGTGCCGGGCGGCCCGAGGCCTGGCGGCCCGTGGTCAGGCGGGCTCGCGGTTCAGGCAGGCTCACGGTCGGGCAGGCCCACGGTCAGGCGGGCTCGCGGTTCCGGCGGGCTTGCGGTCAGGTGGGCCCGTGGTCAGGGAGGCTCACGGTCAAGCGGGCTCGGGTTCGGGCAGGCTCACGGTCGGGCAGGCCCACGGTCAGGCGGGTTCGCGTGGGACGAGGCGTATCACCTTGGAAGCCGCCGCCCAGCGTTCCAGGAGCCTCGTGCCGTCGGGAGCGTTGAGCCGCTCCTTGGCGAGCGCGGCCACCGCGTCGGGGGCCTTCGCCTGGTCCACCACCTCCACGGAGGCCTCGAAGGCCACCAGGCGCCCGCCGTTGTCCTTGCTGCGCAGCGTCACCCGTACCTCCCCCGCCTCGGCCAGCCCCGGCAGCGGCTGCTCGCCCCCGCCGGTGACCAGGTAGATCGCGCCGTCGTGCCAGGTGTGCCAGGCCAGCCGGGGCCGGTCCAGCGACAGCCACAGGACGCTCGACTTCTTCGCGCCCTCCTCGATCACGCCCATGAGACGAATGTACGGCCTGTGCCTCCCCGAATGGCGATACAGGCCGTACACGCCGCCGTCGCGTCAGCGTCGCGAGATCTTCCAGGCCGCCGGGAGCAGCCCCGCCGCGACGACGATCTTGAGCGCGTCGCCCAGCAGGAAGGGCAGCACGCCCAGGGCCAGGCCGGTGGCGAGATCCACCTGGGCGACGGCGACGAGGACCGGCAGGCCGAAGGAGTAGATCACCAGGTTGCCGAGGATCATCGTGCCGATCGTGCGCGGGACGGTGCGGTCGCCGCCGCGCTCGGCGAGCTTGCCGACGACGGCCGCCGCGGCGATGAAACCGATGACGTACCCGAAGGACGCCCCGCCGAAGCCGGAGGCGCCGTCGGCGAACCACGGCACGCCCGCGACACCGGCCAGCAGGTAGAGCGCCATGCTCAGCGTCGCGCGGTTCATGCCGAGGGCGGCGCCGACCAGCACGACCGCGAAGGTCTGGCCGCTGACCGGCACCGGCGAGCCGGGCAGCGGGAAGCTGAGCTGCGCCGCGAGGCCCGTCAGGGCGGCGCCGCCGACCACGAGCGCGACGTCGCGGACGCGGGAGGCCGGGATGAGGTCCGACAGCACGGCGGGCCTGGCCACCGAAGAAGCGTTTGCCATGATGGGTGTCTCCTTTGGCAGATTCTTGATGTCCATTCTTCTGACATCTCCGGCAAGGGTCCTACGAGATCACCGCCAAGAACACGGCGGGGTCTTTGTGTGGACGCCATAACGTCCGTCCGGTCTGTCACCCGTCCCCCGGCGGGCGTTAGCGTGTCCCCATGCGTTCCCGACGATCGTGCCTCGCGGTGCCCGGCAGCAACCCCAGATTCCTGGAGAAGGCACAGGGGCTCCCCGCGGACGAGGTCTTCCTCGACCTGGAGGACTCCGTCGCGCCGCTCGCCAAGGAGGGCGCGCGCAAGAACATCGTGGCCGCCCTGCGCGAGGGCGACTGGTCGGGCAGGACGAGGGTCGTCCGGGTCAACGACCTCGGCACCCAGTGGACCTACCGGGACGTCATCGAGGTCGTGGAGGGCGCGGGGGAGTTCGTCGACTGCCTGATGCTGCCCAAGGTGGAGGACGCGGCCCAGGTGATGTGGCTCGACACGCTGCTCACCCAGATCGAGAGGGCGAACGGCCTCCCGGTCGGCCGGATCGGCATCGAGGCCCAGATCGAGAACGCGAAGGGCCTGGTCAACGTGGACGCCATCGGCGGCGCGTCCCCACGGTTGGAAACACTCGTGTTCGGCCCGGCCGACTTCATGGCCTCGATCAACATGCGGACCCTGGTGGTCGGGGAGCAGCCGCCCGGCTACACCGAGGGCGACGCCTACCACTACATCCTGATGCGGATCCTGATGGCCGCCAGGACGCACGACCTGCAGGCCGTCGACGGTCCGTACCTCGCGATCAAGGACCTCGACGGGTTCCGCCGCGTGGCGGGGCGGGCCGCGGCGCTCGGGTTCGACGGGAAGTGGGTGCTGCACCCCTCCCAGATCGAGGCCGCGAACGAGGTGTTCTCGCCGTCGCAGGAGGACTACGACCACGCCGAGCTGATCCTCGACGCGTACGAGTACTACACGACGGTCGAGCGGCGCGGCGCGGTCATGCTCGGCGACGAGATGATCGACGAGGCGTCCAGGAAGATGGCGCTGGTGGTCGCGGCGAAGGGCCGGGCCGCCGGGCTGCGGCGCGCCACGGCCTTCACCCCGCCTACAGCTTGATCCCGATGGTGGTGAAGAACCAGAACGACGAGGTCAGCCAGAGCCCGGTGAGGGCGACGAAGGTGAGCCCGCCGAGGACCGGGAGGGTCCAGCCGGGCAGGCCCCGCTTGGGCAGCGACAGCATCTTCGCGGTGAAGACACCGTAGAAGAAGCAGCCGAGCAGCGAGTGGATCATCACGCGCGGCACGTCGAACTGGGTGCCCAGCGCGTACAGGCAGTGCAGCGCCACCGGGATCGTCAGCAGGAACGCCACCCGCCCCGACCAGCGGTGCAGGGTCCCGATCCACGGCACGTCCAGCTTGATCCGGCCCCACATGACCAGGGCCGAGAAGAGCTGGACCAGTGCCAGCAGGAACGCGCCGGTGGTGAGCCAGGCCTTCATGGCCAGCGCGCCGGAGAACCCGGCCAGGCCGATCGCGTACCCGGTGGGCGCGTGCACCCGCCCGTAGACGCCCAGCCCGACCGCGACCAGCCCGCCGACGACGAGCGGGACGAGGAGCGGCGCGACGTTGTTCGGCTGCCGGTGCTGGACCGGCGTGATCTGCGTGTCACTCATCAGAACCCCTCGATGAACTCGTCGACGTCCTGCGGATCGACTTCCACGCCGTCCACGACGGCGTTCTCGCCCGGCTCGGGGATCGGCACCTCGGCGACCTTGTCGCCCACGAGGGTCAGGCCGACCCTGGTGCCGTCGTCGAGGTAGATCCATCCGGCGCGGACGTTCGCGCCGCGCACGAGCGCGGTCGCCCGGTAGAGGCCGGAGGGCTTCTTCACGGTCGGAGCCTTGAAGGTCCACTTCTTGCCGTCGAAACCGAGGTCTCCCGTGGCCCGGCCGCCGGCGAGCCGGGCGGTGAGCGAGGCGCCGTGACGCCCGGACAGGGTGACCTTGCCGTCGGCCGCCTTGCCCTTCATCCAGGCTTCGATCTTGCCGTCGCAGAAGTAGCCGACCGCCTTGCCGTTCCTGATGGAGATGGCGATCAGCCCGCCGTTACCGGTGACCCGTCCCGCGTAGTCGGCCTTGGCGGGGGTGGGCCTGGCCGTCTTGACGGCCTCGGGCTCGGGTTCGGGTTCCGGCGTCGTCTCCGTGGTGGCCCGGGCCACCGGGGCGGGTACGTCGTCCTGCGCGTTGACGGTCTGTGTGGCGGGCGAGGTGGTGGCGCTGGCCACGCCGAGGGCGACGGCCATCACCGCTCCCGCCGCCAGTGTGTATACGGGCCCCAGCCGTGTCATATCTGCTCCCTGGGGTGGTGGGTTGTGAAGTCAGGTGTACATGCCGTCGTTCCGGGAGTCTGTGAACTAATCCGCACACGGGCGAACGAACCCGGATTCCCGCCGGAGGCGGGCCGCTGCCGACCGTGGTGATTCGCGACTCTAGGCGGAGCGGGGCGTCATCCATGGAGAATGCAGGAGAAAAGCCGTGACCGCCAGCCGGAGACGGGGTGCCCGGCGATGTCGGGGACGTCCCGCGACACCGGCGTGGCGCGAACGTGACGCAGAGGGGGAACGTCCCTCGCCGCTGATGATCGTCCGAGGTCACGAAGATCACCTGGGGGTGAACGACCCTCCGGGGACGAGGGCGGGGGTGGGGGTGGAGGCGGGGCGGCCGCACGCCGAGCGGACGGCGCCGAGGTGAAGATCACGGCTCGCCGGTCCCCGGGTCCCCGGGTCCTCGCGACTGGGGATTCAGGGGAACCTTCCCGTGGCTGATGTTTTTGAAATTTAAAGGATAAAAGCTGACAATTCCGGCGCTCAGTTGATAAATCTGACTAGAGAGGTCTCGTCATCGCGGCCCGGACGTGTTGCTCTTGACTGTGTACGGACGGCGGCCGGGTATCCGGCCGTGGGAGGTGATCGTTTCCGGAGAACGGGGTAGTAGTAGGGTCGCGTGCGATTTGCCGCATCCATAGGGGTTGCGGCCTGCTGTTACGGAGACGACTGGAACGGTCCGGGGTGGTGACCCCGGGCTGGAACGGGCTTCCTGCGAGGAGGTGCTGAGCGTGGCCTCGGGCCCTCACGACCCGCGCTCGCGAGAGTGGCCGGCGGACGACGACGGCGTTGACGGCGATGCTGCCCGCGAGGGCAGGTCCCACGAGTCCCACCCGTCCCCGCCGACGATCCAGCACTCACCGCCGGGCCCTTCTGACGACGGGCCACGAGGGCTCCCCATGGCCTCCCCGTGGATGCTCCCGCCGTTCGCGGCGCCCACCCCCGACGACAGCGAGCCGCCCCAGGCCCGCCCCGAGGGCCTCGGAGGCGAGCGCCGCCGCCCGTACGCCCGCCCCTACGGCCCCGCGCCCCAGCCCCCCGAGGCCCGGCCCGCGGGACCCCCGCCCCCGCAGGGACCCCCGCCCCCGCAGGGACCCCCGCCCCCGCAGGGACCCCCGCCCCCGCAGGGACCCCCGCCTCCGCAGGGGCCCCCGCCCCCGCAGGGGCCTCCCACAGACCCCGTCGCCGCGACTCCCCCGCCCGAGGAGGAGAGACCCACGGGACAGGGGCGCCACGCCACCCCCGAACGGGGACGGCCGCGCCTGGTGGACCGTCCGGACCTCCTCGTCGCCTCAGGCCCGGCCCCCGAGCGCAGGGGCAGGAGGCGGGCCGAGCGCCCCGACCTCCTGGTCGCCGCGGCGCCGCCCCGCGAGCCGGGAAGGGACGGGCGGGCGGAGCCCGCCACCGAGGACCGGATCAGGGTCGAGCCGAGCATCGTGGCGACACCGGAGCCGGCACCCGAACCGGAACCCGGACCCGCGCCCGGGCCGGACGCCGGTCAGGGACCCGGACGTGCGTCCGGCTCCGAACCCGATCGGCCCTCCGAGCACGAGTGGCCCGCTGAGCACGAGCGGTCCCCTGAGTACGAGCGGCCTTCGGGGTACGAGCGGTCCCCCGAGTACGAGCGGTCCTCCGTGCCGGTCGAGGACGACTTCGAGCCCGTACGCCGGGTGGGGCGCCCGCCCGGCGGCAGGCCCGCCAGGCCCGACCTGCTCGTCGCACAGGGCCCGCCCGGCAGGCGCGGGCCGAACGGCGGGCGGCACCACCGCACGGCCACCGCGCCCTCCGCCGTGCGCCGCTCCACCCCGACCCGGCGCAGGCGCGGCCGGGGCCTGGTGATCCCGTTCCTGATGGTCGTGGTCCTCACCGTCGCGGTCGGCGGCGGCCTGGTCCTGTGGGGCTGGGTGAGCAGCCCGTTCGCCACCGGTCTCCGGCTGGTCGGCGACGAGGTGGTCTCGGGCGACGACAACTTCGTGCCGCAGGCCGGTGTCGGCGGCAACGGGTCCAACCAGGTGCTCAACGCGGTTGCCTCGGTGGGCTCCGTCATGGTCGCGGTCGGCAGCGACACCACCAGCCCGGTCCCCAGGCCGCTGTTCCTGGTCTCTCCCGACGGCGGCACGACCTGGCAGCTGGGCAAGGTGACCGGCCCGGCGGGGTACGAGACGGGGCCGACCACAGTGGGCCGGGTGGCGGGCGGCGACGGCCTCTGGCTGGCCGCGGGGAACGACCCCCTCGGCTCCGGGCACGGTCTGTGGACCAGCTCCGACGGCTACGGCTGGACCGCCGCCGACCCCGGCGAGCTGGGCGCCTTCGCGCGCGGGGACAAGATCATGGATCTGGCCAGGACCGACTCCGGGTTCGTCGCGGTCGGCGCGGCCGTCCTGGACGACGGCACCACCGGGGCGGTCGCCTGGGTCTCCGCGGACGGGCGCGCCTGGGACCGGGTGGAGACCCGGGAGATCGGTATGCCGGACAAGGTGCGCGGCATCAAGGCCGTCGTCGCCAGGGGCGACGCCGTCGTCGCGCTGGCCGACCCGGCCCAGGGCCAGTCCACCTCGGTCATCCTGCGCTCGGCCGACGGGGGCAGGAGCTGGCAGCGGACCGGCGCCGCGCTCAACGACGTCGTCCCGGAGCCGGGCGCGCTGGCCGTGGCCGCCGGAGGTTTCGTGCTCGTACCGACCCAGCAGCGCAGCGACAAGGGCGAGGTCCGCGTCTACTGCTCGCCCGAGGGCGCCGACTGGAAGGCCTGCGGCGCCATCACCGGCCTGGGGCCCGAGGGCACGGGCGTCAAGCGCCTCGCCTCCTCCTCGGCGGGGGTGGCCGCGGTCGTCGAGTCGGGCTTCGAGCGCTACACCGTCCACACCAGCGAGGACGGCCGCGACTGGAGCAAGACCACCGACCTCGGCGAGGTACCGGGCTCGCTGCGGGCCCTCGCGCTGTCCGACGACGGCACGCTCGTCGTCGGCGGCGACGAGCGCGCGGCCGACGTGGACAACCGGGTGGTCCTCATCACCGCGCCCAAGGGCGGCGAGCCGAAGCCGGTGTCCCTGGGAGGCATCCAGGGCCTCGCCAGGGCCGCCCGCGAGACGGCCAGGGTGGCCGCCGGCGACGGCAGGTTCGTCGCGGTGGGCGCCGTCTCCGGCGACGCCGGGATCTGGAGCAGCGCGAGCGGCGAGAGCTGGAAGGCCGGCGGCCCGGCGCAGCTCCTCGGCGGCCCCAGGCGGCAGGCGCTCGCCGACGTCGCGCACGGCAGGCGGGGCTGGCTCGCCGCGGGCAGCACGATGACCGACGCCTCCTCCACCGAGCCGCTGATGCTCACCTCCTCCGACGGCCAGAGCTGGCGCAGGGTGCCGGTGCTCGGCCCCCTCGCCCCGGCGGGCGACCACGACTTCCTCGCCCCGCACGCGGTGGCGGCGGGGCCGTCCGGCTACGTCGTCGCGGGCGAGGACCGCGGGCCCGCCGCCACCGTGCCCGTCCTGTGGTTCTCCGCCGACCTCAAGCGCTACTCCAGGGCGGCCAAGCTTCCCGCGGGCGGTACGGGGGTGCGGCTGCACGACGTCTCGGCGACCTCGTCCGGGTACGTGGCGGTCGGCGGCACCGGCACGGCCGAGCGCGAGACCGGGGTGGTCTGGGTGTCGGCCGACGGGGTCAACTGGACCGCGCGCAAGCCGGTCCTGCCCCCGGGGGCGACGTCCGCGGGCCTGCGGCACGTGGTCCTGTACGGCGGCTACGTCGTCGCGGCGGGCACGGCCAGGACCGAGGACGGCACGAGGGCCTTCGGCGCGGTGTCGGACGACAACGGGGCGAGCTGGGAGTTCTCCTGGTTCCCCGCGGACGGGGCGTCCGCCGTCCAGGACCTCGCCGCGACGCCGGAGGGCGTGGTGGCCGTCGGCTGGCACGGGGCGCCGGGGGCCGGCGACAGCGCGGCCTGGACCTCCGAGGACGGGCTGAAGTGGCAGCGCCACGCCCCGAGCCAGGGCAGCCTGGACGGCGACGGCGCCCAGTGGCTCGGCGCGGTGGCGGTCTCCGGCGACCAGGTCGTGGCCCTGGGCCGCTCCACCACCTACAGCGCGGACCACCTCACCCTGTGGCGCTCCACGCTCACCTCCTCACGCTGATCGTCACCGCCCTCCTCACGCTGACCGGGGCCGCCCTCCTCACGCTGACCGGGGCCGCCCTCCTTACGCTGACCGGGGCCGCCCTCCTCACGCTGACCGGGGCCGCGCCCCGGCCCTGCGGCCGGGACCCCTCTGCCGGGGTCCCGCAGCGTGGGTTCCACGGCCGGGGTCTCACAACCGGGATCTCGCGGCGGGGGCCTGAGGCATGGGTTCTGCGGCCGGGACCTCGCTGCCGGGGTCTCACAGCCGGTCTCCTTACGGCGGGAACTCCACCGCCGAGGTCTCATGAGGCTCCCCGGGCGCGATGACCGCCCACTCGACCAGCGCGTCCAGCAGGCCGGGGGTGAGGGGGAGGCACGGAAGCTCCTCGGGGGCGAACCAGCGGGCGTCCGCGGCGTCGTCCCCGGCGGCGAGCGTGCCGCCGGAGACCTCGGCGAGATAGTCGCGGATCTCGTAGACGGCGCCGCCGGGACCGGGGCGGTCGACGGTCCCGGCCAGGGGCCCGGGGACGACCGTCAGCCCGGTCTCCTCCAGGACCTCCCTGGCGACCGCCTCGGGGTCGGACTCCCCGGGCTCGACCCGCCCGCCGGGAATGGACCACAGCCCCTTGCCGGGCGGCCGGCCACGGCGGACCAGAAGCATCCGCCCCGAGCCGTCGAGGATGATCGCCCCGACACAATTTACGCGCACCTGAACAATATTACGTTGTGATAACGACCGAGCCTCTTGACGGATGGGCCGCCGAAGAAGCAGCGTGGGTAGGCGTGAAAGCCGCCCCTAAGTGCCCACGGTGTTTCGGCCCGCTTCGTCCGCCGAGTGCTTGGTCAAGCTCCTGGAGATGCGGTCCGCACGGCGATGTCCTGCCGTTCCAGCCACCCAGACCTCCCTCCGCCGCCGCCGTGGAGGCCGTCACCCGAGATTCCCGCGTGCCCGTCTGGGTTCCCTGGCCGCTGCCCACGGGGTGGCTGGTCACGGGGTTCGGCGAGGTGGGCGACGAGCGCAGCGACGTGCGGGCCACCGTGGTCGCGGTCTCCGGTCCCTCGCTGACCCACGGCCCCGCCGACCTGCTGATCATCGCCGAGGAGCCCGGGGTGGGGCTCGGCGCGGCGTTCGCGGGGGTGGAGGGCACCGATCCCGGGACCGGGTTCGACAAGGGCCCGCCGCACGCCAAGATCGACGTCAGGGGCCATCCGGCCGCCCTGTGGTGCGTCACCGCCGCCCCCGACCGGGCCGTCTACGCGGGCGAGGCGCTGGGAAACTGGCTCTGGGCGGTCGTGTGGCCCGCCGAGGCCGGTTACCTGATCACCCTGGCCGAGCTGTCCCTGCGCGACCTGCGCGACCACGACCAGGCCCTCGACCTGCCCTTCGGGGCGTTCTCCCCGCGTCTGGACGTTCCGGCCCCCTGACACCGCCCGCGCGCCCGCGTCCCCGTCCGGGCCCTCATCGCCCTTCCCGCCCCCTCCTTCTCCGGAGCCTTGACCCTTCTGTCCGGACCGGGGGGCGGGGGGAGGCAGTAAAGTTCGGAAGCGTGACAGCGCGTATCGAGCGAGTGGTGACCGAGGGCGTCGTCGATGTCGACGGCGTCGAGCACAAGGTCGAGAACAACACGTGGATCCTGGGTGACGACGAGGATGTCATCGTCATCGACGCCGCGCGCGACGCGGAGAAGATCCTGGAGAAGGTCGGCGACCGGGAGGTGCTGGCGATCATCTGCACCCACGGCCTGCCCGACCACGTGGGCGCGGCCATCGAGGTCGCGGCCAGAGACGAGGCGGTGGTCGCACTCCACCCGAAGGACCGGCCGCTGTGGCGGCTGACCTGGCCCGACACCTGGCCGGACATCGACATGGAGGACGAGGGCCTGTTCGAGGTCGGCGGTGTCCAGCTGGAGGTCATGTCCACCCCGGGCATCTCCCACGGTGGCGTCTCGCTGTACTGCGAGGCCCTGGACGCGGTCTTCACCGGCAAGACCCTCCAGGCCGACGGCCCCGGCAGGATCGGCGGGGAGTATCCCGCGCTGGCCGACCAGCTGACCGCCATCGGCGGGCGGCTGTTCACCCTGCCCCACCGCACCCGGGTGCTGCCCGCGCACGGTGAGGAGACGACCGTCGGCGACCTGGAGCCCCAGTTCGACGCCTGGCTCTCCGGCTCGCTGACCCGCGACCCCGCCGGCGCGCCGGAAGAGGAGGGCCCGCTCACCGACGGCACCCGCGCGGCGGGAATCCGGCTGAACCCCCGGAACGATCTGCTGTAAATGGATCAGCTTCCCCTGGAGGGCATGCCGCGGCGGCTCTACTCCTGCACGCCGTCGCGGCTGAACAACTGGCTCGACTGCCCCCGCCGCTACCGGTTCACCTACATGGACCGGCCCACGCCGCAGAAGGGCCCGCCCTGGGCCCACAACAGCGTGGGGGCCAGCGTGCACAACGCCCTGGCCGCCTGGTGGCGCGAGCCGTACGAGCGACGCACGCCCGAGGTAGCGGTCGGCCTGCTCGCCAGGGGATGGATCAACGAGGGGTTCCGCGACGCCGACCAGTCGCGGACCTGGCGTGACCGGGCCGGGCAGATGGTCTCCGGATACGTGGCGAGCCTCGACCCGTCCGCCGAGCCGGTCGGCGTCGAGCGCACGGTCGCCACCCGCACCTCCGTCGTGGCGCTCTCCGGCCGGGTGGACCGGCTCGACCGGCGCGGCGAGGAGCTGGTCGTGGTCGACTACAAGACCGGCCGCCGCCCGCTGAGCACCGACGACGCCCGCTCCTCGCTCGCGCTGGCGGTCTACGCCATCGCCTCCTCCCGGATGATGCGCCGCCCCTGCCACCGGGTCGAGCTGCACCACCTGCCGACCGCCTCGATCGTGGAGTGGGAGCACACCGACGAGTCGCTGGCCCGCCACCTGGGCCACGCCGAGGAGATCGCCGTCGAGGCCTCCGAGGCCGACGAGCGCTACAGGGAGTGGTCGGCCACCACCCGGCCCGAGGGGGCCGCCCCGCCCAAGGCTCGCGGTGGCGGTGACCGCACCCCGCCCGAGGTGCCCGCCGAGATCGACGAGGTCTTCCCGCCCCGTACGGGCCCGCTGTGCTCGTGGTGCGACTTCCGCCGCCACTGCCCCGAGGGCCAGGCCGCCGGCGAGGACCGCGAGCCCTGGGCCGCCCTCGCTGACTGAGCCGCTCCGGCCCGCTCCGGGCCGTACGGACCGGCCCGCGGGAACGTACGGCACCCGCCGGGGGCACGTGCCGCCGGTGTCGTCAGGAGCGGTGGGACGGCCAGCGGCGCGGGTCGGTCAGCCCCCTGAGCCCCTCCGCCATGTCGTAGCCCGCCGCGCCGAGCCGCTCGCGCGAGGCGGCGAGCATCCGGCGGGTGGCGGGCATGAACGCCCGGTCGTGGACGGGTTCGGGAAGCGTGTCCATGAGCAGCCGGAACGCCCTCAGCCCCGCGGTCACCGCACCCGGCGGCACCTCGGGCAGCACGCCGTACATGCGCCTGGCCCAGCCCGGCAGCGAGTAGTAGCAGAGCGCCCCGAAGGGGAAGTAGGCGGGTTTGCCGGGGGTGAGGGCGCGCAGCCCGGCGGGCAGGCGCGGCCACATCAGGAAGCGGACCGTGGACACGGCCTCGGGGGTGGCCCTCAGCAGCGGGCGGACCGAGGCGAAGTAGTCGTCCAGCTCCGCCACGGAGCCGGGCACGTCCTCGGCGTGCAGGCCGACGTAGGTGGCGCTGCGGCGCTGCTCGGCCAGGTAGCGGTCGGCCTGGCGGTCGTCGAGCCCCAGGCCCGACCGCCGCGCCACGGAAAGGTAGGAGGAGACCTCCGCGCAGTGCACCCAGAGCAGCAGCTCCGGCTCGTCCACCCGGCGGACCCGGCCGGTGCCGGGGTCGTCGAAGCGCAGCCGCCGATGGATGTCCCGGACGCGGCGGCCGACCTCGTCGGCCTCGGCGGGACTGCCGAAGGTGACCCTGCCCACGAAGTCCGCCGTACGGCGGAGCCTCCCGAACGGATCCCGCCGGAAGTCGGAGTTCTGCCAGACCCCGCGCATCGCGAGCGGGTGCAGGGCCTGGAGCATGAGGCCGCCGACCCCGCCGACCCACATGGAGCGGTCGATGTGCACCAGCCACGTCGCGGTGTGCGGAGGCTGGACGACGATCTCCTCGATGCTCGCCATGGTCGGCACATGGTCGCACGGGTGTGGAGGACCCGTCCAACGAGGCGCCCCGGCGTCGGACGAGCCGGGAGCCCCGGACATCAAACGGGACCCCCTCCCACGGTCAGCTCCTCAGACGGCTCTCGGCGGCGTTCCAGAAGCGGATGAGGGCCGCGGCCGTGGTCTCCGGGGCCTCCACCGCCGGGGAGTGGGCCGCGCCGGGGACGACCACGCAGTCGGCGTTCAGGCGGTGGGCCATCTCCGACTGCATGCGCGGCGGCCAGCCGTCGTCGTGCTCGCCGTACAGGACCAGGGTGTCGATCTCGACCTGGGTGAGCTCGTCGCACCGGTCCGGCGCGGAGAGCACCTCCTCGGTCATGGTGACCATGCCGATCGGCGAGTTGGCGAACAGCCGCTTGCGCAGGAAGGCGATGATCTCGTCGGACACCCCCGAGGCCAGGGCCTCGGGCTCCATCCGGGTGTGCCACAGGTGCTCCAGGCCGACGCCGGGCAACTCCGAGATCATGAAGCGGCCCGCGCGCTCGCGGGGCCCGACGATCGCGGCGGGCCCGGAGCTCATGAGCGTGTAGGACACGAACCGGGTGCGGCCGTCGATGACCGCCTCCCGGGTGACCAGGCCGCCGAACGAGTGGCCGACCAGGTGGATCGGGCCGCCGTGGCCGATCACCTGGGCCAGCACGTCGACGTCGTTGCCGAGCGCGGCGCAGGTGTAGGCGCTCCGGTCGTCAGGCCCGCTCGTCTCGAACTGGCCGCGCATGTCGACCGCGACGACCTGCCGGCCCGACTGCGCGAGCGTCTGCAGGACCGCGATGAAGTCCTCCTTGCTGCCGGTCAGGCCGGGAACCAGCAGGGCGGGCCACCGCTCGGGGATGCCGCTGACGGGCAGGGCCTCCAGTACGGCGAAGGTGCCCACCGCCGTCTCGACCTGGCGAGAGCGGACGCCAGGAGGCAGGGTCAGAAAACGCGGCGTACTCACGTGGCCCCACGATACCTCTCTTGGTGACATCGCTCCGTGCGTCCGGGAGGGGCCGGGAGCGTGAAAAGGGGCGCCACCGACATGGTCGCGCCCCTTCTCATGGTGACACTTGCTAGTTGGGGCGACGCGTTCCCCGCTGCTGCTGGCCGCCGCGCACCGGCGGGCGGCGGCGGCTCTGTACGCGTTCCGAGGCCGCCGAGGGGGCGATCTCGTCGTCGTCCGACGCCAGGTCCGGCGACTGGAAGATCACCGCGAACGGACTCGGCGGGATGATCTTCTCGGGCTGCGGCCGGGGCCTGGGAGCCTCCGCCACGGGCTCGTCGTCCCAGCGCTCCGCCATGGTGTCGTCGTCCTCTCCGTGATCCGTGAACTCCGACACCCGCTCCTCGGCCCACGACGGGGCCGCGGGAGCCTCCGGGACCGCGGGGGTCACGGGGGTCACCGAGGTCGCCGGGATGCCCGCCGCCTGCTCGCGCCTGCCACGGCGCTGCCGGCGGACCGGCTCCTCCGCCGGGGGCTCGGCGTCAACCGGGGCCACCGGGGCCGCCGGGGTCTCCGCCGTGCCGACGAGGCTCACCTCGGGGTTCAGACCGGCCTTGCGAGCCCGTCCCCTGCGGGGCGCGGTCTCGGCGGGCTGCTCGTCACGGGTGTCCCTGCGGGGTGCCACGTTCGTCTCCACCTCGGCGATCTCGACGACAGGGGGCTGGACCTCCTCGGCCACGACCGGCGCGGTGATCTCCTCGCCGGTACGGCCTCCGCGGGTGCGGCGACGCTCGCGGGACGTGCGCGCGGGGCGCTCGCGGCGCTCCTCGCGATCGTCGTCGCGTCCCCTGCGGGAGTCGTCGTCACGTCCCCTGCGGGGAGAGCGGGAGCGGATGCGGCCCGTCTCGCCGAGATCCTCGACCTCCTCGGCGGCCAGGCCCGCCCGGGAGCGGTTGGCGCGCGGCAGCACGCCCTTGGTGCCCTCGGGGATGCCCAGGTCGCTGAAGACGTGCGGGGAGGTCGAGTAGGTCTCGACCGGCTCGGGGAAGGGGAGCGAGAGCGCGTTGTTGATGACCTTCCAGCGGGTGAGGTCCTCCCACTCGACGAAGGTCACCGCCACGCCCGTCTTGCCGGCCCGGCCGGTGCGGCCGATCCGGTGGACGTACGCCTTCTCGTCCTGCGGGCAGTCGTAGTTGACGACGTGGGTGACGTCGTCGACGTCGATGCCGCGCGCCGCGACGTCGGTCGCGACCAGCACGTCGATCTTGCCGTTGCGGAAGGCCCGCAGGGCCTGCTCGCGCTGGCCCTGACCGAGGTCGCCGTGCACGGCCGCGGCGGCGAAGCCGCGCTCCTTGAGCTGCTCGACGACCATGTCGCAGGCGCGCTTGGTCTCACAGAAGATCATCGTGAGCCCGCGGCCCTCGCACTGCAGCAGGCGGCCGACGATCTCGATCTTGTCCATCCGGTGCGTGCGCCAGACGAACTGCGTCGTCTGCGGGGTCGCCTCGGCCTCGACGTCGTTGTTCTCGGCCCGCACGTGGGTGGGGCGGGTGAGGTAACGCCTGGACAGGGCGACGATCTCGCCCGGCAGGGTCGCGGAGAACAGCATCGTCTGCCGCTCCGCGGGGATGAGCTTGATGATGCGCTCGATGTCGGGCAGGAAGCCCAGGTCGAGCATCCGGTCGGCCTCGTCCAGGACGAGGGTCCCGATCTGGCTGAGGTCGAGGTGCTTCTGCTTGACCAGGTCGAGCAGGCGGCCCGGGGTGCCGACGATGACGTCGACGCCCTGCTTGAGCGCCTCGATCTGGGGTTCGTAGGCGCGCCCGCCGTACACGGTGAGGATCCGCGAGCCGAGCTTGCCGGCCGCCGTCACGAGGTCCTCGGTGACCTGGACGGCGAGCTCGCGGGTCGGCACGACGACCAGCCCGCGGGGCTTCTTGCGGTTCTTCCTCGGCTTGCCGACACGCTGCAGCATCGCCACGCCGAAGGCGTAGGTCTTGCCGGTGCCGGTGCGCGCCTGACCGATGATGTCCTGGCCGTTGAGGGCCAGGGGGAGTGCCATTTCCTGAATCGGGAACGGCGCGATGATGCCCTCGGTCTCAAGGGCATCGGCGATCTCTGGGGTGACTCCGAGGTCTCGGAACGTCGTCAGCTTGGCCTGCCTAAATCTCCGTTGAAGGCAGGCCTGCCGGGACCACGGGCAGAAAACGTGTTCCCCGTGCCGGGTCCTCGCGGAAGGTCCAGCCCTCTCATGTCATCAGCGACCGCTGCGGCGTCACGCCGAGCAAAGTTTGGGGGCGTCCGGGCGTGGATATCCCGGATTAACACGGTGCGGTCGCACTTTCACAGAGCAGTGTACTCGATACCACAACGGAGAACCGATTTCTTCGTATTCCCGGTGAATCGCGAGGCCCCTCAGCTCGTAGGCTGCGTCCATGAACGATTCCCCTCCCGGCGTCTCCGACCTGCTCGGCGTCCTCGCCTACGCCGAGCTGACCGCCTTCCTCAGACTCGCCGAGGACGCCACCCGGTACGCCCCCTCGCTGACCGATCAGGCGGCTCTCGGCGGCCTCGCGGCGGTCGAGTACGCCCACTTCGAGTTGCTCCGCGACCGGATCGCCTCCCTCGGGGTGGACCCCGAGAAGGCGATGGAGCCGTTCACCGGGGCGCTGGACGACTGGCACGCCCTCACCTTCCCCGGAGACTGGCTGGAGGCTCTGGTCAAGGCGTACGTCGGTACGGGGATCGCGCTCGACTTCTACCGCGAGGCGGCCATCGGCGTGGACGACCGGACGCGGGCCCTCGTCGACGAGGTCCTCGCGGACGAGGGGCGGTCGCAGTTCGCCGTCGAGCGGGTCCGCGCGGCGCTCCAGGAGGACCCCAAGCAGGCCGGGCGGCTGGCGCTGTGGGCCAGGCGCCTGGTGGGGGAGGCGTTGAGCCAGGGACAGCACGTGGCCGCCGCCAGGCCCGAGCTCGCGGCCCTGCTGGTGGAGGCGGCCGGGGAGGACATCAGCCGGATGTTCGCCCGCCTGACCGAGAAGCACGGCCTGCGGATGGCCGCCCTGGGGCTGACCCCGGGGCCGTGACGGGGCGGCCATCCCCACCGGCTCTTCCCGGGGGCTGTCTTCATCGGTTCTTCTGGGGCTGACCCCGGGCCCATGACGGGTGATCGTCTCCACCGGCTCTCCGGCCCTCGCGAATCCGGTTCCAGCCTCGTCCCCCCTTGTTCCTGCCCGGGTTTTGCCGGGTGGCGTCCGGCGTGGGCGCTCTGGCGAGGGTCGGTCCACCGAGGCGGCGAAGCGGGGTTCTCCGCCCCGCGGCGTGGGAGGGTCCGCTTCGCCTTTGGCGTGAACGCCGGAGCAGTGCGGACGAATCCGGTAGCGTGCGAGACATGAGGGCCTCGCGCCGCTATGGCAGTTCCTTGACGAGATGTGGGCCGAACCGCTGGACTTCGCGTCCCGTGCTGCGCAGGGGAGGCGCGGGCTGCCCGGCCATCAGCCGGGGGCGGGAGCATCTCCGCCGTGTCAGACGCCCGCGCTGCTGCGGGCTCGGCGAGCGGGACGAGTGCTCGGGCACCTGAGACGCGGGCGTTCCCATGGCTCGGGTTATCGGGTCAGGTGACCCGGGGTCGGGGTCCCCGCCCGGTGTCGATGAGACCGGTGTTCGTGGGACCGGCGTTCGTGAGCCTGGTGTTTTCGCTCGGCGTTCGTGAGCTCGACGTTCGTGAGCTCGGCGTTTTCCGGGGCCGGTGTTCCCGGGGCCGGTGCTCCTCCGGCCGGACGGGCGCGGGGAGCCCGAGGGCGCTCGCGCGGGATCCACGGACCGCGCCATGCCGTGAGAGACGGCCTGGCGCGAGCCCGGAATCCCTCAGAGCGTGCCGCCGAAGCCGACGGGGCGCGCCTCCTCCTCGCCGATCTCGATGAAGCCGAGTGAGGCGACCGGAACGATGATCTTGCGGCCGTTGACGTCGGTGATGGTGAGAACACCGCTGCTGGACGCGAGAGCGGCACTGACCTCGCTCTCGAGCTGCTCGGCCGTGAGATCGGTCTCCACTACGAGTTCACGGTGTACGGAACGTACGCCGATCTTGATTTCCATCGTGCTCCCTTTTCGATGAGGGTTGCTCGTCCCATGGTCACCCCAACGGGGATCCGACGCGCCGGTTGATCGCGCCAAGCGAACAGGTGATCGCGGGCGAACGGGCGGGAGGGAAACAGGCCCGAGCCGGTGCGGGAGCCCGGGAGCGGCCCGGAAGCCGCTCAGTGGTCGGTGACGGTGCGGGGGAAGCCGGAGATGCCGCGCCACGACAGGCGGGCGATGAGCTGGGTGGCCGCGTCCTTGGGGATGGAGCCGTTGCTGCTGATCCAGTAGCGGGCGCTCACCTCGGCCATGCCGACGAGCCCGACACCGAGCAGGCGCGCCTCGTCGCTGGAGCAGCCGGTGTCCTCTTGTATGACCTGGCTGATCATCTCGGCGCTCTCGCGGAGGTTGCGCTCCATGCGCTGGCGCACCGGGGCGACGTTACGGAGATCGGACTCGAACACCAGCCGGAACGCCTCACCCTGGCTGGAGACGAAGTCGAAGAAGGCGCCGATCGCGGCCTGGACGCGCTGCTTGTTGTCCGTGGTGGAGGCGAGGGCGTCGCGACAGCGGGCGATCATGTCGTCCACGTGCAGGTCGAGCAGGGCAAGGTAGAGCTCCTGCTTGCCGGGGAAGTGCTGGTAGAGGACGGGCTTGCTGACCCCCGCCCGCTCGGCGATCTCGTCCATCGCGGCCGCGTGGTAGCCGTTCTCCACGAACACCTCCTGCGCCGCGCTGAGCAGCTGGCGGCGGCGGGCCGTCCGGGGCAGCCGGGTGCCCCGGGGCTTGGCGTCCGGGGTTGCGGTCACGTGGTCTCCTCGGGTCAAGCTCCTGGCGTCTGGGGCCATCCTACGCGTGGGTAACCGAGGTCAGCGATAATCGTCCTCGTCGAGCTCGACGGTGCGCCGCTGCTCGAAGGCGTCCGCGGGATCGGCCTCCAGGGGGATGGAGTCGGGCCACTCCGACCCCTCCTCGCGCGCCGCGCGGCTCTGCTCGGCGGCGTCGGCGGGGTCGACCTCGATCGGGAGGTCGACGGGCGCGTCAGGGCCGTTGTCGCGCACCGGCCGGTGTTGCTCGGCCGCGTCGGCCTCGGGCGTCTCGATGGAGAGCTCCTCGGGAAGGTCGTCGACCGTTTCCCCGTACGATCTGTCGCCGCGCGCGTTCATGTGTGACATCCCCTGTCGTCATCCGGGCTTCGGCACGTTCCCTCTCCTGACCCGGTTCCTGCAAACGTCGGGCATGGCCCAGCGTACGACCTCGGGTGCCGCGCGCTGAGAAAGACGCGGCGTCGGATCACGTGTGGCGGCACCTGCCGCGTCGACGGTGTTTCGCGGCCGCCCGGTGGTGTTCACCGATACGAGTACGACATGCGGAGTGGAAGCCCGGTGGAGGGGCCGCGCGGGAAGGCCGGGGCGAGAGGGGGGCGAGGGGCCTGAGGGGGATGCCGGTGCGGGCGGGGGGCTCTCGCGCCGGGCGCCGGAAATCACGGGGCGGGGGCCGGAAATCACGGGGCGGGGGCCCGCGGTCGGAAAACCGCGGAGCCCCCGCCCGTGATTCGTGAGAAATGATGATTCGCACTGTGTTGAGAGTCGGAATCCCGGGAATCTGCCCCCGGCTTTCCGTGCTCACCGTCCGGACAGGCGTTTCTCCGTGGAATGACGCCGTCCTGGCGAACGCGGGATTCCTACTTCTCCGTAACGGTTCCGGAACCGATCTGAAAAGCGGCCCCAGCCGTTGTCGGCCTCGTATTCCGATCCCGTGTCAAGCGGGGATCAGGAAGCGGCGGTCGCGGGCGGAACCACGCCACCGCCCGCGGCGCCGTCGTCCGCGGCACCGAGGCCGCCGTAGAGCGGCACGAGGCGGTCGGAACGGGTCCTGTTGTCCAGGCGGTTGCGGTTGCAGTTGTCCTGGTTGAGCGTGAGCCTGAAGCGGTGGTGAGTGCGACGGTAGTGGTGGCGGCGACCGCAGCAGCCGCCGCCGCCCCAGGTCGTGAAGGTGCCGGCGGTGACCGCGGTGGTCATCGCGTTGGCGCTGGTGACGGTGGTCGCCGCGCCCATGGCGACGATCCCGCCGGCCAGTGCCGTGCTGATCGCGAGCCCTGCGAGGACACTCTTGAACTCGGGCATTGCGTTTCCCCCTTGAAAGGATCGATTTACCAATTTTTGGCATTTCCCGTATGAGTCGGAAATTGCCAGAGATGGCTAGAGATGACCGGTGTTGAGCCATCCCTGGTTGTCATAGTTTCCTTGTATGTCTGCCGACAAACGGAGATCGGGGGCTTTTACTCTACTCTTAGCTATTTATCGTCGATGTTGGATGCTTATTGATGGCTTTAAAGTGAAATGTATTTAATGTCTGATTTGTCTTCGAGGGCGAAAGGGGCACGGGTATTGGAGGGGCGGGCCGGTGCCGCGGCCGGTGTCGCCGCGGTCCCGGCGCCGGGTGTCGTGGTCCAGGGGTTCCGAGGGGTCTCCCGGAGGCGGCCCGCCGCCGTACTTCGGCCCCGGGGAAGGGCCGTGTGCCGGAAGCGGGGTGCGACACACGAGGGCCCCGCGGCTCGAAAGCCGCGGGGCCCCGCTGTGACTTCGTGAATTGAGAACTCGCACTGTGTCGAGGATCGGGTTCCCGCCGTCGCCGTTCCGCCGGTGTTTCCGGGTGGGAAATCCGGCCGTGGCGGACGCGCGGATCCTGATACCTCCGTCACGGTCCCGAAGCCGCGGGAAATCGCGGATCCGGCCGTGAGTGATCTGATCCTTCGACCGCGCCGCGCCCTTTCAAGGGCGTGCGGTCCCGGCCGGGCGACTAGCCGGCAGCGGCGAGGCCTCCGCCGAGGAGCGGCACGATGCGGTCGCTGCGGTTGTCGTTGATCAGCTCGTTGTCGTTGTTGTTGTGGTTGTTGATGATCAGCCTGAAGCGCTTGCGGCTGTGGTGACGGTGGCAGTGGCCGCCGCCGCCGCAGCAGCAGCAGCGACGTCCGTAGCCGCCGCCACCGCAGGTCGGGAAGGCGGCGGCGGTGACCGTGGTGGTCATCGCGTTGGCGCTCATGACAGTGGTCGCCGCGCCCATGGTGACGACCCCGCCGGCCACTGCCGTGCTGATCGCGAGCCCTGCGATGACGCTCTTGAACTTGGGCATTGCGTTTCCCCCTTGAAAGGACTAATTACCCCTGTTTTTGACATCTTCCGTATAAACCGGAAATTGTCAGAGATTGCCGGTGATGGGCGATCCCTGGTTGTCATAGTTTCCTCGCATGTCTGCGGACAAACAGAGATCGACGGCTTTTGCACTCCTCTTAGCTATTTATCGTCGATGTTGGATGCTTATTGGTCGCTTTGAAGTGAAATGTATTTAATGTCGGATTTGTTCTCAGGGAGCGGGAGTATGGAACGGGACGTCTCCGGCCGGTGGGCCGGTGCGGTCCTCGCGTGCCGGTGCCGGGGTGGGCGGGAACCGGGGCGGGGTGACAGAGGAGTGTGGGACGGTGGCGGGAAAGGCGGTGCACGAGGGCCGGGGACGCGCGAAGGCCCCGCGGTCCGGAAACCGCGGGGCCTCGCCGTGACTTCGTGAATTGAGAACTCGCACTGTGGTGAGGGTCAGGTTTCCGCCGTCACCGTTCGGCCGGCTCGCCTGGGTGGGAAGCGCCGCTGCGGCGAATGCGGGGGTCCTGTCCCTCCATCACGGTTTCGAGGCCGCGGGAATCGCGGGTCGAGCCGTGAGTGGTTCCGTCCTCTGGCGTTACCGCGCCTCCGCAGGGGACGCGCGGCCCTGGTTCGGCGAACTATTCGGCGCCGAAGGTCAGGGGACGGACGCGGTCGCTGCGGCTGTCGTTCCGCAGGTAGTTGTCGTTGTTGTTGTGGTTGTTGATGATCAGCCTGAAGCGGTGGTGGCTACGGCGGTGGTGGCGGTGGCCTCCGCAGCAGCGTCCGCAACCGCGACGCCAGCCACAGCCGCCGCCCCAGGTCGGGAAGGCCGCGGTGGTGATCGCGGTCGTCATCGCGGTGGCACTCGTGACGGTGGTCGCCGCGCCCATGCCGACGACTCCACCGGTCAGCGCCGTGCTGATCGCGAGCCCTGCGATGACGCTCTTGAACTTGGGCATTGCGTTTCCCCCTTGAAAGGATCGGTTCCCCGATTTTTCGGCGTTTCCCGTATAAGACGGAATTGCCGGAGATGGCGGGTGATGAGCCATCCCTGCTTGTCATGATTTCCGCCCATGTCTGGTGAGAAACGAGAATCGAGGGGTTTTGCCCTCCTATTATCTATTTATGACTGGTGTTGAACTCTTATTAGTTGTTTTGAAGTGAAATGTCTCTAATGTCGTATTTGTTCGGCGGGGCGAGCGGGATCCGGCCGCCGGAGCGGCGCCCGGCGGCCGCGGACGAGGCCGGGGTGCCGTCGAAAGCGCCGTCGAATTAATGCCGATAAATCGTGTAATAAAAGACATCTGGGGAAAGCGACCTTATGTGTCTTTTGTGGTAACCGGAGGCTGTCTCCCCGGCACGGCACGGGCCGAACTATCGTGGAAGGGCAGTGGAATGACAGGAGGACGCGTGGTGAACAGCCCAATCCCCAACTGGCAGGGCGAGATGATCGACCTCGGCGACCGGCGGGTCCACGTGCGGTCGACGCCGCGAGGGCCCGCCGAGACCGCCGTCTACGTGCACGGTCTCGCGGGTTCGGCGACCAACTGGACCGACCTGATGAGCGAGCTGTCCGGAGTGGTGACCGGACACGCCGTCGACCTGCCCGGCGCCGGATACTCGCCCGAGCCGCCCGGTGGCGACTACTCCGTCGACGCCCACGCCCGGACCGTCACCGCCCTGATCGAGCGGGTCTCCGACACCCCCGTGCATCTGTTCGGCAACTCCCTGGGCGGCGCCGTCTCGGTGCGGGTCGCCGCCACCCGCCCCGACCTGGTCCGCTCGCTGACCCTGATCTCACCGGCCCTGCCCGACCTCCTGCCCCGGTACGGCCCGGCGCGGGTGGCGCTGTCCACCGTGCCCCGGATCGGCGAGTGGGCGGCGGGCCGGCTCACCCTCGTGCCCGCCGAGCGCAGGCTCGGCGTCACGCTCGCCATGTGCTACGCCGACACGGGGCGGATCCACCCGGACCGGCTCAGGGAGGCGGCCGACGAGCTGCGCCGCAGGGACGGCCTGCCGTACGCGGTGGACGCGCTGATCAACTCGGCCCGGGGCATCGTCGCCGAGTACTTCAGGCGCGGGGAGACGAACCTGTGGCGGCAGGCGGCCATGGTGACCGCGCCCACGCTGGTCGTCCACGGCCGCCACGACCGTCTCGTCAACCCCCGGATGGCCGCCCGCGCCGTTCGTACGTTCCAGAACGTGCGGCTGATGCTGCTGCCCGACGCCGGGCACGTGGCCCAGATGGAGTTCCCCGAGCGGGTGGCCCGCGCGGCCCGGCTCCTGATCGCCGAGACGGTCCTCGCGCCGGTTGGGGAATGACGGGGGCACCGGGTTAGGTTGTGAGGGGAGCGTGCTGTGCCCAGCCGCATCGAGAACCCCTGAAACGGGAGCAGAACTGTGTCGTTGCCACCGCTGGTAGAGCCGGCAGCCGAACTGACCGTCGACGAGGTGCGCCGTTACTCGCGCCACCTGATCATCCCGGACGTCGGCATGGCCGGGCAGAAGCGCCTGAAGAACGCCAAGGTGCTCTGTGTGGGCGCCGGAGGCCTGGGTTCCCCCGCGCTGCTCTATCTCGCGGCCGCGGGAGTGGGCACGCTCGGCGTCATCGACTTCGACGTGGTCGACGAGTCCAACCTGCAACGGCAGGTCATCCACGGCCAGTCCGACGTCGGGCGCCCCAAGGCCGAGAGCGCCGCCGACAGCGTCAAGGAGATCAACCCGCTGGTCAAGGTGGTCGTCCACAACGAGGCGCTCACCACCGACAACGTGATGGAGATCTTCGCCGCCTACGACCTGATCGTCGACGGCACCGACAACTTCGCCACCCGCTACATGGTCAACGACGCGGCCGTCCTCCTCGGCAAGCCTTACGTCTGGGGTTCGATCTACCGCTTCGACGGCCAGGCCAGCGTCTTCTGGGCCGAGCACGGCCCCTGCTACCGCTGCCTCTACCCCGAGCCCCCGCCGCCCGGCATGGTCCCCTCGTGCGCCGAGGGCGGCGTGCTCGGCGTGCTGTGCGCGTCGATCGGCTCCATCCAGGTCAACGAGGCCATCAAGCTCCTCGCGGGCATCGGCGAGCCGCTGGTCGGCCGTCTGATGATCTACGACGCCCTGGAGATGAACTACCGCTCGGTCAAGGTCCGCAGGGACCCCGAGTGCGTGCTGTGCGGCAAGAACCCGACGGTCACCCAGCTGCTCGACGACTACGAGGCGTTCTGCGGCGCGGTCTCCGAAGAGGCCCAGGAGGCCGCCTCCGGTTCCACGATCACCGCCGCCGAGCTCAAGTCCTGGCAGGACAAGGGTGAGAACATCTACGTGATCGACGTCCGCGAGCCGAACGAGTACGAGATCGTCTCCATCCCCGGCGCCGTGCTCATCCCCAAGGGCGAGTTCCTCAACGGCTCCGCCCTGGAGAAGCTGCCGCAGGACAAGAAGATCGTCCTGCACTGCAAGTCCGGCGCCCGTTCCGCCGAGGTCCTGGCGGTCGTCAAGAGCGCCGGCTTCTCCGACGCCGTCCACGTGGGCGGCGGCGTGCTCAGCTGGATCAAGACGGTCGACCCGAGCCTGCCCGCCTACTGAGGTCTGCCAAGGCCTGCTGAGGCCTGCCAGGGGCCTGCCAAGGGCCTGCTGAGGCAGGCCCGAAGGCCCCGCGCGACCTGCGCCCCGTGGAGCACCCGCTCCGCGGGGCGCTCGCCGTTCGGAGGGATTCCACAAGGGGTCTGCCGATGGGCTTAAAGGGTTCCGCCGAGGTCACCAAGTGCTCTCCACACTGACGGATCTGGACGGAACGGCGGATGACACCCGCCGCACCGCATTAAGGTCGGGATCGTGAATGAAGTCCCACGTCAGCGGCGGCCTCCGTGGCCGACGCTGGTCGTGGCCTCCGCCCTGACGCTGCTCTGCGCCATCGTGGCGGGGGTGGCGAGCAGCGCCGCGGCGACGGAACTCACCAGGGGGCCGACCCAGGCGGAGCTCGACCGGGCCGCCCTCGACGAGGTCGCCAGGCGCTGGCAGGCCTGGCCCGCCGGGCGTGTCTTCCCCGCGACCGTCCCCTACGCGGCGGAGCAGGGTGGCGAGGAGAAGGCCCGCCGGGTGGGCATCTCGCCGGAGACCCGCTGTGACGGCGCGGTCGACGCCAGGTTGCGCAAGGCGCTGCGGCGGGCGGGCTGCCTGGGCGTACTGCGGGCCACCTACATCGACGCGCTCCAGGGGATCGTGGTCACCGTCGGCGTCGCGGCCTTCGCGGACGAGCTCGGCGCCACCAGGGCCAGGGCGGCGCTGCCCAAGGGGGGCGCCCCCTCACCCGGGCTCCGGGCGCTGGCCTTCCGCGGCACCGTCACCGACCGGTTCGTCTCCGCCGGGCGCCAGGCGGGCCTCGTCCGGCAGGCGGGCCCGTACGTGGTGATGGCCACGGTCGGGCAGATCGACGGACGGCCCGCCAGGGCGGTCGGCGAGCAGCGGCCGACCCTGTTCGCGTTCACCGGGGACATCGCCGACCGCATCCTCGCCGACCTGTCCATGCCCGCCCGCCCCGACTGCGTCTCCACGGAGTGGCGATGCTGACCACGCCGAGGCGTCTCCCCGCGGCCACCGGACCGCTCGCGAGGGCGGAGCCGAGGAGGCCGGTGGCCCCGGTGGTGCCGACGGCCCCGAGACTCTTGGCGGCCCTGAGACTCCTGGTGACACTGAGGGCACTGGTGACACTGAGGGCGCCGGTGTCGCTGAGGGGATCCAGAGCACTGAGGGCGCTGGGAGACGCGGTGGCGCGGGCGATGCCGGTGCTGCTGGCGGCGGTGGCGGTACCGGCGGTCCTGGCCCCGGTCCCGGCCGCGCGGGCCGACGACGTCAGGGACAGCCAGCGGGAGGTGCTGCGCACCCTCGACCTGCCCGCCGCCTGGCGGATCTCCGAGGGCAGGGGGGTGACCGTGGCCGTGCTCGACTCCGGGGTGGACCGCGACCACCGCGACCTGGTCGGTTCGGTGACCGAGGGCAAGGACTTCACGGCCGGGGCCAACCCGCCGGGGGTGAGCCCCCTGAGGCTGCACGGCACGTACATGGCGTCGCTGATCGCCGGGCACGGGCACGGGCCCGGCGGGGCCGACGGGGTGATCGGCGTCGCGCCCCGCGCGAGGGTGCTGTCGGTACGGGTCATCCTGGAGGACGAGGAGCCGGGGTTCCGGGAGTTCAACACCGCCGAGCGCTACGAGAACGTGGTGGCCAGGGGCATCAGGCACGCGGTGGACCGCGGCGCGGACGTGATCAACATGTCGATCTCCAAGGAGCTGGCGACCAGGGAGGAGCGGTCGGCGATCCGCTACGCGATCTCCAAGGGGGTCGTGCTCGTCGCGGCGGCGGGCAACGAGGGCGCCGAGGAGACGGACGCCAGCGGTTACGCCCCCTACTCCTACCCGGCGGCCTTCCCCGGGGTGGTCTCGGTCGCCGCGACGGACCGCGGGCTGCGCCGGGCCTCGTTCTCCAACCGCAACCCCTCGGTCCTGGTGGCCGCGCCGGGGGTGGACATCCTCGGCGCCGGCCCGGGGGACGAGTACTGGGTCGGCCGGGGCACCTCCCAGGCGACCGCCCTGGTGTCGGGGGTCGTCGCCCTCATTAAAGCCAAATATCCGAAAATGTCGCCCGCGCTGGTCGTGCAGGCGATCACCGTGGGAGCCACCAGGCGGCCCACCGGCGGCTACGACACCGGCACGGGCTTCGGCGTCGTCAACGCGACCCGGGCCCTCGCCGCCGCCGCCAGGATCTCCCGGCACACCCTCACCGCCGAGGGGGCGGGGGGCGCCGGTGGGCACGACCCCGCCCGCCCGCTGGGCCTGGCGGTCGAGCCGGTGCGGGTCGTCCACCGCGACCGGGACCGGATCACCCTGTACGGCGGCGTGGCCGTGGCCGCGGGGCTCGGCGCGGTCGTCTCCCTGATCGCGCTCGCGGTGTTCGTCGGCCGTACGCGCTCGCCGGGGGCCTTCGAGAAACCCGGGCCCGACCCGGTCGCGTCACCCTGGCCTTAGCCCGGCCGTGAGCCCGGCCGCTGCATCCCGGCCGTGAGCCTGGTCGTGAGCGCCCGGTGCCGGGTGGGCCCCCGAGCTCGGCCCCGACCTCCGGTTCGACCTGGGGAGTGTCGCGAAAATGCCCGCCGCCGATAGGGCGGAGGGGTCCTTCGACGTAGCATCGGAGTATGTCGCAGCAAGGGCGGTCCCAGGAGCCGGAGCGGCCCCTGGGAACCCCCGCCCCCCGCGCTCGCGGTGGCTGGCCGCCGTCAGGTTCCCGGGTGGGCGGCATCGGCGGGTCCGGCGCAGGCCGGGTCCGGCGGACGCCCGTGCCGGGATCCTCCGGCAGGCGGTCCAGGGTGCGAGCCTGGCCGGCGGCGGGCCGCGACCGCGCGGCGGTCAAGCGGGCCGAGATCGCGACCTTGGAACAGGGCATCCGCTTCCGTACGATCTTCCTCATCCTGATGGGCACGATCCTCGCCATCGCCGCCACCAACGTGCTGACCGGTACGGTCGGGCTGGTGCGCGAGACGAGCTCGCGCCCGCTGACCTCCGCCGAGCAGGCCCGCTACATCCAGGACGACATCGCCGGCCGCTGGCACACCTGGACCGCCGACCTGGTCTTCCCCGTCGAGCTGCAGTACATCGGCCTCGGCAGGGTCCAGCAGTACGCCCGCAGGGTCGGTCTCGCCCCCGAGGTGGCCTGCGCGGCGGGAACGGACGCGTCGGTGGGGTCGGTGCTCTCCGAGTACGGCTGCCGCACCCTGCTGCGGGCCACCTACGTCGACCAGACGTCCTCGTTCGTCTTCACCGTGGGCATCGCCGTGCTCGCCGACGAGGAGCGGCGGATCGCCGCCTCCGCGCAGCTGGCCGTGGACGACCGGGTGGGAGTGCGCCCGGTGGCCTTCCCCGGCACGGCGACCGAGCTGTTCGGGGCCGCGCAACGCCAGCGCAACGCCTGGGTGGGCGTCGGCCCCTACATCGTCTTCTCCACCGCCGGATACACCGACGGCCGCACCCGGCAGTCGGTCGCCCCCGAGGAGATCCTGCACAGCGAGCTGTGGCCCGCGGCCCAGGCGGTCGCGGGGCGCATCGCCCGCGCCCTGGGCGACGAGCCCAGCGCCGTGCCCCAGTGCACCCAGGGGAACGTGTGCTGAGGCGGCGGTTCTGGGCGGCGGGGGCGCTGGTCGCGCTCTCGGTGGCGGGTCCGGTCC
Source organism: Streptosporangium sp. NPDC002721 (assembly GCF_042888905.1). Classification (NCBI taxonomy): domain Bacteria; kingdom Bacillati; phylum Actinomycetota; class Actinomycetes; order Streptosporangiales; family Streptosporangiaceae; genus Streptosporangium; species Streptosporangium sp. NPDC002721. The sequence continues at coordinate 346,704 of NZ_JBIAQI010000004.1, forward strand.
CGGTCGCCGCTCCGGCGACGGCCGCCCACACACTCGCGGGACCCGCGTCGACCACGCCACGGGAGGCCACGCCACGGGAGGCCACACCACGGGAGGCCGTACCACCGGAGGCCGTACCACCGGAGGCCGTACCACCTGGGATCACGCCACCGGTGGCCACACCACCTGGGATCGCGCCGCCCGGGGTCGCGCGGCCGGAGGTCGTGCCGCCGACGGCCATGCCGCCCGGGATCGCGCCGCCGGAGGCCGTGCCGCCGGAATCGACCGCGCCGCCCGAGCCGGCCGTGTCGGCCGCGCCGTCGGAGTCGGCGCCGCCCGGGTCGGCGCCTCCCGAGGGTGCCGCGGACGTGCGCGAGGGCCAGCGCTGGGTGCTGGAGATGCTCAACGCCGAGGAGGCGTGGAAGGTCACCAAGGGGTCGGGCGTCATCGTGGCGCTGGTCGACAGCGGGGTGGACGACCAGGTCGCCGAGCTGCGGGGACGGGTGATCTCCGGGCCCGACATGGGGTCGATCAGGTTCGACAGGGAGACCCCGGACGCCGGGCGGCACGGCACCGCGATGGCCTCGCTCATCGCCGGGGCGGGCAGGGGCGAGGAAGGCCTTCTCGGCGTCGCGCCCGAGGCCAGGATCCTCTCGCTGCCGCTGATCGTCGAGGAGCGCCCCGAGGACGGGACCGCCCTGCCCCAGGAGGACCTGCGCTCGCGCGACGACAGCCCGCTGGCCCGCGCGATCCGTTACGCCGCCGACCACGGGGCCAAGGTCGTCAGCATGTCGCTGGGCGCCTACGGGCCGCACAAGAGCGAGCGGGAGGCGGTCTCCTACGCGCTGTCCAGGGGCGTGGTGCTCGTCGCCGCCGTGGGCAACGACGGCGACTCCCAGTACGCCATGGACAACGCCACCTCCTTCTGGAACTTCCCCGCCGGATACTCCGGGGTCATCGGGGTGGGCGCGGTGGACGAGCTGGGCAAGCCGGCCATGTTCAGCAGCGACAACCTGTCGGTCCTGGTCTCGGCGCCGGGCGTCGACGTGCCGGTGGTCGTTCCCGGCGGGAAGTACGGATCCTCGGAGGGGACGAGCTCGGCGACCGCGCTGGTGGCCGGGGTCGCCGCCCTCATAAAAGCCAAATATCCCGATATATCGCCGCAGATGGTGTCGCAGGCCCTCACCTCCACGGCGACGGCGGGGCCCGCCACCGGCTACGACGACCACCTCGGGTTCGGTGTCGTCGACGCCGCGGCGGCCCTGGCCGAGGCGGGCAGGCTGATGTCAGGCGCCGCGGAGGTCCCGGTGCCCGACGGCAAGCACTTCGGCGACGGCACCCTGCCCACCGAGCCCAGCAGGCCGGGCCCGGAGCCCGCGCGCCTCTGGCTGTACGGCGTGGGCCTCGCGGGCGGCCTGCTGGCGTTCGCGGGGGCCGTGGCGATGCTCAACCGGCACTCCGGCAGGGAGGGGCCGATGACGACGGTCTTCGAACCGGTCCGGCGCGGGAGATCGCGAAGGTAACCGTAATTCGACTGCGATTCGAACGCGTTTTGGACACCGTTCGGATGCGGTAGCCCGGATGTCTGGATTCACCCCACGGAAAACCTGGAACGTTCGCTAGTCTCGCGCGTTATGGGGTACGAGTTGCGCGTGGAGCGCCCTGCGCCTCTCGCCTTCGCGGAACTCGCGACTGTGCTGGGGCAGGCGGGGTTCGAATTCAGGGGCTCGCAGGAGTCGGGGGAGATCCTGGCCCGCCACAACGGCGCGGTCCACGCCATAGCGCTGTGGAACGGCCGGCTCACCGGCGCCCCCGGATCCGACTGGCAGGTCGCCCAGCTGGCGCGGGTGTCCGCCCTTCTGGGAGCGCGCCTGGTGGGCGAGGACGGCGAGTCCTACGCCATCCGCGGCGGCCTGGTCGAGCAGCTGAACGGCTCGGCGGCCTACGAGTTCGGCAAGCTCGACGAGATCCTCTCCGCCGGACCGACCGTATGGAGCCAGTAGGCCACCCCACCCCGTACGCCGAGCGGGTGCTCGACCTGGTCGAGCGCATCCCGCCGGGAATGGTGATGTCCTACGGCGACATCGCCGAGTACCTGGGCGAGGGCGGTCCGCGTCAGGTCGGCCGGGTGATGTCCACCTGGGGCGGGGGAGTGCCCTGGTGGCGCGTCGTGCACGCCGACGGCACCCCGCCGCCCGGCCACGAGCAGCGCTGCCTGGTGAGCTGGCGCGAGGAGCGGACCCCGCTGAGGGGCGCCCGAGCCGACATGCGGGCGGCCAGATGGGACGGGAACCCGTAGATCGTGCGGCGGGCCCGCGGAAAACCCGCCAGATCACAAATGCCTGTAAATCCCGCAAGCCCGTAAATCGCGGCGTAACCGGCCCTGCCGCGGCGCACTACCATGGCCTAGGACAGCGCTCTGTCCGAAAGGCGGTGCTTTCCCCATGGCCACCGGCGCCACTCCCGCACGATCCAGCGGCGACCCCGTCGCTGATCGTCTGCGGGCTGTCCAGGATCTCTGCGACCGGGGAGAACCACTCGACTCGATCATGGCCGCGGTGCTGGCGGACGGGCTGAAACCGGCTGAGCGGCGCCGCTTCGACGCCGACGCGCTGGCCGGCCCCCTGGGGTCCCGGCTGGAGATCGCGGCCAAGCGGGGTGCCGCCAAACGCCGCGAGTTCGTCACGCTCCTGAAGCCGTACGTGACCGGTGTCGACGCGAAGGTCAAGCGCGACCTCCCGGTCGCCCGCAGGATCGCCTTCCACCTGATCGAGCATCGGGGGATCGACGACCTCGCCGACGGCGACGCGCTGCAGAAGCTCGTGACCGCCGCGGCCGAGCCGTCCAAGCGCGTCCGCAAGAGCCTCCGCTGGTACGCGGACCTGCCGCTCCAGGACGAGCTGCCCGAGGCCCTGTACCGCCTGCGGGCGGCCGACCTCATCCCGGTGACCCAGATCGAGGACATCTCCTGGTCGGGCGGGCGGCTGCGCATCGGCGGCCACGCCTACCTGGCCGGGCTGTCCGTGCGAAGCCGCCGCTTCAACAGGGCGAGCGTGGTGCTGCGCGGCCCGCGCTGGCTGCCGCCGGTGCGGCTGCGCACCCGCAGGACCTTCCACCCCGAGGCGACCCACGGCGCGGAGGAGGCGGGCTGCAACTACGACTGGTCCGGCTTCACCGCCGAGATGAGCCCGTGGCCGCTGCGCTGGCGTTCGGCCGTACGGGCCGTGGTGCGCGGGGGCAAGCGGCTGCTGCGCCGCCGCGCGACCGTACAGGACACGACCACCTGGCGGGCCGAGATCGTGATCTGGAGCCGGGGCGCCCGCGCCGGCGGTCTCCTGCGCGGCCCCTCCACCGGCCGCACCGAGCGCCCGGCCGGGCTGGACCTCGGCAAGGGCTGGTGGATCCGTCCCGTCTGGACCTCCGACCGCGCCCTGCAGATCGTGCTGCAGCCCACCCGGGCCGAGCTGGCCGGAGTGCGGCTGGCGGGCGAGCGCCTGGAGGTCGAGGTCTTCCTGCCGGGCAAGGGCGTGACCAGGGGTCAGGCCCGCCTGGACGGCCACCGGATCGCCGCCGACTTCACGCCCGTCGAGGGCGGCACCACCGTCGTCGTGCCGCTCGCGACGGCGTCCCTGCTGCAGGAGCGCGACGGCGGACGGCTCTGGATCGAGCCCAAGGGCGACCCCGCGGCCTCCGTCATGATCGGGAAGGCCCGGGAGAGCCGTACGGTCGTCGGCGACCGGGAGATCACCGTGCTGCGCGACCGGCGCGACCGCGTGAGCGTCTCCGCGCACCGGATCCGCCCGGTCGTCGACGCGGCGACCTGGGACGAGCGGGGCGTGCTCACCCTGGAGGGCTCCTACCCGGGCTCCGGGGAGGCCGCGCTCACCCTCAAGCACCGCAGCGGGCTGATCCACGCCATCCCCCTGGAGCGCGAGGACTCCCGCTTCACGGTCAGGGTCGCGCCCGCCGCGATGCCCCGCTTCGGCGACACGGCCCCGCTGAGCAGCGGCACCTGGAGCATGGCGGTCCGCGACGCGGCCGGGCAGATCGTCCCGTTCCGCGTCGACCACGCCATCCTCGACGGGCTGGACGAGGACACGAAGATCCTCGACGGCCGCGAGTACCGCCTGATCTCCACCCGCTTCGACATCCCGGTGCTGTCGGTCGCCGAGCACCTCCCCGACGACGAGAAGGGCGCCGGCAGCCTGTTCGCCCTGCGCCGGCACTTCTACCCCGCCGAGCGGACCCGCGAGCTGAACGACGCGACCGTCTACGCCGCCTACGACGGGCGGCAGTACGAGGGCAGCGTCCGCGCGGTCTACGAGGAGCGGGTGCGGCGCGGCGACGCCGGCGAGCACATCTGGGTGGTCAAGGACGGCGCGTTCGTGCCCCCGGGTCCCGAGGCGCTCGGTTTCGGCACGGGCGCGGGCCCGACCGTGGTGCGCGCGGGCAGCCGCGAGCACTACGCGGCGCTGGCCCGCTCGCGCTACGTGGTGACCAACGGCTTCCTGCCGCCGTGGTTCCGTTCCCGCGAGGACCAGGTCGTCGTGCAGACCTGGCACGGCACCCCGGTCAAGCGGCTGGGCAACGACCTGCCGCACATGTCCCGCGACCCCAAGCCGCCGGCCTGGCACCGGCAGGCCGTCGAGGTGCGCGGCTGGGACCTGCTGGTCTCCCAGAGCCCGTGGGCGACCCGCGTGCTGCGCAAGGCGTTCGGCTACCAGGGCGAGGTCCTGGAGAGCGGCTACCCGCGCAACGACGTGCTCGTCGCCCCCGACCGCGACGAGCTGGCCGCGGCGGTACGCGCGCGGCTCGGCATCGCCGCGGACGCCAGGGTGGTGCTCTACGCGCCGACCTACCGCGACTACGACCGCAAGAACGCCTCGATCCGCCTGGACCTGGCCGAGGCGCACCGGGTGCTCGGTCCCGGCCATGAGTTCCTGATCCGGGGCCACTCGATGCAGGCGGCGCCGAACGTGCGCGCCGGGTTCGGACGTGACGTCACGACATATCCGGATATTACGGATCTGCTGCTGATCACGGACGTGCTGATCACGGACTACTCGTCGGTCATGTTCGACTTCGCGGCGACCGGCAGGCCGATGCTCTTCTTCACCCACGACCTGCAGCGTTACTCGTCCAAGCGGGGCGTCTACCTCGACCTGGCCGCCGAGGCCCCCGGGCCGCTGCTGTCCACCGGGGCCGAGGTCATCAAGGCTCTGCGGTCGATCGACGAGGTGGTCGCCGCCCACGCCGAGAAGTACGACCTCTTCCAGCGCACCTACGCGCCCCGCGACGACGGCAAGGCGACGGCGAGGCTCGTCGACCACGTCTTCCCGACCTGAACCGTCCCGCTTGAACCGTCCCGCCTGACCGCCTCGCGAGGGTCAGGATGATCCGACCGGCTCCGGGGGCCGTTTCCCACAACGGGAAACGGCCCCCGGAGCCGTCTCGGGGCTTCGACCGGCTCCCGGTCGCCTCGTGATCCCTGAGCGGTTCCCGGTCGTTCCTGTCCCTCTCGCGGGCTCCGGCCGTTTCCGGTCCTTTCCCGGCCGTCTCGGCGCTCCTGCCGTCATCTTGGGTTGTCGGTACCTTTCCGCAGGTCAGAGGGATATGATCTTGCGGGGCACGTGAGGCGCACGGGCTGGTGTTCACGGCATATTGCGGCGAACGTGTGGTCAGGTGCTCCGGCTGCGGTGATGTCCATGAACCGCCTGCCTGCCGGGGTGCTCGGCGGACGCAGCGGGCTCGTTACCCGTGGCGGTCATCCTCACCCCGCTGGAGGCGGCGCTGACCGCGACCGTCATCCTGGCCGCCCTGTACGCCCCGGACCGATCGGTGACCGGGCCTTCCGCGTGCTGCCCCGGACCACCCTCCCGGAGAAGACGCCTGGTCCAGCTCGCGAGCGACCGGAGCGCTCATGCTCGGCATGACAGAACCTGATGTGTGCGGTCCCGGACCGGCCTCGGGTTCCGGCCGTGGGGTGTGAGCACTGCCGGAACGGGCCGCCCCTGCAGCCGTGCCCCACTCCTGCGGGCGATCGCCGCCCTTGATCGCCCACAGCCCCCGGATCATCATGGGGCCAACGCATCGGAGGATCACATGTGGCATCGCCGCCGCGTCATGGGCGCCGCGCTCCTGACGCTCATCGCCCTAGCCTTTCCCTTTCCCTTTCCCTTACCCGCCGCCCAGGCGCAGCCGGAGAGCAATGACCGGCTCGAAGCGGTCGTGGACTGGGACGGCGACGGCCACCAGGACCTCCTCACGTGGCACTCCAGCGGCGCGCTGAGGCTGTTCCCCGGCGTCAGCGCCCGCGACTGGAGCTACAAGCCGCCGTTCACCATCGTGGAAGGCTGGTTGCAATACGCCCAGGTGCGCACGGCGGCCGACTGGGATCGTGACGGCCACCAGGATCTGATCACCGCGGACGGGCGGGGCATCTATCTGCATCCAGGCGACGGCGTGAAGGCGCAGGCGGCCGCAATTAAGATCAGCAGCAGTAGCGGCAACTTCGACGTCCGTGACGCGGCCGACTGGGACCGCGACGGCTTCCAGGATCTCATCGTCTACGACAGGAAGTCCGGCGACATCTTCATGATCCCCGGGCACGGCAAGCGCGACGAGGTCTCGTCCCCCTGGGTGCTGATCGCTCGTAACTTCGGGGACCACGACCTGCGGGGCGTCGCGGACTGGGACGGCGACGGCCACCAGGATCTGCTGCTCGTGGAGTACGACACCAAGCTCCTGTGGCTCTATCCCGGCGAAGGCGTGCGCGGCCTGAGCCGAGAATCGGGCGTCATGATCAGCGGCGGCTGGAACTGGTTGCCGGACTTCCCCTGGCCCTGCGCGGTCGCGGACTGGGACGGTGACGGCCACCAGGACATCATCGCCGGATACCTCCTGGGCTTGCCGGACCGGTATTCGGACTTGTGGCTCCATCCCGGCGAGGGTCTGCGTGGCTGGAGCGCGCAGGAGCCGGTCCGGATCCAGTCCGGGATCTACTGCCACTCATGAGGAACGGCGAGCCCGGCCGATCGGCCTGGCTCTCGGGCTCGCCGTGAACAGGCCGAGGCCGACACCCGCGCGGAGTTGGCCGAGCGCCCCGCGCCTGGGCCGCCCGCGAACGCCAGGAGGCCGCCGAGCAGGCCCGTTGCCTGGCGTGACCTCCGCCCCGGTACATGTCCGGCCTGGCCGCCGATCCGCGCCCTGTCCGGGGCCGTTGAGGGGTCTCCGCAGGTAAGCGCGTTGTCGATCTGGTAAGGCTCGTAGGTGTGTTGCTTCGAACATGTGTCCAGCTGTTTCGGGTCGAAACAGCTGGAGCCGTCGCCGTACGGCAACGGCTGGAGACCAACGGCGGGACCTTACGTGTTCGCGCCTCGCGGTTCGTCCAGGGAGCAACGCCCTGGGAACGGAAGAAGGCCGTGACGATCGCCGGCGTTGGCTGAACGCCGTACGGACCGGGGCGGTCGGCGCCGCAGGCCTCCTTCGTCGGCCCACGGCATCGATTCACCGAACCCCTCTGGACGACGTCGCGCGAGCATGCTGACGCCCAGATCGTGAGCAGCCTTCCCGGACCCGGGGCACCAGGAAACGTTTCGAGCCGAAACGTTTCCTGGACTCCTGTTTGAGCCCGCGAACGTCACCGGAAGCAGCATGCCTGACGTGACCGACATGCCTGAGGACCCCTGGATATTGTTCAGGCACGTTCCTGAACCCCCGCGTGCCTGACGTGCCTGGGGGCCCCAGATAACCGTGACATCCGGCCGGTTTCCGGTGGTTCGTGTGATGCTCGTCCCGTCCGTGAATTCTTCCCAGATGCCCCTTTCGGGGTTCCCGCCCAGGTCCGCAGGGTGCTTCGGGCTTCCGATCTCCTGGAAAGCGTGCGCCGCCCGCCGTATCCGGTGAAGAATCCGCCATGCCGTACCCGCCGACTCGGCACGATCATCGTCCGGGATCTGGTGGAATGGCGAGTTGTGAGTGGTCAGGACTGGCGGCTGATACGTCGTGAGGGTGCGGGGAGGGCTGTTGCCCCTGTGCTCGACGAGCACCAGCGGGCGGTGGTGGCCCATGAGAGCGGCCCTCTCCTCGTGCTCGCGGGGCCCGGCACCGGCAAGACCACCACGATCGTCGAGACCGTCGTCGACAGGATCGAGCGCCGGGGCGTCGACCCCGAGCGGGTGCTCGTCCTCACCTTCAGCCGCAAGGCCGCCGAGGAGCTGCGCGAGCGGATCACCTCCCGGATGCGCCGCACCACCCGCACTCCCCTCGCCCTCACCTTCCACAGCTACGCCTACGCGCTGCTGCGCCGCGAGGCCGTGCTCGCCGGAGGGCTGCCGCCGCGCCTGCTGACCGGTCCCGAGCAGCTGCTGGAGATCCGCCGCCTGCTGCACGGCGAACTGGAGGACGGCGCAACGCACTGGCCCGACGACATGCACGAGGCGCTCAAGACGCGCGGTTTCGCCTCCGAGCTCCGCGACTTCCTGGCCCGCGCCGCCGAGCGCGGTCTCGACGGGCCCGAGCTGCGGGAGCTGGGCCGCCGCCACGGCCGCGCCGACTGGGTCGCCGCCGGGGGGTTCGCCGACCGCTACCAGGCCAGGTTCGACCTCGACCTCGAACCGGTGCTCGACTACGCGGAGCTGATCCGCGCGGCGGGGGCCCTGCTGTCCGACCCCGAGGTGCGGACCCGCGAGCGGTCGGCGTACGACGCCGTCTTCGTCGACGAGTACCAGGACACCGACCCCGCGCAGGAGTTCCTGCTCCAGCAGCTGGCCGGGGAGGGCCGCGACCTGGTCGCGGTCGGCGACCCCGACCAGTCGATCTACGGTTTCCGCGGCGCCGACGTCCGGGGGATCATGAACTTTCCCGACCGGTTCCGCGACGCCGGCGGCGCGAAGGCCCCCGTCGTCGCGCTGCGCGTCTGCCGCCGCAGCGGCCGGGAGCTGCTGAGGGCCACCCGCCGCGTCACCGCCCGCCTGCCCGCCACCCCCGGCGGCGCCGCGCACCGCGACCTGCGCGCCCTGCCGGACGCCGAGCCCGGTGACGTACGGGTGCTGGTGGCCGACGGCGCCACCCAGGAGGCGGCGATCGTGGCCGACACGCTCCGCAGGGCGCACCTGCTGGACGGCGTCCCCTGGTCGCGGATGGCCGTCCTGGTGCGGTCGGCGACGCGCCAGGTGCCGCTGCTGCGCCGCGCCCTGGTCACCGCCGGGGTGCCGGTCGTGGTCGGCGGCGCCGAGGTGCCGCTGTTCCAGGAGCCGGGCGTACGGCCGCTGATCAGGCTCATCCAGGTGGCGCTGCACCCGGAGACCCTCGACGAGGGGGTGGCGGAGGAGCTGTTGACCGGGGCGCTCGGCGGCACCGACATGATCGGGGTGCGCCGCCTGCGCCGCGCCCTGCGGATCGCCGAGCACGAGGCGCTCGCCGCTCCCGGCGAGCACGACACGGACAACACCGCCGACGCCTCTGATGCCGCCGACGAGGTGGTGGAGCGCGAGAGCCCCGGCCCGCGTTCCTCGGGCGAGCTGATGGTCGCGGCGCTGAAGGACGCGCGGGAGCTGGTGAGGGTGGACGAGCACGTCGCGAAGCCCGCCGAGCGGCTCGCCGGTCTCATCACCGCCGCCACCGAGGCCGTACGCCAGGGCGGCACCGCCGAGGACGTGCTGTGGGCCGTCTGGCAGGCCACCGGCCTGGCCAAAAAGTGGACCGACGTCAGCCTCAGGGGCGGCGTGAGGGGCACCATGGCCGACCGCGACCTCGACGCCGTCGTGGCGCTGTTCGACCACACGGCCAGGTTCGTCGACCGGCTCCCGCACGCCGGGGTGGACGTGTTCGTCGAGGACCTGGTCGCCCAGGAGATCCCCGGCGACTCCCTCGCCGAGCGGGCCCCCGACGGTGACACGGTCCGCATCCTCACCGCGCACCGCTCCAAGGGCCTGGAGTGGGACGTGGTGGTCGTCGCGGGGGTCCAGGAGGGCGCCTGGCCGGACCTGCGGCTGCGCGGGTCCATCCTGAGCACCGACGACATGGTCGCCAGGGCCGAGGGCTCCGAGCACGAGAACCCGGCGGCCGTCTCCGCCGCCCTCGCCTCCCAGCTGCTGGCAGAGGAGCGCCGCCTGTTCTACGTGGCCGCCACCAGGGCGAGGAAGAGGCTCATCGTCACCGCCGTGGGCGGCGACGACACCGAGGAGCGGCCCTCCCGCTTCCTCACCGAGCTGGTCCCCGGCTCGGCCGAGGACGCCGCGGGCGTCGACGAGCGGTCCCGCTGGCTCAGCATGTCCGCGCTCGTGGCCGACCTGCGCTCGGCGGTCGCCGACTCCACCAGGCCGGAGCCGCTGCGCAGGTCCGCGGCCGAGCACCTGGCCAGGCTCGCCGCCTCCGGGGTGCCCGGCGCCCACCCCAACGAGTGGTACGCCCTCACCCCCATCTCCGACGACCGCCCGCTGAGCTGGCCCGACGACATCGTGCGCGTCTCGCCCTCGGCGGTGGAGAGCTTCAGCAAGTGCGGCCTGCGCTGGCTGCTGGAGACCTCCGTGGGGGCGGGCGGCACCGACGTGGCCCGTGGCCTGGGCACGGTCGTGCACGCGCTCGCCGTCCTCGCCGCGACGGGCATGCCCACCGAGGAGACCCTCGGCAAGCGCCTGGACGACGTCTGGCACGAGCTCGACTTCGGCGGCGTCTGGTACAACCGCAAGCAGCGCAGGGTCGCCGAGGAGATGATCTCCAAGTTCGTCCGCTGGCACGAGGAGAACCCCCGGGAGCTGGTCGGCCTGGAGGAGGCGTTCACGGCCATGGTCTCCGAGGGAGTGCAGATCAAGGGCAGGGTCGACCGGGTCGAGCGCGACGGCGAGGGCCGGGCCGTGATCATCGACATCAAGACCGGCAAGACCGGCGCCAAGGACAGTGAGCTCGAACGCCACCCCCAGCTCGGCGTCTACCAGCTCGCCGCGCTGCTGGGCGCCTTCCAGCGGCACGGCATGACCGAGCCGGGCGGCGCGGCCCTCGTCCAGGTGGGCGACGCGGCGGGCAAGAAGGCCGCCAAGGAGCAGACGCAACCTCCCCTGGCGGACGACCCCGACCCCGGCTGGGCCAAGGACATGGTCGGCACCGTCGCCGTCGGCATGTCGGGGCCGTTCTTCCAGGCCAAGGTGAACGACGGCTGCCGCACCTGCGCCGTGCGGACGAGCTGCCCGGTCAGCAAGAACGGAGATCAGGTGTGCTGAGCCGCACGATCCCGGGGAACGCCACGTGCTGAGCCCGGTCCAGCTGGCCGCCAAGCTGGGCATCCTGCCGCCGACCCCCGAACAGGCCGCCGTGATCGAGGCCGGTCTCGAACCGATGGTCGTGATGGCCGGAGCCGGGTCGGGCAAGAGCGAGACCATGGCCGGGCGCGTCGTCTGGCTGGTCGCCAACGGGCTGGTCCGCCCCGAGCAGGTGCTCGGCCTCACCTTCACCAGGAAGGCCGCCGGGGAGCTGGCCGCGCGCGTGCGCGAGCGGCTCAACGGCCTGGTGGAGACCAAGCAGGTGCCCGCCGACCTGATGGAGGGCGAGCCGACCATCTCGACGTACCACGCCTACGCGGCCCGCCTGGTCACCGACCACGCCCTGCGCGAGGCGCTGGAGCCGACCATGCGCCTGGTCTCCCCGGCCGTCTCCTGGCAGCTCGCGGGGCGGGTGGTCAGCGCGTACGACGGGCCGATGGAGCAGGTCGAGTGGAGCCCGGCGACCGTCACCCGGGCGGTGCTGGAGCTGTCCGGTGAGCTGGCCGAGCACCTGCGCACCCCGCAGGACGTGCGCGACGTCGGCGCCTGGCTCGCCCAGCGGTACGCCGAGCTGCCCGGCACGCCGATCAAGGACCAGCGCAGGCCGCTCGCCGTCCAGCGGGCCAGGGAGCAGCTGCTGCCGCTGGTCGAGTCGTACGCCCGGCTCAAGCGGGGCAGGGAGGTCGTCGACCACGGCGACCAGATGGCGCTGGCGGCCCGGATCGCCGCCAAGCACGCCGACGTCGGCGAGATCGAGCGCGGGCGGTTCGCGGTGGTCCTCCTGGACGAGTACCAGGACACCAGCCACGCCCAGCTCGTCCTGCTGCGCGCGCTGTTCGGCGGGGGCCACCCGGTGACGGCCGTGGGCGACCCCTGCCAGTCCATCTACGGCTGGCGCGGTGCCTCCTCGGGCAACCTGACCCGCTTCCCCCGCGACTTCAGGACCGCCTCCGGGGAGCTCGCCCCGGTCAACCGCCTGTCGGTCAGCTTCCGCAACGGCGACGCCGTGCTGGACGTCGCGGCCCGGCTCCAGCTGCCGCTGCGGATGGAGGCCAGGGAGGTGCCCGTCCTGGTGCCCGGCGGCAACCGGGTCGACCGCGGCCGGGTGGTGTGCGCCTTCCACGAGACCGCCGACGACGAGGCGGAGTGGGTCGCCGCGGGGATCGCCAGGGTGCTGGGCGCGGAGAGCGCGCCCGACGGCATGCCCTGGGGCGAGGGCGAGCGCAAGCGGGCCAAGCAGAGCGCCTGGGGCGGCCCGCAGTGCCTGCAGCCGCACGACGTGGCGATCCTGGCGCGCAAGCGCTCGCAGTTCCCCGCGCTGCGCAGGGCGCTGGAGGCGCGCGGCATCCCGGTCGAGATCGTCGGCCTGGGCGGGCTGCTCACCGTGCCCGAGGTGGCCGACATCGTCTCCACCCTGCGCGTCGTCTACGACCCGAGCGCCGGGGACGCCCTGGTGCGGCTGCTGTCCGGTCCCCGCTGGCGGATCGGCCCGGCCGACCTCAAGGAGCTGGGCGAGCGGGCCCGCGAGCTGAACCGGGAGACCCGCGAGGGCTCCTCGCCGGTGGCCGACCCGCTGGACCAGGTCGTGGCGGACATGGCCGAGGAGCGCGGCAGCCTGATCGACGCCCTCGACGAGCTGCCCGACCGCCCCGAGTGGCAGGACCTGTTCTCCCCCCTGGCCGCGGTGCGGCTGGTGGCCATGGCCCAGGAGCTGCGCCTCCTGCGTGCCCACACCGGCCAGCCGCTGCCCGACCTGATCCTGGAGATCGAGCGCAGGCTCGGCCTGGACATCGAGGTGGCGGCCAGGGGGACGGCCGTCGGCCCGTTCGCCGCCCGCGCCGACCTCGACGCCTTCCTGGACGCCGCCGCCCGGTTCGCCGGAGACTCCGAGGACCCGACGCTGGGTGCCTTCCTGGCGTTCCTGAAGGCGGCCGACGAGGAGGAGAACGGGCTGGACGCCGGGCGGGTGGGCGAGAGCAACAGCGTGAAGCTGATGACCGTGCACGCCTCCAAGGGCCTGGAGTGGCCGGTCGTCGTGGTGCCCGGCCTGTCCCAGGCGCTGTCCAAGGCCGGGACGCTCACCGTCGGCACCATGTTCCCCGCCCGCTCCACGACCAGCCCGAAGTGGACGGAGAACCCTCGCAAGCTGCCCTACCCGCTGCGCGGCGACGCCTCGGACCTGCCCGAGCTGACCGGGCTCTCCAAGGAGGAACTCGCCGACTTCGACGAGCGCTGCCGCGACCGCGACCTGCTGGAGGAGCGCCGCCTGGCGTACGTCGCCGTCACCCGCGCCCACTACCTGCTGATCGCCTCCGGCTACCGCTGGGGGACCGCGGCCAAGCCGCTGGAGCCGTCCGACTTCCTGGTGGAGATCCGCGACACCTGCGGCCGGGTAGCCGTTTGGGCCCCCGAGGTGGAGGAGGGGGCGACCAACCCGCTCCTCGCCGAGCCCGCCGAGTCCGTCTGGCCGATCGCCCCGGAGGACGTCCGCTACGCGGCGGTCCTCGACGGCGCCACCATGGTCGAGGCGGCTCTGGCGGCCCTGGCGGGAGGTGCCACGGCTCCCGGGAGCGGCTCCTCGTCCGCGTCCTCGTCCTCGTCCTCGTCCTCGTCCTCGTCCTCGTCCTCGTACGAGGACGTTCCCTTCCCGGAGTCCCCCGAGCAAACGAACGCGTCCTTCCCGGAAGACGCGGACGTCCCCTTCCCCGGTGACCCGTGGGACGAGTCCTTCCCGGACGACGAGCCCTTCCCCGAGGCCCCGGAGGACGAGGAGGTGCCCTTCCCCGCCGGCCCGGAGGACGCGGGTGCCTTTCCCGGAGGGTCCGAGGCCGTGCCCGTTCCAAGGGCCGTACCCGAATCGGGGGCGACGCCCGGAACGGTGTCCGAGCCGGTGTCCGCAACGGAGACGGCGTCCGAGTCCGAGTCCGAGGCGGCGACAGGAACAGGGACGGAAGCCGAGGCCGAGCCCTGGGCCGGGTTCGAGTCCGGGGCCGAGGAGCAGGGCGCGCGGCGGACGGCTCCCGTGGCCGACCTGCGGGGATGGGACCGGGAGCGGGCGAAGGCGTGGGAGCGCGACATCGAGCTCCTGCTCAGGGAACGGGAGCTGAACCGGCGGCGCGGCAGCGGCCGGGTGGAGCTGCCCACCCACCTGACCGTGTCCTCCCTCGTCACGCTGGCCTCCGACGCCAAGGCGCTGGCCCGGCAGATCCGCCGCCCGGTGCCCAAGAAGCCCGCCCCCCTGGCGCGCAGGGGCACCTCCTTCCACCGCTGGCTGGAGGGGCGCTGGGGCCAGCAGCGGCTGATGGACGAGTTCGAGTTGCCCGGCGCGTCCGACGACTTCGAGGAGACCGACGCCCACCTCGACGAGCTGCGCGCCCGCTTCGAGGAGAGCGAGTGGGCGGGCAGGGAACCGTTCGACGTCGAGGTCCCCTTCGAAACCATGATCGCCGACCGGGTGGTCCGCGGCCGGATGGACGCGGTCTTCCAGGTCTCCGACGACCGCTACGAGGTCGTCGACTGGAAGACCGGCCGCCGTCCGAACGGCAAGAAGGCCGAGGCCGCGGCCTCCGTCCAGCTCGCCGCCTACCGGCTGGCCTGGTCCCACCTGGCCGGCGTACCCCTCGACCGGGTGAGCGCGGCCTTCCACTACGTCCTGCTCAACGAGACGGTCCGCCCCGTCAACCTCCTCGACGAACGCGGCCTCGTCACCCTCGTCGAGTCGGTCCCGGCTCTCAGCTGACCCGGCTCCACGGCCCGCGCGAGATTCCCCGGAGAACGGGCTTGTCAGTGTCCGTACGGAGGTCTACCGTCTGACTTGTTGACCAGATTTCATAATTGGTCACGAAGTCAGAAGGAAAGGTACGTAAGGTGCGGGAACGAGCAGGGCAGGCCGACGGGCGCGCCGACCGGATCCTCGACGCGGCGGCCGAGCTGCTCGTGCGCCACGGCTACCGGAAGGTGACGATCGACGACATCGCCCAGCTGGCCGGGATCGGCAAGGGCACGGTCTACCTGCACTGGCGCACCAAGCAGCAGTTGTTCGAGGCCGTGCTGCTGCGCGAGTCCATCGCCTACGTGGAGGAGCTCCTCGACGGGCTGCGCCGGGATCCGGCGATGCTGCTGCCGCACCGTTTCGTGTCGGAGTCCTTCCTCATCGTCGGCGACAAGCCGGTGCTGCGGGCGCTGTCCGAGGCGTACTTGGAGCGGAGGCAGAGCAGGTTCACCGACGCCTTCCTGCACAGCCAGGAGCTGCTCGCCTCCGAGCGGTTCTACGGCCTGATGACCCGGCACGGCCTGCTCCGCGACGACGTGCCCAACATGGCGTACACGCTGAGCGCGACGATGACGGGGTTCCACCTCCACGAGCCCGAGAACCTGATGGGCATCGAGGTGGGGACGCGGGCCAAGGCGGAGGCGCTCGCGCACGTCGTCCGGTACGCCTTCGAGACGCCCGAGCCGCCGGGCCCGGAGGAGCTCGCCAAGGCGGCCTCGGAGGTCATCGCCGTCTTCGAGGCTTTGATCCCGTCCTACCGCATCTGGATCTACGCGTACGACCGCACGCACGAGCCCGGCTGACGCCGGACCCGTCCCGACGAGAAAGGCGGACCATGACCACCATCGCCGACACATGGGGCCTGCACGAGGGGCACTTCTGGCTGCGCGGACGCCACCCGGACCAGCCGGTGAGCTTCGACGCCGCCACCGGCATGTGGAACGTCTTCGGCTACCCCGAGACGCTGCGGATCCTGGGTGATCCGAAAACGTTCTCCTCCGACACCGGCCGCGTGCTGCCCAGCCTGGAGATGAGCAGCGAGGGCATGCTGACGCAGATGGACCCGCCCGAGCACGGCAAGCTGCGCAAGCTCGTCAGCCACGCCTTCACCCCGAAGGTCGTCGCCGACCTCGAACCGCGGATCGCCGCGCTGACCGGCGAGCTGCTCGACGAGGTGGCCGACCCCGACCGCCTGGAGCTGGTGACCGACCTCGCCTACCCGCTGCCGGTCATCGTCATCGCGGAACTCCTGGGCGTGCCTCCCGGCGACCGCCACCTGTTCAAGCAGTGGGTGGACAAGATGTTCGTGAACACCCAGCAGTTCTCGCTCGTCGACCAGAGCGAGGAGCAGGAGCGCAGCGTCGCGGTCGCCATGGAGCAGTTCAAGAACCTCGCCGACTACATCGGCGAGCACGCCGACGAGCGCAGGCGCCACCCGCGCGCCGACCTGCTCACCAAACTCGTCGAGGCCGAGGTCGACGGCGAGCGTCTCACCCGGGCCGAGGTGGTGAACTTCGCGAACATCCTGCTCGTGGCCGGGCACATCACCACCACCATGCTGCTGGGCAACACGGTGGTGTGCCTGGACGCCCATCCCGAGCAGCTCGCCCGGGTTCGCGAGGACCGGTCGGTCATCCCCGACGCGATCGAGGAGTCCCTGCGCTTCTTCAGCCCGTTCGCGGCGCTCGGCCGGGTCACCAACACCGACGTCGAGCTCGGCGGGCAGCACGTCCCCGCCGACCAGCTCCTCATGGTGTGGATCGCGGCGGCCAACCGCGACCCGAGGCAGTTCGCCGACCCCGACGTCTTCGATCCCTCCCGTGACCCCAACCCCCACCTCGGCTTCGGCCGGGGCGTCCACTTCTGCATCGGCGCGCCGCTGGCACGCCTGGAGGGCAAGGTCGCGCTCAACCTGCTGCTCGACCGCTTCCCCCACCTGCGCACCGACCCCGACGAGCCGCCGAGCTTCATCCCGAGCCCGAGCATGACCGGCGTACGGAAACTGCCGCTGCTCACCTCCGGCGCCTGACGGAGGCCGCCGCGCCGAGCCTCCGGGACCCCCGCCGGGACTCGGCCCTCACCGTGGCCCTCACAGTGGCCCTCACCGTGGCCCTCGCCGGGGTTCGGCCCCCGCCCGGCCGTCACCCCGGCGGTGGCAGCTCTCCCGACCCCCGGACGACGAGCTCGACCGGCACGGTCACCCGCTGCTTCGGGCGCGCGGGATCACACAGCCGGGCGAGCAGGAGCTCCACCGCCGCGCTGCCGAGGCGGCCGACGTCGTAGCGGACCACGGTGATCCCCGGGTTGAGGACCCCCGCCATCTCGAAGTCGTCGAAGCCGACGAAGGCCGGGCGGGGACCCGTGTGGTCGCGCAGGGCCTGTACGATGCCGAGCGCGGCGCGGTTGTTGGTCGCGAAGAACGCGGTCGGCGGGTCGGGCAGCGCGAGCAGCCGTCGCACCTCCTGCTCGACCCGCCAGGGGTCGAACACGCCGGTCACGCACAGCGCCGGGTCCACGGCGACCCCGGCCGCGCGCATCGCCGCGCGGTGCCCCTCGGCGCGGGCGTGCACCGAGCTCAGCGGGTCGTCGTCCGAGATCAGGGCGATCCGCCGGTGGCCGTACGCGAGCAGGTGCTCGGTGGCGATCCGGCCGCCCGTGTCGGCGTCGAGGAGCACGGCGTCGACCTCCGGCAGCCCTTCGGGCACGCGGTCGACGAAGACGGCGGTGAGCCCGCTCGCGACGTACTCCGCCAACCAGGTGTGGTCACCGGTGGTCGGGACGACGACCATCGCGTCCACGCCCCGCCCGTACATCGTCTCGATGATCATGACCTCGCGGTCGGCGCGCTCCTCGTAGCTGCCGAACACCACCAGCGCCGCGTGCGCGGAGGCGGCCGACTCCACGGCCTTGGCGAGCCGCGAGTAGAACTCGTTGGAGATGTTCTCGATCACCAGGCCCAGGGTGAGGACCGAGCCGCCCCTGGCGAGCCGGCTGGCGGCCTCGTTGCGCCGGAAGCCCAGCGTCGTGATCGAGTCCTGGACGCGCCGTACCACGTCCGGCTTCACGTGGGGCTCCTGGTTCACCACCCGGGAGACCGTCTTGAGGCTCACCCCCGCGTGGCGCGCGACGTCGGCCATCGTGGTCCTGCGAGGACTCATCCCCATCCTTTTCCCGGAGCGGTCGGACAGATCTTCCGGAACATGTTGTACCTTGCGCAGTCATGTACGAAGACATCGACGACAACTGGATCTGCAGCCGGTACGGCGAGGACGAGCCCTGGATGCTGGGCGCGGTCAACCCGCCGGTCTTCGAGAGCTCCCTGTTCACCTTTCCCACGGCGCGGAAGCTGTCGGAGAGCCTGGCGGCCGAGGACGAGAACTACGTCTACTCGCGCGGCACCAACCCCACGGTCGACCTGCTCCAGCGCAAGCTCGCCGCGCTGGAGCGGGCGGAGCGGGCCAAGTGCTTCGGCTCGGGCATGGGCGCCATCGCCGCGACGATCTCCTCGCTGGTCTCCGCGGGCGACCACGTGATCGTGCTCGGAGCGGTCTACGGGCCGACCACCCAGTTCCTCCGCTATCTGGAGAAGTTCGGGGTGTCGCATACGACTGTGCACACCGGTAATCCTGCCGCCCTTGATAGCGCTGTCAAGCCGAACAGCAGGGTGCTCTACCTGGAGTCACCCTCGTACATGCGCTACGGGGTCATCGACATCCGCGCCTTCGCCGGGTGGGCGCGCGGTCGCGGGCTGACCACCGTGATGGACAACACCTGGGCGACGCCGATCTTCCAGAAGCCCCTCACGATGGGGGTCGACCTGGTCGTGCACTCGCTGTCGAAGTACATCGGCGGCCACAGCGACCTCGTCGGCGGCGTCGTGGCGGGCCCCGCGCGCCTGGTCAGGCCGCTGGCGCTGACCGAGTACCAGCTGTACGGCGCCGCGCTGTCCGCCCACGAGGCGAGCAAGGCGATCAAGGGGCTGCGGACCCTGCCGATCCGCATGGCGGCACACCAGGAGCGCGGGCTGCGGGTGGCGGAGTTCCTGGCCGGGCACCCGGCGGTCCGGGCGGTCAACCACCCCGGCCTGCCCGACCACCCCGGGCACGATCTCGCGAGCACCCAGATGACGGGCTTCTCCAGCGTCTTCAGCGTCGAGCTGGACACCGAGGACGTCGCCGAGGTGGGCCGGTTCGTGGACGCGCTGCGGCACTTCCGCGTCGGCGTGTCGTGGGGCGGGTACGAGAGCCTGGTCAACGCCCCGGCGCTCACCACCCTCGACTCCGTGCGCGCGACCATGGAGATCCCGGTGGGACTGGTCCGTCTCTCGGTGGGCCTGGAGGACCCCGTCACGCTGATCGCCGATCTCGCGAACGCCCTGGAGAAGTCTTGACGGACCACTGGGGGCTCCGTAGCATCCCCGTCATCCAAAGTTGTGACAGCGCTGTCAAAGGCACTGCCCTCCGTTGAGCCGACCCCTTTGGGGAAATCATGAAAACACCCCCCAGGTTCGCCGCCCTGATGGTCGGCGTGCTGACCGTGACGCTGGCCGCCTGCGGCGCCGACGACGCCGCGGGCACGGTGAGGCTGCGCATGATCGAGAGCCTGACCAGCCCGGACCGCACCAAGCTCCTGCGAAGCCTGATCGCCGACTTCGAGCGGCAGAACCCGGGGGTCAAGGTCGAGCTGATCTCGCCGCCCCTGGAGAGCGCCGACCAGAAGATCACCCAGGTGCTGCAGACCAAGAAGGGCGTCGACGTCCTGGAGGTTCGCGACCACACCGCCAAGTCGTTCTCCAACAACGGCTGGCTCGCCGAGCTCCCGACGCAGGGCTGGCCCGGCTGGGACGAGCTGACCGAGCTCGCTCAGAAGAAGGCCGTCGAGGTGGGCGGCAAGCCGTACCTCATCCCCTACGGCTTCTACGAGAAGGTGCTCTTCTACCGCTCCGACTGGCTGCGCGAGGCCGGTGTCGCGCAGCCGCCCGCCACCTGGCAGGAGCTGTACGACACCGCCAAGCGGCTCACCGACAAGGGCAAGCGCCGCTACGGATACTCCTTCCGCGGCGGCAAGGGCGGCTTCGACTACGCCGTCCTGATCGTCAGCGCCTTCAACGGCGACAAGGTGGACACGGAGAAGTCGTTCTTCCTCAAGGACGGTAAGACGATCTGGTCCACGCCGGAGGCCGCGCAGGCCATGGACCTGTTCGTCAGGCTGTTCAAGGACGCCTCCCCCGCCGACTCGGTCTCGTGGAGCTTCCCGGAGATGGTCCAGGGCTTCACCTCCAACGTCACCGGCATGCTCGTCCAGGACCCCGAAGTGATCAAGACGATCCAGGAGAGCGGCGTTCCCAAGGACGGCTGGAGCGCCGCCCCGATCCCGAAGGGCCCCGGCGGGTACGCCCTGCAGCCCGTCGGGTACGCCGGTTGGGGCGTGACGTCCTTCAGCACGTACAAGAACGAGGCGACCAAGCTGGTCCAGTTCCTCAGCGAGAGCGCGCAGAGCGTCAGGTTCGCCAAGGGCAACTCGCTCATCCCGATCGCGAAGGCCGCCGAGCAGGACCCCGAGTTCTCCCAGGGGGCCTGGAAGGCGTACCTGGACGCCCAGCGGGACGACAAGCAGGTGATCACGATCCGGCCGGTCGACTACCCGGGCTGGAGCGAGTGGCAGCAGGCCGCCGACAAGGACATCCAGTCCCTGCTGACCGGCGGCAAGACGGCCGCGGACGTCCTGGGCGCCTGGGACGCGTTCTGGACGGACCAGGCGACGAAGAAGCCCTCGTGACGGTGGCCGGGAAGGCGGGGCCGGGCGCCGGCAGCGCGGCCCGGCCCGTCTTCGACGCGAGGCGGGCCCGCTTCATCGCGCTCTGCCTGCTGCCCGGAGTCGTGTTCGTCGCGGTGTTCACGTACTACCCGATGATCCGGGGCGGCGTGCTCGCGTTCCAGCGCTACAACCTGTTCGACCTGACCTCCACGCCGTTCGTCGGGCTGGAGAACTTCCGGGCCGTCCTCGGCGACGACCAGTTCCGGACCGCGCTGGCCAACACCGGGATCTGGGTGTTCGTGTCCGTGCTGTTCCAGTTCGTGCTCGGCTTCGGCCTCGCCCTGCTGCTGCGCAAATACTTCCGGGGGCGTGGGCTCTACCAGGCGTGGGTCTTCTTCCCCTGGGCGATGTCGGGCTTCCTCATCGGCCTGCTGTGGCGCTGGATGTTCAACGGCGAGTTCGGCGTCGTCAACGACCTGCTGATCAAGACCGGCCTCGCCGACGAGCCGATCCCCTTCCTCTCCTCACCCGGCTGGGCGATGACCTCGATCATCATCGCCAACGTCTGGTACGGCGTGACGTTCTTCGCCATCATGATCATCGCCGCGCTCCAGTCGGTGCCCCGCGAGCTGTACGAGGCGGCCGACGTCGACGGCGCCTCCCGCTTCCGGCAGTTCCGCCACGTGACGCTGCCGTCCATCCGGACGACGCTGGTGCTCATCGTCCTGCTGCGGGTCATCTGGATCCTGAACTTCCCCGACCTCATCTACTCGATGACCGGTGGCGGCCCCGCGGGAAGCACGCACATCGCCACGACCTACCTCATCGAGCAGGTGCAGAACGGCGACTACGGCAGGGCCGGGGCGGTGGGGATCTTCGTCCTCGGGCTCCTGCTCTCGTTCAGCGTCTTCTATCTCAACGCGACCCGGTTCGAGAAGGCGAGGGACTGAACCGTGAACCGTCCGGCCCCGCTGCCCGCCCGGATCGCGAAGGCCGTGGTCCTCGGCGTCTGGCTGCTGATCACCGTCTTCCCGCTCTACTGGATCCTCATCACCTCGCTCAAGCCCACCTCGGAGATCTTCGCGGTGCCGCTGCGCTATCTCCCGGGCGACGCCACGCTGGACCACTACCGCGAGCTGTTCTCCTTCGCCTCGTTCGGCACGTACCTCGGCAACAGCCTGGTCGTCTCGCTCGTCTCGGCGGCGGTGGTCACCGCGACCGGCGTGCTGGGCGGCTACGTGCTGGCGCGCTTCCACTTCCCGGGGCGCGGGGCGCTCATGCTCGCCTACCTGGTCACCCAGATGATCCCGCTGTTCATCGCGCTGGGCCCGCTGTATTTGATGATGTCCGGGTTCGACCTGCTCAACCGGCTGAGCGGGCTGATGGTCGTCTACGTCGCGATGCTCGTCCCGTTCTCGACGATCATCATGCGCGGCTTCTACGAACGCGTCCCCGCCGCGCTGGAGGAGGCCGCGATGGTCGACGGCTGCTCACGGCTGACGGCGATGGTACGGGTGGTCGTGCCCGTCATGCTGCCCGGGATCGCCGCGACCTTCATCTTCGGCTTCGTGCAGTGCTGGAACGAGCTCTTCCTCGCGATCGCCTTCATCGACAGCGAGGAGACCAAGACCATCCCGGTCGCGATGAACTCGTTCATCACGCAGTACGACATCGACTGGGGCCCGATGGCGGCCGCGACGGTGGTCTCGGTCATCCCGACGCTCGTGCTGTTCTCCTTCGCGCGCCGCTACATCGTGGAGGGCCTCACCTCGGGCGCGGTCAAGGGCTGACCACGCCGCTGCCGGGGGAGGTGACGGTCAGAGCTTGCGCCCCACCCCGACGTAACCGATCGGGGCGTTCCGCCGCTCGAACAGGGGCGGGTCGGTGGGGCGCCAGTCCGAGGGGAACACCAGGCCGGGCTCGGCCAGCTCGTAGCCGTCGAAGAAGCGGGCGATCTCCTCGTGCGTGCGCAGGCTCAGCGCCTCGGTGGCCCGCTTGTAGATCTCCAGCGCCTCCGGCGTGCTGTCGGGGCGGGCGTCGATCGCGTGACTGAGGACGAGGTGACTGTCCGGCGCGCTCGCCTTGCGCAGCCGCTCGATGATCTCGTAGGCGCCCGCGCCGTCGGGGTTCTCGTCCGGGACGAAGTGCAGGATGGCGAGCAGCAGGAACGCCACGGGCCGCTCGAAGTCGACGTGCTCGCGCAGCTCGGCCAGCAGCGCCTCCGGGTTGCGCACGTCGGCCTGCACGACGGTGACGTTGTCGCCCTTGCCGAGGATCGCCCGGCTGTGCGCGCACACGACGGGGTCGTAGTCCACGTAGACCACGTGGGTGTCGGGCGCGAACTCGTGCGCGATCTCGTGCGTGTTGCCCCGCGTGGGCAGCCCGGACCCCAGGTCCACGATCTGCCGCACCCCCGACTCGACCAGGTGGCGTACGGCACGCGCGAGGAACGCCCGGTTCTCCTTCGCGGAGTCGCGGGTGTCGGGAAAGAGCTTCAGAATCTGCTCGGCCGCGTCCCGGTCGGCGGCGAAGTTGTCCTTGCCGTCCAGGTAGTAGTCGTACATCCGGGCGACGTTGGGCACGCTCGGGTCAACCCCGGCCGGCGAAGCCTGATCATCCACGGTCTCTCCAGACTCTCCAGCGTTCATCTGGGTTTGATCTTAGAGAGTCTTTCACGTTTTAGCAGCCAGATAGGGCGATCGATGCCTGTCTGGCCGTCATCCGCCCGGGATGGGGTGGGATGTCCGCACAGATGTTCGCCAAGGCCGCCGACTGTCTTCGTGGCACTCAGCGGGTCCGCCTGAGGTCTCCGCCCGCTTCCGGCCCCTGGTCGAACTCGCCGCCCTTCACTTCGGCGACGAACGCCCACCACGCACGGGGAGCGAAGCTCAGCACGGGGCCGTCGGGGTCCTTGCTGTCTCGTACGGCCCGGCCGCCGCTGGGCAGGGTGGCTACTTCAACGCAGTTGTCATTGTTGGTCCCACTGAGGGTGCTCTTGCGCCAGGTGAGATTCGAGGGGCTCTCGTTCACTGTTTTCACCTATTCCTTGAGCTGCTCCACGAGCTTCGCCATGTGCCGCACCGACTCATCCGGAGACAGAGCCAATTTCAGCACATAGTCCAAAATAATGGTGTATCGCTGATATTCCAATGGCTGCTCAAGCCAGAGACTTTCCGTCGCGGTCACGGTGTAGACGAGGCTCGGGTCGTTGGGGAAATCCAGAGTGACGAACGAACCTTCCAGGGCGGGATGCGCGCCGGCGGAATCGGGAACCACCTGGACGGTGATGTTCGGCTTGGCGGCCATCTCGATGAGATGACCGATCTGCTCGCGCATCACCTCCGCGCCGCCGATCGACTTGCGTAGCGCGGCCTCGTCGATGAGTGCCAGCAGGGTTGGCGGGTTCTCCCGAAAGAGGATCTCCTGACGCATGAGCCTCGCCTGGACGTGGCGATCGACGAGCGTCTCGTCGAGCGTTCGAGCGGCTCGCCACAACGCTCTCACGTACCTTTCCGTCTGGAGAAGCCCTGGGATCAGCACGATCTCCCAGGTGCGGATGGAACTGGCGCCCGCCTCGAAGTCGGGCAGGCTGCTCCGGAAGACGTCCTGGTACTTCTCCCACCAGCCGCGCTGGCGTGACTCCCTGGCGAGGGTGATCATCGCCTCGCGCTGGTCATCGTCGGTGATGCCGTACAGGTCGAGCAGCAGGCGAATGTCGTGGACGTTCGGGAGCCGCCACTCGTTGCGCTCCATCCGGGAGACCTTTGACGCGTCCCACTCCAGCCGTCTGCCCGCCTCGGTCACCGAGAGTCCGGCTTCTTTGCGGAGCTGCCGGAGTGTCTGGGAGAGTTTCCGGCGTTTGACCGTGGGGCTGTTGCTTGTCATTTTTAATCTCCTTTGTGAATTGCCAGGTAGGTCTAATCGGACAATTCATCTTGATTTTATCTGTGCATTGTGATTCCCGTGTTGCTGTGCCAGCATGCTAATGGGTTCAGGGGTGAACGGTGAGCTCAATGTGACAATGAGGGTTATTGTCCTGAATCTCTGCGCAGATATACCCGGATTGCAGTATCAGCCGGTAGTTGGTGTTACCTCGCGCCGACTGCACCCCTTATGTCTGTTCCGGATGGTTATCGCATCCCTGGCAAGCCCGAAAACAAGGCGAGGCCGTCACGGTGCGGCAACACCGTGACGGCCTCTTGAATCGGACGTAGGAGGTCCAATCCCGTGCTTGACCTTACAAGAGCGATCCGAGTCATTCGAATGCGTTTCAGTGGTGACCGGCCGCCGGCCCCGTTGGGGTGCCGGTGGTGTGGGTATTCGCCGTACGCGCATGACGATCGATGCCTTCCCCATAGGCAGGCGCACGCCTATGAGCGGCCGACGCCCGCGCAGTTCCGGGCGCGGCTGGCGGAGTGGTGGCGGCTGGGATTCGCGGGGCGGTTGTCCGGCGTGGCGGAGGCACGCCCGCAGGGGGAGACGCGGGCGGTTCTTGGTCGCGGACGTCACGTCCGGCCTGTGGAGCCGGTGGTCGTCGAGCCGTCCACGTCGTACGGGCGCCGACCACCGGACGGCCTGAGCAGGCGAAGGCCGTATCAGAGCGCGATGCGGCAAAGGAGGGCGGCATGAGCGGGCTCCGGACCGTCTGCTACGGGATTCCCCGTGACCCGGCGGCCGTCGGTGAGGCTCGTCGGGTGACGCGGGACACCCTCACCGGCTGGGGCCTGCCGCCCGCGTTCGTCGACGACGCGGTGTTGGTGGTCGGCGAGCTGGTGGCGAACGCCACGGTGTACGGGGAGGAGCCGATCCGGCTGTCGCTGTGGGGCATGGCCCAGGGGGTCTGCGTGCGGGTGACCGATCACGGGTCCGGGGCGCCTCGCATGCTCGACCTGGGTGAGGACGCCTCCCACGGCAGGGGGCTCGCGATCGTCGAGGCGTTGGCCGACCGGTGGGGTGTCGTTCCTCTCAGTACCAACAGTGAAGGCAAGACGGTGTGGGCCGCGTGGGAGGTTTCCCGCTCCGGGGTCGCTATCGGTTGTGCGGACCCGATCCCGGCTCTCGGGCTTCACGAGAGGGTCGACCGGCGACTCTGACAAGCAGTCACATGCGGTACGGGCGATTATCACAGCGGCCATTGATTCGTTGTGGGCCGGAACGTATGTTCCTCTCACCATCCGAGTAAGACTCATGTTTAGGGGACCCTCCTAATGCATGCACGTCTCCGGCGGGTGATCACGGCGGCCTCCGGGTTGTCGCTGGTCCTCGCGCTGGCATCCCCCGTCGTGCCCGCATCCGCGACCGCGTCCGAAACCGCGTCCAGAGCCACGTCTGGAACCACGGCGGCGGCCGTTCTCCCTCCCGACGACTACTGCCTCGGCGAGTGCTCCGACATCCTGCCCCCGGGGCAGAACGGCAACGCCACCCTGGCCGGGATCCTCGCCCACCAGACCCTGGGCACCAAGCCGAGACACAGTGACGACCAGCTCGGCAGGTACGCCAACCTCCTGTCCGGCTACACCGGCCTGACCAACGACCAGATCGCCGACTTCTTCAACGACGCCTCGTTCGGCGTCCCCGCGGGACAGGTGGAGAGCACCACGAGCCCGCGCCCGGACGTGACGATCGTCCGCGACCGGGCGACCGGCACCCCGCACATCACCGGGACGACCCGCGAGGGCACGATGTTCGGCGCCGGGTACGCGGGCGCGCAGGACCGCCTGTGGGTGATGGACCTGATGCGGCACGTGGGCCGCGGCGAGCTGACCCCGTTCGCCGGGGGCGCGCCGGGCAACCGGGCGCTGGAGCAGAGCGCGTGGCGCAACTCCCCGTACACCGAGGCGGACCTCCAGGCGCAGATCACCAGGGTGAGGAACTCAGGCCCCCGGGGCGCGCAGCTCTACGCCGACGTGGAGAACTACATCGCCGGGGTCAACGCCTACATCGACCGCTGCATGGCGGACCGCAACTGCCCCGGCGAGTACGTCCTGACCGGCCACCTCGACGCGATCACCAACGCGGGCGGCCCGGTGGACTTCACCATGACCGACCTGGTGGCGATCTCCGGCGTGATCGGCGGCCTGTTCGGCGGCGGTGGCGGGGCGGAGATGCAGTCGGCCCTGGTCCGGGTCGCGGCCCGCGCCAAGTACGGCACGGCGGTCGGCGACCAGGTCTGGTCGGCGTTCCGGGCGCAGAACGACCCGGAGACGACGCTCACCCTGCACAACGGCCAGAGCTTCCCGTTCGGCAACGCGCCCGCCGGGGCCACCGGGGTCGTCCTGCCCGACCCGTCGTCGGCGCCGGTGGACATCACCGCGAACGAGACCGGCTCGGCCACCTCCCCGGCCTCGGCCTCGGCCCAGAAGGGCGTGCTCGACGGACTGCTCGTCGACAACTCCAAGCCCGGCATGTCCAACGCCGTGGTGGTGTCGGCGGCCAAGTCGTCGACCGGGAACCCGGTCGCGGTGTTCGGCCCGCAGACGGGCTACTTCGCTCCCCAGCTGCTCATGCTGCAGGAGCTCTCCGGACCCGGCATCCGGGCGCGCGGCGCCGCCTTCGCCGGGCTCAACCTCTACGTGCTGCTCGGCCGGGGCACCGACTACGCCTGGAGCGCGACCTCCAGCGGCCAGGACCTCACCGACACGTACGCCCTCCAGCTCTGCGCCCCCGGCGGCGGCGCGGTGACCACCGCGTCCAACCACTACCTCTACCGGGGCGTCTGCACGGAGATGGAGACGCTGCGCAAGACCAACAGGTGGAAGCCCACCGTCGCCGACTCCACCGCGGCCGGCTCGTACGACCTCGTCATCCAGCGCACGAAGTACGGCCTGGTGAGCTGGCGCGGCACTGTCGGCGGGCAGCCCACCGCCTTCACCACGCTGCGCTCGACGTACCGGCACGAGGTCGACTCGGCGATCGGCTTCCAGATGTTCAACGACCCGTCGGCGATGGGCGACCCGGCGGCGTTCACGAACTCGGCCTCGACCATCGGCTTCGCGTTCAACTGGTTCTACGTCAACTCCAGGGACTCGGCGTACTTCATGTCGGGCGACACCCCGGTCAGGTCCGCGGTGTCCGACCCGAACCTGCCGATGACGGCCGACGCAGCGCACGAGTGGGCGGGTTACGACCCGGCCGCCAACACCGCGACCTACACCGCCCCCGCCACCCACCCGCAGGCGGTCAACCAGGACTACTTCGTCAGCTGGAACAACAAGCAGGCCAAGGACTACGGCTCGGCGGACGGCAACTTCAGCTTCGGGCCGGTTCACCGGGCCGACCTGCTGGACGCCCCGATCAAGGCGGCCCTGTCGGGAAGCGGCAAGCTCGACCGGGCGGGCACCACGAAGATCGTGGCCGACGCCGCGGTGACCGACCTGCGCGGCAAGAAGGTCCTGCCCGACCTGCTCAGGGTGATCAACAGCGCGGCGGTGACCGACCCGGCCCTCGCCTCGGCGGTCGCCAAGCTGTCGGCCTGGACGTCGGCGGGCTCGCGAAGGCTGGAGACCACGCCGGGCAGCAAGGCGTACGCCCACGCCGAGGCGATCCGCGCGTTCGACGCGTGGTGGCCCAAGCTCGTCCGCGCGCAGTTCAGGCCGGGGCTGGGCGACGGCCTCTACCAGTCGGTGGTGAACGCCATCCAGATCAACGAGTCGCCCTCCGGCCACCAGCAGGGTGACCAGTCCACCCTGCCCACCTCCGCGAACGAGGCCCAGGCGCACAAGGGATCGGCCTTCCAGTACGGCTGGTGGGGCTACGTGAGCAAGGACCTCAGGAGCGTCCTCGGCGACCCGGTCTCCGGGCCGCTGCCCGCCAAGTACTGCGGGAACGGCACGGTGGCCGGTTGCCGTACCGTCCTGCTGGAGAGCCTGGCGGCGGCGCTCGCCGAGCCCGCGACCACGACCTACCCGGCCGACGACGTGTGCTCGGCGGGCGACCAGTGGTGCTCCGACGCCGTCGAGCAGTCGCCGCTCGGCGGGATCAAGCACTCGCTGATCTCCTGGCAGAACCGGCCCACCTACCAGCAGGTCGTGTCCTTCCCCGCCCGCCGGGGGGACGCGATCGCCAACGTGGCGCAGGGGAAGAGCGCCAGCGCGTCGAGCACCCAGCTCTTCTACCCGGCGAGCAGGGCCGTCGACGGCGACCCGACCACCCGGTGGGGGAGCTCGTCCAGCGACAACCAGTATCTCCAGGTCGATCTCGGGGCGGCCACGACCGTGTCCAGGGTCCTGCTGCGCTGGGAGGCGGCCTACGGGGCCGCGTACTCGATCCAGACCTCGACCAACGGCTCCACCTGGACCACCGTCCACTCCACCACCGCCGGGAACGGGGGTGTGGACAACGTGAGGTTCAGCCCGACCAGCGCGCGCTACGTCCGCATGCAGGGTGTAACGCGCGGGACGTCGCACGGCTACTCCCTCTACGAGCTGGAGGTCTATCCCCGGTGACGAGCACTTCGACATAGCGGACGGGAGACGGCGGCCCCACCATCGCCGCCGTCTCTCGTCTCTCGTCTCCCGTCGTCACGTCGGAGCTGAACTTCGAGGGACGTCAGGCCGTGGCCAGCGGGTTGGCGACCGTCACGTACCCCGCGGAGCGGTCCGCCGAGCGCGCCCACCGGACCGACAGGTTGGCCTTGGCGGGCAGCGACGGCATCGACAGCAGGTCCGACAGCGGCCGGGGCCATCCGCGCGACGCCGCGTACTTCTCCAGGACCTCCCCGGCCACCGCCCACAGCTCCCGGGTGGACCCGGTCCCGGCCAGGGAGGCGGCGATCTCGGCGAGGTGGTTGACCATCAGGCAGTAGACCACCCGGTTCCAGCCGGAGGCCGCGTCGTAGGTGAGCGACTCGGCGACCCGGCCGGGCAGCCCGGACAGGTCGTGCCGCCCGGCGACGAGCTTCGTGCCCTCCAGGTCGCGGAAGACGACCTCCACGGGCATCCCCTCCGTGTCCACGCCGATCAGGACGTTCTGCAGGTGGGGCTCCAGCACCACGCCGTGGCCGAGGTAGGCGTCGAGCACCGGCGGCGCCACGCGTTCCACGTACGCCCGCCACCAGCGCACCGGATCGGCAACCGGCCACCCGGCCATGAGCGGCGCACTCCCCGGCACCGGATTCGCCCGACCCGGAGCTGAACCCGCCAAACCCGGTGCCGGATTCGTCAGGCGCGGTGCCGGATTCGCCAGGTCCGGCAGATCGCCCGGCACCGCCCCGGCACCCTGCCGCCCGGCGGCGAGCGCGCCGCTCAGCAAGGGGGTCACCCCCGGCCTGCAGACCGACCACGGGCTCATCCGGACGATCACGCCGAGCCCCTCCAGCAGCCGGGTGCCCAGCTCCGCGGAGCGGTAGCCCGGTTCGGGCAGCCAGCGGGTGCCGGGGAAGGCGGCGGCCAGGTCGAGGAACACCGGTTCGAGGCGACGGCTCAGCTCGACCGCGCCGGCCAGCTCGTACCAGGAGTTCTTCCGCACGCAGTTGGTGATCCGCACATCCAGGCTGAACTTCAGGCACCGGTCGGTCAGCGGCTCGTAGACCGTGCGGACCGACGACGTGGGAACCGCCGTCCGGGAGCTGTCGCCCAGGTCGATCAGGCGGCCGTCGACCAGCGGCGCGGCCAGGTCCGAGGCGAGCAGTTCCAGCTGCCACGGGTGCGCGGGCAGCAGCGAGTAGCCGGGCGGCGCCTGGCCGAGCTCGTCGAGCGCGCCGGTGTCACCCGCCCCGGCCAGCACGTCGTCCCTCACCCCGAGCAGCCGCAGCGGGAAGCTCGCGTGCGCCTCGGGCGCGTAACGCAGCCAGCCCTCGCCGCCGCGCGCCTTCGGGCTGGGATGGAACGGGTGCCCGAGGACGAGCGCCTGCTCCGAGGCGAGCCACGGGTCGGCGGGCGGCGGGACCTCCCGCCGGGCCGCGACGAGCGTCGCTAGGGCGTCCCTGCTCGCGGCCACCTGGGCGGCGAACTCGTCGTTCCCCTCGCCCTTGCCCTCGCCCTTGCCCTCGCTCTCGTTGTCGCCGTCGCCGTCGCCGTCGCCGTCGCCGTCGCCGAGTTCGGCCTCCACCAGCCGGACGAGCAGGTCCGTCGAGAGCGGCTGCCAGGAGCCGTCCTCCAGCCACTCCGGCCGCCCCTCGAAGCGCAGCGCGAGCCCGCCGCGCGTGCGCGCCCGCAGGTGGGCACCCCCGAGGCGCAGCAGCACGTACGGCTCCTCGTGCCTGACCTGTCCGCGAGGTCCCGCGATCTCCCTCACGCAGCAGCGCAGCAGCGCCGACACGGAGGCCTCCTCGGCGATGGCCATGGCGACGGCGCAGGGTGAGTCGAGGGCGAGGCTCGTCATGTTGTCCTTTGCGTGATCTGGGGAGGCTGGCGGAGATAGTTCGGTCCGCTCGTGCCGTAGAACTTGTTCACGTCCCGCGCGCCGGTGCGCGCCTTGTCCACCAGGGTCCCAGCGGTGATCATCGACTTGCCGACGAGCCGGGCGGCGTCGAGGGTCCTGGCCCGCAGGAGCCTGGCCATCGGGTCCTCGCCGTACTCGTCGAGCGCCTCGGCGAGCGTGCCGCGGACCAGCTCGAAGGCCGTCGGCGGCGGCAGCGCGCCGAACGTCACGGCGGCGGCGGCCAGGTGCAGGGTGATGGTCACGAACACGTCGGCGAGCGCGTGCGGGTCGTCGGTGAACATCCGCGCGTCGGCGAAGTCCGGCACCGCGAGCCCGGCGTCCCGCAACCTGTCGGGCGAGGTCAGCAGGCCGTCGTTGTCCTTGACGAGCAGCCGCATGACGCCGTCACTCAAGGTGGTCCCGAAGGCGGCCTCGGTGCCGAACGCCAGCGAGAGGTTCTGCTGGTGGGCCTCCAGTGCCGTGCCGTACCTGACGAAGAGCCGCACGTGGAAGCGGAACAGGACCCGCAGGTACCGGCCGAGCAGCCGGGCGACGTCCCCGCCGGACCACCTCTCCGCGAGCCCCTCCACGACCAGCCCGCCCCCCGGCAGCGGTGCCGTCAACGACGCGACCGGGACGACCTCACCCACCGGGTGGCGGCGCAGGAGCCAGCCCAGGTACTCGTGCCCGGCGTGCCCGTACGTCTGCTCGTCGGCCAGGAGCACCTCCGGGTCGGGCATGGCTCGCAGCAGCAGCTCGGCCCGCGCCCCGTCGGCGAGCGTGTCCGGTTTGAGGGACCTCCGGTTGCGCAGCCCGAGGGTGCTGGTGGTCAGCGGCAGCTTCAGGTGGGTGCCCGGGGCGATCTCGACCGTGCGCATCGACAGCGTGGGCCTTACCTCCAGGCGCGCGATCGGGGCCACGACCGCCCACGGGATCTCCTCGATCGCGGGGACCGTCAGCGGGTGCACGGGGAACAGCGTGTGGGTCTTCGCGAGGTCCGCGGCCAGGCCGACGGCGGGGAATCCGGGCGCCCCCGGCAGCTCCGCCCCGGCGAGCCGCTCCCGGGGCACCGCGGCCCAGCGCAGCTCGAAGGCGGGCGCGAACTCCGGCGCGTACGCGGTCAGATCCTCGTCGGACAGGCCGCTCCGGGATCGGGCCGTCGGGTAGACGGGGTGGTCGACGAACGCGGCCAGCGTCTCGTACCACACGCCGTCGCGCCCACGTCCGAGGGCGACGGTCGCGTCCAGCCTGGCGAGCACCTCCTCGCGGTGGGCGTCGTGGAGGTCGAGGGCGCGCAGCGCCTCGCGGCACTCCGTGACGAACGACTCGACCCCGGCGGCGTCTGCGGGAGCGGAGATCTCCCGCAGGGCGCCCAGGACCTCCTCCAGGCGGAGCGCCTCCTCAGGGGCCGCCACGAAGTCCTGGAACAGCGAGCCGGGAACCAGCCGGACCCGCCTGCCCCCGGGCAGGACGAGCGCGACGCCGTCCTTGCTGCGCGTCACCCGCCCGGCCAGGCCGCCGTAGTCCTCACGCAGGAGCGCGTTCAGCACCCGTCCGGCGAGGTATCTCTCCCGCCCGCTCACGGAACCGCCACCGCGCACGCGGTCACCCGCGGCTCCCGTGGCTCCTGCGGCTCCTGCGGCTCCTGCGGCTCCCAGGGGCGCGCGGTCGCCCACGGGTCCCCGGTTCGTACGGTCACCCGCGGGTCTCCGGTTCGTGCGGTCGCTCATGGTTCCCCGGTTCGTACGGTCGCCCGTGGACTCCCCGCGCTCGCGGTCGCTCATGGTTCCCCGGTTCGCGCGGTCACGGGGTCCACGGACCCTGCGCTCGTTCGTGGACTCGCGGCTCATGCGATCACCCACGGGTTCTCCGCGGTGAACGCCGCGACGGCCGCGTCCACGCGCGCCCGGTCGGGCCCGATCGCGCGGACGACGCCCATGTAGTCGCGGTTGGTGTTGCTCAGGTCGATCCGGTCACCCACCGCGCGCAGCGGCCGGTGCCAGATCCGGACCGGATCGCCGGGCTCGGGAACGATCGTCCCGGGAGACCTCACCACGGTCCCCGCGCGGTCGGCGACCAGGCTCAGCGCCGTCGCGTGCCCCTCCGCGACGCCGGGGAGTCTTGGCTCCGCCCCGAGATGCACGCCCAGAATGAGCTCGAACAGGGGCACGTCCAGCACGCTCGCCAGCAGGAAGTCGCAGTGGTCGCCGATCACCCGGTAGTTGACCTCGACGATCCGAGGCCCGGCCGGGGTCATCACGTACTCGGTGTGGCAGGCCCCGAACCCCACCCGCAGCGCCTCCAGCGCCCGCAGCACGTGCTCACGGCCCGGTGGCGGCTCCCAGTCGAGCCGTTCCTCCACGAAGTGCGGCAGCGGCCCGAGGGTGGTGCGGAACCCGCCGAGCACCCTGACCCGCTCGCCGTCGCCGAGCGTCTCCATCGTGTGCAGGGGGCCGTCGAGATACTCCTCCACGACCAGCGTCTCTCCGGGCCGCCTGTCCCGGATGGCCGCGACGGCCCTCGCGAGTTCGCCCGCGTCGCGGACCAGCACGACGTCCTCGCTGGCCACCCCCTCGCGCGGCTTCACGACCGCGGGGAACGGCATCTCGGCGGGCGGCGGGTCGGCCGGTGCCAGCCGCGCGGAACGTACGGTCTCGACCCCGGCGGCGGCGAGCCGTCGCCGGGTGAGCGCCTTGTTCTTGGTGTCGACGCAGGCCCGCCAGTCCTTGCCGGGCAGGCCGAAGTAGGCGGCGGCGAGCGCCGTCTCCGCCTGGATGTGGTCGGAGTTGGAGAAGATCGCGTCCGGGACGTGGTGGTGCGCCACGGTGTCGATCACGGCCCGCGCGTCGCGTACGTCGCAGTGGAGCACCTCCGCCCCGGAGTCGCGATGCCGCTCGGGGCGGTCGGTGAGGATCGTGACCTCACAGCCGAGCGCGCGTGCCGCCGGGAGGAATCCGTCGGTGACCGAGTCGGTCGGTTTGAGCGCGGTGAGGTACAGCCGCAATGCAGGGACCCCCGATATCAGGCAAGGCTAACCTAACTCGGTGATCCTAGCCTGAGGCCGATCGGAGCGCGGAGGCGATCGGTTTATTGACAGTACATGTCCGTGTCGCCCGATGATGAGAGTCTTCTCATCTCCGTCCCAGCCTGATCTCCTGTGACGGCGCCTACCGTGGACGCCATGAGCCGCAGGACGTCAACCGTCAGCATGGTGATCGGGATACTCGTCACCGCGGTCGCGATGTTCGCGGTCGTGGTGCTGGTCCAGGGCAACTCCGGCAGCCTCGGGGAGGCCGTCGTGGTCGACCGGGACCGGGCGAGCGAGACGGCCGCGACGACGGGCACCGCGCAACCACGGCCCTCCACGGGCTCCACCGCACCGGCCGATCCCGGGGCGTCCGGCGATCCGAAGGGCCGGGACGACGACCGGACGCCACCGGCCTCCGCGACCTCGGGCGGGCCCGCCGCGTCCAGCCTGACCGGGAAGGAACGGGCCGAACGGGTACAACCGCCACCGCCGCCGCGAGGCGGGGGAGACGACGACGATGACGATGACGGCGGCGATGACGGCGACGACTAAGACCACGACGGCGATGACCGAGAGCACGACGGCGGCAACGGCTACGGCGATGACGGCGACTGAAACCGCGATGACGGTGACGGCGACGGCGACGACGGCTACGGCCGGGACCGCGGCAGAGGCGACGGCCTGGCGGTGAGCGCACGGACCCGCATCGTGGGGTGGACGCTCGCGGTCGTCGCCCTCGCCCTGAGCGTCTCGGTGTTCGCCACCTGGACCATCCTGCTGGTCAGGCTGGAGGACCGGGTGAACGCCGAGCTCGCCAACGAGGTGGAGAAACTCCACTGGTACGCGAAGCACTCGACCGCCTCCCCGCCCGCGCTGCTCCAGGAGTACCTGAAGGTCAACGCCCCCGACCGCCACGAGACCTTCTTCGTGATCCTGGACGGGAAGGTCCGCTGGCGCACGTACGCAGAACCCCCGGCCGTGCTGGACACCGACCGGGCGCTGGTCGCGCGGATGGCCGCCGCGACCGAACCCACCTGGGACTGGGCCCCCAGCACCGCCGGGCTCGTCCGCTGGGCGGTCGCACCGGTGATCGCCGACGGTGAGGTCGAGGGCGCCTTCGTGGCCATCGTCTTCTACGACCTCGAACGCCGTGAGGTCGACGAGGCGGTGCGCGTGCTGGGCCTCACCGCGCTGGCGGCGCTGCTCCTGGCCGGGGCGGGCGGGTGGTTCGTCGCGGGACGGGTCCTCGCCCCCGTGCGGCTGGTCCGCCAGACGGCGGAACGGATCGGCGGCTCCGGCGACCTCAGCCGGCGCCTCACCGTCTCCGGCGACGACGACGTCTCCGCGCTGGCCGCGACCTTCAACCACATGCTCGACCGGCTGGAACGCGCCTTCGCCGTGCAGCGCGACTTCCTCGACGACGCCGGGCACGAGCTTCGCACCCCGATCACGGTCGTCCGAGGCCACCTCGAACTCATGGGGGACGACCCCGAGGAACGAGCCGCCACCCTGGCCCTGGTCACCGACGAGCTGGGACGGATGAACCGGATCGTCGACGACCTGATCATGCTCGCCAGGTCGGAGCAACCGGGCTTCCTCACCCTCGGCGAGGTCGAGCTCGCCGACCTCACCGTCGAGGTCGTGGCCAAGGCCCGCGCCCTGGGGGAGCGCCGCTGGCGGGTGGACGAGGTGGCCGAGGAACGGGTCACGGCCGACCGGCAGCGCCTCACCCAGGCGCTGATCCAGCTCGTGGCCAACGCCGTGCGGCACACCGGCCCCGGCGACCTGATCGCGGTCGGTTCCGCCGTACGGGACGGCCGGGTGGAGCTGTGGGTGCGCGACACCGGTCCCGGCGTGCCCGAGCAGGACCGCGAACGCATCTTCAACCGCTTCGTCCGGGGCACGGGCCGCACCGGGTCGCACGACGGCGCGGGACTCGGCCTCGCCATCGTCCGCTCCATCGCCGAGGCGCACCGGGGCACCGCGCGCGTCCACCCGGCCGACGGGGGCGGGGCGCTCTTCCTGATCTCCTTCCCGTACGAGGAGATCCCCATGACGCTCTCGTACGAGCACTGACATCCCGTACGAGTCCATATCGCGCGGCGGAGAAGGCGCGACCGTGACAATCCCCGAGGAAGGAGCCGAGGGTGAACCGCATCCTGATAGCCGAGGACGAGGGCCGGATCGCGTCCTTCCTGGAGAAGGGCCTGAGAGGCAACGGGTTCACGACGACTGTCGTCGCGGACGGGCTCGCGGCGTACGAGTACGCCCGTGCCGGACTCTTCGACCTGATGATCCTGGACATCGGGCTTCCGCTGAGCGACGGCTTCACGGTCCTGCGACGGCTCCGGCAGGAGATGGCGACCATCCCAGTGATCATCCTCACCGCCCGGGACAGCGTCGCCGACACCGTCGCGGGCCTTGAGGGCGGGGCCGACGACTACCTCGCCAAGCCCTTCTCCTTCGAGGAACTGCTGGCACGCGTACGGCTTCGCCTGCGTCCGGAACGCGTCCCGGAGACGACCGTGCTGCGCGTCGGCGACCTCGCCCTGGACCTGCGGACCCGGCGGGCCCACGTGGGCGAGCGCTCCGTCGACCTGTCCACCCGCGAGTTCGCCCTCGCGGAGATCTTCTGCCGCCACCCGGACCAGGTTCTCACCCGCCAGCAGTTGCTCAGCCACGTGTGGGGGTTCGACTTCGACCCCGGCTCGAACGTGGTGGACGTCTACGTCCGCTACCTGCGCCGCAAGCTGGGAAACCAGCGGATCGAGACCGTCAGGGGGTCCGGCTACCGCCTGCGGGTTCAGTGAGAGCCCTCTCATCCCGCGCTCATGGTGGGTCCACCGGCCACCGGAAATCTGGAGTCATCCGCACAGAAGGTGCGGAACGACTTCAGGAACGACCTTCAGGAGGGCCAGATGAGCCTGGAACTACGGCGGACCCTGCTCGCCATCGCGATCACCCTCGGACTCGGCACCACCGGCGTCCTCGCCGGCGTCCCGGCGGCCCAGGCGTCCGCGTTCCCGGTTTCGTCCACGTCGGTGGTCGACGTCGCGGACGACGACGATGACGACGACAAGGGGGGTGACGATGACGACGACGACGGCGGTGACGACGACCGTGACGACGACCGTGACGACCGTGACGACCGTGACGACCGGGACGACGACCTCCCCCGGGGCGGAGTGGAAACCGGCCAGGGCAGCACGTCGCGCGATGACGACGATGACGACGATGACCGGGCGCCCGCCGGTGGTGTGGACACCGGTCAGGGTGGTGCGTCGCGTGACGATGACGACGATGACGATGACCGGGCGCCCGCCGGTGGTGTGGAGACCGGGTTCGGCGGGATGGCGGAGAAGGAGGGCGTGCCGCTCTGGGTGCCGGTGGGATTGGCCGGTGCCGGGCTGCTGGCGGGTGGCGGCTTCTGGTTCAGCCGTCGATTCACCTCGGGGAGCTGACCGTGCGGACCCCCGGTGCCCTCGTGGCCGCTCTCTCCGCCCTCGTGGCCATGACCGCGTGCTCCACCGAGGTGGCCGCGCACAGCGCCCCCTCGGTTTCCACAGCCTCCGAAGCCTCCACCAGCTTCACGACTTCCACGACTTCCACGACCGCCACGGCCTCCGGGGCTTTCACGGCCGCCCGGTTCGTACGACCCCCGGCCAGGGGTGAGGTCGCCAACCCCGTGCGGCTCCGCGTCCCGGCGATCGGGCTCTCCACCTCGGTGATCGCGCTGAAGCTGGACGCGAGGAACAAGCTGGTCGCCCCGGTGCGCTTCGACAGGGTGGGCTGGAACAAGGCCGGTCCCGAGCCCGGCGAGGCCGGTGCGGCGGTCATCGCCGGGCACGTGGACTCCAGGACGGGGCCCGCCGTCTTCTACCGGCTCGGAAAACTCCGTCCCGGACACCGCGTCCACGTCGACAGGGCCGACGGAAGCACGGTGACCTTCACCGTCCGGCGCCTGGCCCGCTTCCCGAAGAGCCGGATCCCCGACAGGCAGGTGTACGGCTCCACCAAGGGAGCCGAGCTGAGGCTCATCACCTGCGGCGGGTCCTTCGACAGCAAGCGGCGCAGCTACCGCGACAACGTGATCGTCTTCGCGAGCTGACGGGCGGCACCACGAAACAGCGGGGAAGCGTGCCACAGGAGGCGGGGGGGGGGGGGGGGGGCGCCCCCCCCCCCCCCCCCCCCCCCCACCAGCCACCGCACCCGGCGGGCGCGGCGGGGCCCCCCCCACACACCCACCCCGCCAACACACCCCACCCCCCCGCGCC